>NZ_BAABQM010000013.1:0-1000 GCF_040369755.1 Ureaplasma ceti | reverse complement strand
CCTGAGCCAGGATCAAACTCTCAAAAAATTGACGGATTCTATTAAGTTTTCAAAGAACTAACTGTTGTGATTAACACAACTATATAAGTATATCTCTTTTTTAAAAAAATGTCAACATTTTTTTAAAATTTTTTTTTATTTTTTTAAACGATTAAATCGTTCATAAATATTATGAAGATATAATTATATATTTATATAACAAAAAGTTAATTTTGGTGATTAAATATGCAAAAACATTAAAATTTCTTAATAAATCCAAAGGTGTGCAAAATAAATAATTTATTAAAACAAAAAAAGAACCTAATCTTTTTGTTATGTTTTTATTTTTTTTACTTTAAACGAAAAACTTTAACGTTGCAATATTCATAATTAAACTTTCAAAAATTGTATTATCAACATAAGATTAAAAATAGTTATGCACAATTATTTTGTCTGAAAACTAAAATCTTAAAAGTATATTGCAAAGAAGTGGATAAAATAAATTTTTAAATGATCTAAATTCTAACGACAAACTCTCTATCTACTTATTTGCTTGAACTAAAATATTCAATTAATTTAATGTTAAGTTAAGCGATATTAGTATTATTAAAAAATTTATGACAATAAAACCGTCTTGTATTCAGGTTAACAACGATAACTTGTTGAAATGGTGTACAAAAGTCAAAGACGAAATCCTACAAGACAAAGATTTAGAAAACTTCATCAATTCAATTGTTAAATCATTATAAAAAAATCCCAACCGCAAGGTTGGGTTTTTCTGTTTTATTTTTCACCATTTTAAACAAACTCATACATTCAAGAATGTGAAATATTATAAACCGTAGCTTAGTCTCATTACAAAACACACAATGCATTTATAGACGTTGAAACACCATAAGCTAGTAAATGGCTTTTATTATTAAGCCCATTTGTGTTTTCGTTAATATCATGGTTGTTCCGCGTATTTTCTTAGTCTACAATCTTTTGATTAATTATCTTGGAAGATTCAAAAAGACACAAA
>NZ_BAABQM010000012.1:0-1196 GCF_040369755.1 Ureaplasma ceti | reverse complement strand
AAGCTCTTGACTGAAGCCCCAGTGAATGGCGGCCGTAACTATAACGGTCCTAAGGTAGCGAAATTCCTTGTCGGGTAAATTCCGTCCCGCTTGAATGGTGTAACCATCTCTTGACTGTCTCAACTGTAGACTCGGTGAAATCCTGGTGAGGGTGAAGACGCCCTCTTGGCGTGATTGGACGGAAAGACCCCATGAAGCTTTACTGTAGCTTAATATTGAAGAATTTGAATGTTTGTAGAGCATAGGTAGGAGACTTTGAAGTAAATTCGCTAGGATTTATGGAGTCGACGTTGGAATACTACCCTTGCATTTAGATTCTTCTAACTTGTAGCCATGAAACTGGCTAGAGGACAGTGTTAGGTGGGCAGTTTGACTGGGGCGGTCGCCTCCCAAAAGGTAACGGAGGCGCGCAACGGTACCCTCAGCACGGTTGGAAATCGTGTTTAGAGTGTAATGGTATAAGGGTGCTTGACTGTGAGACTTACAAGTCGAACAGGTAGGAAACTAGGTCATAGTGATCCGGTGGTTCAGAATGGAATGGCCATCGCTCAACGGATAAAAGCTACTCTGGGGATAACAGGCTGATAGTGCCCAAGAGTTCATATCGACGGCACTGTTTGGCACCTCGATGTCGACTCATCTCATCCTGGAGCTGGAGCAGGTTCCAAGGGTTCGGCTGTTCGCCGATTAAAGAGATACGTGAGTTGGGTTCAAACCGTCGTGAGACAGGTTGGTCCCTATCTGTCATGCCCGCAGGAAGATTGAGAAGCTCTGTTCTTAGTACGAGAGGACCGGAATGGGGGCACCACTTGTGATCCTGTTGTAGCGCCAGCTGCACTGCAGGGTAGCAACGTGCCTAATGGATAAACGCTGAAAGCATCTAAGCGTGAAACCAGCTTCAAGATTAATCTTCCCTCCCTTAAGTGGGGTAAGAATCGTTAAAGACTATGACGTTGATAGGTCAGGTGTGTAAGCTCTGCGAGGAGTTTAGCTAACTGATACTAATAATTCGAGGACTTAGATAAGTTCTTAATATTTAAGATTGATTGATAAATTTAGTTTACAAAGTTCTACCGAATAGTGCGGTGAAGATACCGATGTGGAAATACCCGTTCCCATACCGAACACGGAAGTCAAGCACATCAGGGCCGATTGTAGCAGAAATGTGAGAGTAGGACATCGTCGCGCAACCAAAA
>NZ_BAABQM010000011.1:0-1347 GCF_040369755.1 Ureaplasma ceti | reverse complement strand
TACAGAGGGAAATAAAAATGGGACACTCCTTAAAAAGAAAGGAGTGTCTTTTTATATGTCTAGACACCTAAAATGAAGTGAATGACTTTATTATTTTCAATTATTTGAAACTAATACTAAAAAATTTGAAACCGAGTATTTCCATAAATTAAAACACTTAGATAAAATTAAAAATAAAGTTCAATATCATGACGCTTTCAAAGTGTTTAAGAAGAAATACAAACTTTATATGAATACAAAAAATATTAACGTTCTTATTAGTCATTCCGGAAGAAAAATTACCAATCCTAAAAAACAACAAATTAAAAAACAAGCCTTAATTTTAAAAAAGAAAAAGCATCCGTCTGAATACATTCATCGTGATGATTTGGATGAAATTATTAAACATTATATTGACTTGTATGAATCTGGGGTGTTACCTCCAGAAGATGAGGAAAAAATTAGAAAAATTATCGAAAGATCAAAAACCAGTTGTAGAGCCTGGAGTTCTGCAGGATTTTTATCTAAATCAACAATTAATAGAATTAAAAATCGAAATAATCAACCATTGACCGAAAACCAAATTAATCGTATTAACTACGTTAATATGGTGTTTTTGACAATGAAAAATATTCAAAAACAACATAATAATAATTTAGGGCGTAGACCATTAAAAGTATTTTTAGAACAACAAAATATTAAATATAGCGATCGTTATGTCGGTCGTTTAATGAATAAGTTTAATTTGAAATGTCAAATTGAAATTAGACAAGCCAAACCAAAAGAAATTAAAAATACTGAATATATAGCTAAGAATTACGCTAATCGTGATTACGACAACTTAAATCACGAAAACACAATTATTTCATTGGATACCACTTATATTCCTATCGATTATCCGCAAGGTAGAAACTTTGCGTATTTAACTGCCGCAATAAATTGAAAAACGAAAGAAATTGTTTCTTATGATTTTTCAATTTCTAATGATTTAAAAACAGTAATGAATGTTGTTAAAAAAATTAAAGGTAAAAATATAATTTGTCATTCCGATCATGGATTCCAATTTACTAATATTGAATACATCAAATATTTAAAAACTAAATTGTGAACTCACTCTTTATCTAGAGTAGGTAATTCGTTAGATAATAGACCAATTGAATACTTCTTTAGAATTTTGAAAACTGAATTAGTTTATAAATTTGATAACAAACTTTCTTTTGAAGAAATGAGAAAAGAAATTCATAAATACATTAATTATTACAATAACAAACGTATACAGAAAAAACTCAACTGACTTTCGCCAATTGAGTTTAGTTCTTGTGTTAAAATTTAAAACCAATTAGTGTCCCATAATCGGTTCCCACTGTA
>NZ_BAABQM010000010.1:0-1769 GCF_040369755.1 Ureaplasma ceti | reverse complement strand
CAACAGTTAGTTCTTTGAAAACTTAATAGAATCCGTCAATTTTTTGAGAGTTTGATCCTGGCTCAGGATTAACGCTGGCGGCATGCCTAATACATGCAAATCGAACGAAGCACTTGTGCTTAGTGGTGAACGGGTGAGTAACACGTATCCAATCTACCTTTAGGATGGGGATAACTGGTCGAAAGACTAGCTAATACCGAATACCAATACTTCTTCGCATGAAGAAATATTGAAAGGTCCTTTACAGGACCGCCTTTAGATGAGGGTGCGGCATATCAGATAGTTGGTGAGGTAACGGCTCACCAAGTCAATGACGTGTAGCTGTACTGAGAGGTAAAACAGCCACAATGGGACTGAGACACGGCCCATACTCCTACGGGAGGCAGCAGTAGGGAATTTTTCACAATGGGCGAAAGCCTGATGGAGCAATGCCGCGTGAATGATGAAGGTCTTACAGATTGTAAAATTCTTTTATTTGGGAAGAACGGTCATAATAGGAAATGATTATGATTTGACTGTACCATTTGAATAAGTATCGGCTAACTATGTGCCAGCAGCCGCGGTAATACATAGGATGCAAGCGTTATCCGGATTTACTGGGCGTAAAACGAGCGCGGGCGGATTATCAAGTTTGGTATGAAAGACTTTTGCTTAACGAAGGTTTGTATCAAAAACTGGTAATCTGGAGTGTAGTAGGGAGTTCTGGAATTCCATGTGGAGCGGTGGAATGCGTAGATATATGGAAGAACACCGGTGGCGAAGGCGAGAACTTAGGCTATCACTGACGCTTAGGCTCGAAAGTGTGGGGAGCAAATAGGATTAGATACCCTAGTAGTCCACACCGTAAACGATGGTTATTAAGTGTCGGCACGAACGTGTCGGCGCTGCAGCTAACGCATTAAATAACCTGCCTGGGTAGTACATTCGCAAGAATGAAACTCAAACGGAATTGACGGGGACCCGCACAAGTGGTGGAGCATGTTGCTTAATTTGACGATACACGTAGAACCTTACCTAGGTTTGACATCTCCTGCAAAGCTATAGAAATATAGTGGAGGTTAACAGGATGACAGGTGGTGCATGGTTGTCGTCAGCTCGTGTCGTGAGATGTTGGGTTAAGTCCCGCAACGAGCGCAACCCCTGTTGCTAGTTAATTTATCTAGCAAGACTGCTGTCGCAAGGCAGAGGAAGGTGGGGATGACGTCAAATCATCATGCCCCTTATATCTAGGGCCGCAAACGTGCTACAATGGACGATACAAACCGTTGCCAAACCGTGAGGTGGAGCCAATCGGAAAAAGTCGTTCTCAGTTCGGATTGGAGGCTGAAATTCGCCTCCATGAAGTTGGAATCACTAGTAATCGCGAATCAGACATGTCGCGGTGAATACGTTCTCGGGTCTTGTACACACCGCCCGTCAAACTATGGGAGCTGATAATATCTGAAACCGTTATGTTAACCGCAAGGAGGCAGACGTCTAGGATAGGATTGGTAACTGGAGTTAAGTCGTAACAAGGTATCCCTACGAGAACGTGGGGATGGATCACCTCCTTTCTTCGGAGTAATTTATTACTTACGTACTTTATAGTGTACATTTTTATACAAATCCAATGGGGCTCAACATTCTAACCTAGAATGCCTATTGGTCGGATTCTATTAAGTTTTGAGAGTGCAAACTCTCCTACTAGCAATAGTAGAGGTAGTTCTTTGTAAACTAAATATTATCATCAATCTTTCCGATTGAATTTAAGCAATTAAATTCAATCAAAA
>NZ_BAABQM010000009.1:0-1820 GCF_040369755.1 Ureaplasma ceti | reverse complement strand
AATCTGCGATAAGCAACGGGGAGCTGATAAGAGGCTGTAATCCGTTGATCTCCGAATGGGGAAACCCTATATAAAGCAATTTATATAATCTTTAACTGAATACATAGGTTATTGAAGCGATACCTGGTGAAGTGAAACATCTCAGTAGCCAGAGGAAAAGAAAACGAATGTGATTCCGTCAGTAGCGGCGAGCGAAAGCGGAACAGGCCAAACCGTAGCAATACGGGGTTGTAGGACTGCAATGTGGACTTAGATATGATAGCAGAATTGGTTGGGAAGCCAAGCCATAGAGAGTGAAAGCCTCGTAAGCGAAATCATATTTATACCTAGCAGTATCCTGAGTACGGCGAGACACGTGGAATCTTGTCGGAATCTGCCCAGACCATTGGGTAAGCCTAAATACTATTATGTCACCGATAGCGCATAGTACCGTGAGGGAACGGTGAAAAGAACCCAGTGATGGGAGTGAAATAGAACCTGAAACCATAAGCTTACAAGGTGTTAGAGCACATTAATGTGTGATAGCGTGCCTTTTGAAGTATGAGCCTGCGAGTTATTGTTGTATGCAAGGTTAAGTAGTAGATACGGAGCCGTAGGGAAACCGAGTCTTAATCGGGCGATTAGTATGCAGCAATAGACGCGAAACGGGATGATCTAGCCATGGGCAGGTTGAAGGTGAAGTAACATTCACTGGAGGACCGAACCCACTTTCGTTGAAACGACAGGGGATGACCTGTGGCTAGCGGTGAAATTCCAATCGAATTCCGTGATAGCTCGTTCTCGCCGAAATATTTTTAGGAATAGCGTTGGATTATGAATGTGTGGAGGTAAAGCGCTGAATCTATGATGGCGTCACCTCGATGTACTGAATAGAATTAAACTCTGAATGCCATACATTTTACTCCAGCAGTCAGACAGTGGGGGATAAGCTTCATTGTCGCGAGGGAAACAGCCCAGATCGTTAATTAAGGTCCCAAATATACACTAAGTGGAAAACGATGTTGAATTTCATAAACAGCAAGGATGTTGGCTTAGAAGCAGCCACCGTTTAAAGAGTGCGTAACAGCTCACTTGTCGAGAGATTCTGCGCGGAAGATGTAACGGGGCTAAGTGTATAACCGAAATTACGGATTTATTGAATTTATTCAATAAGTGGTAGGCGAGCGTTGTATGTTGGGGCGAAGGTAGAGCGTAAGCACTATTGGACTACATACAAGTGAGAATGCAGGCGTGAGTAACGAATGAAAGTAAGAATCTTTCAAGCCGATTGACTAAGGTTTCCTGGGCCAGGTTCGTCCGCCCAGGGTGAGTCGGTTCCTAAGGCCAGGCTGAAAAGCGTAACCGATGGAAAACGGGTTAATATTCCCGTACCAATTATTAGAGTGAAGGAATGACGGAGAAGGTTAATGTGAGCCGGTTATTGGATTCCGGTTTAAATAGTAAGTCGTGAGTATAGGCAAATCCGTACTCTCTAACGATAAGCTATGAATACCATCGAAAGCTTCGGCAAGTAGAGAAGTCACAAACATCATGCTTCCAAGAAAAGTTTCTAACGTTAATTTAATAATTGACCGTACCGAGAACGAACACACGTGGTCAGGTATAAATGTACCAAGGCTAGCGAGTTAACTACAGTTAAGGAACTCTGCAAATTGACTCCGTAAGTTAGCAATAAGGAGTGCTCATGTAATGTGAGCCGCAGTGAATAGCGAGGGGGGACTGTTTAACAAAAACACAGCTCTATGCTAAGTCGCAAGACGATGTATATGGGGTGACACCTGCCCAATGCTGTAAGGTTAAAGAAGAGGGTTAGCGTAAGC
>NZ_BAABQM010000008.1:0-3136 GCF_040369755.1 Ureaplasma ceti | reverse complement strand
CCACTAAGCACAAGTGCTTCGTTCGATTTGCATGTATTAGGCATGCCGCCAGCGTTAATCCTGAGCCAGGATCAAACTCTCAAAAAATTGACGGATTCTATTAAGTTTTCAAAGAACTAACTGTTGTGATTAACACAACTATATAAGTATATCTCTTTTTTAAAAAAATGTCAACATTTTTTTAAATTTTTTTTATTTTTTTCTCTTAAAAATTTATTTAAGAAAAACTGAAAAAATATACCTATATATTTATACAAGATTTTTCAAAAAAGTAACGATTTATTTCTATTTTTTTAGAATTTTTCTTTTAAAACCTACCCATTTCTCTTGGAAACCTAAATATTTTTAATAAAATCAAATTATTAATTAAAGGAGACAAACAAATATGGGTAATCTATATTCAAGTAGACAACAACAAACGGCTGACGGTTTTAACCCGCAAATTAACGAAACACCAATTCAAGTACAAGCTAGTGGCGCTCAAAAAGCGGGTTGATGAATTTTATTTGTATTATCTTGATTAACAATTATTGTAGGTATCATTTTATTGGTCTACTACGTTAAGAGTAAAAACAAATTTGTAGATCAACAAACTAAAATTGAAGAATCTACTTCACAAATTCAAGTAGAACAAAAGAAACGTTACGACACTTTAATGAAAGTAAAAGCTTTGATTGAAAGTGACCAAAAGTTTGAAAACCAAACTTTAACTCAAGTAGCTGGTTTACGTTCAGGTTCTAGCCAATTAACTGCAAACCAAGCTCAAATTAACCACATGCAAAAAATTATTTTAGGTCAAATCGAACAATACCCAAACTTAAAAGCACACGCTTCAATTATGGAAGGTATTAGTACATCACAAGTAATCGAAAACGAAATTGCTGCTTCAAGAAGACTATACAACTCAAGAGTAAGACAATTCAACTCAGATATTAACACATGACCAAAAGTTGTATTTGCAAGTGCTCAACATTTAGAAACTTTCGTTCAATTTGCAGCTGATGAACAATCAATGCAAGACGTTAACATGACTACTTTCTAAAACTTATTCACTTATGTCAATTTATGGCATAAGTTTTTTTCTACAAAAAAATCTTGTCACCCCGTTCAGGCAACAAGATTTAGTCGTTATTTTAAGATATTCGCTAATTCTAAAGCAAAAGTTTTTTCAGTATTACCTAAGACAAACAAGTTGTCGTTATCTACTAAATTATAGTAAACTTGTCTTTCAGCTAATTGTTTAGTTGTTTGGTTAATAATTTCTTCAGACAAGTTTAAAGTGTTGTCAAAAATAACTGTTTCATTTTCCACTTTAGCTTGTGGACCCTTAATTAAAGAGTACACTCTTTCTTCATGTTCATAATATCTTACGTATGGAACAGACACTGTTCTATAACCCACACTTGGATCACCTACAGTTTGTACATCGTATAAAGTTTCTGTTGTATATCAAAAACGTCTTAACGGTACGATTCATAAATCTGCAGATAACTGTTCTGCTGATTCAGTTTCATAAGGAATAAATTTTTCCATAGTTCTATTACTGTTTGCCAAGAATCTATCCAAATGACGTAATTGTCCTAATACAGCCAACATCATATTTTTAGGTTGGTTGTTATAAACTTCACAATCATCACTTGTATCATTGACAAAGTTTTTAATCCGGTAGTTTTCAAAATTACCATTAGTATCTTCGTTAGCCAAGTTTGGCACTGTACTCATTCCAGCCATTCCAGTTAAAAGTTCATTTAGTTCATGACCAGTTTCATTATTAAACTTATCCACAATTGATTCTAATGGTTCTTCGTGGTTACCAGAATAGTAGTAACTTAATGAGTTGTTGCCATAGAAACCAGAACTTAAATTGTTGTTAGTTTTTGAATACAATAAAACTTTACCTTTTTTAGTTAATTTAAAGTTAGGCACAATTGTTTTAAATTCTAAACAATTTTGTTGAGCTAAAACGGTAAATAATTCTCTCGCCTTTACTTCATTACCCAATTCATCTAAATTACCTAATGGCTTTAAAATGAATTCATCATTAAAATCATCGTTTTCTAATTCAATATCACCATCTACTGATTGTGATTTTCTAGATTTAAAGATTCTTTTTTTACGTGCAACGGTTTCTAAAGAAAAATTTCAGCCGAAATTTGACTTTGTTACTAAATGGCAGTCACCAAAGTTGTAGACCGGTGTTGGTTCATGGTGATATGCAGTTCTAGACACAAACCTTGTTTGTGCTTTACCATCAGCATCATAAGTGGTAACAGTTCAAGTTGCTGTAGCAGAAGTCGTTACCATCACTGTATCTAGGTATTCCATTTGCAACAAGGAATAAATTTTATTTTTAATAATATATGGTTGATAAATTAAACCAACCTTATTATTGGCGCCGTTTTTTCACATTTCACTAACAGCCACCGGGACCACCATACCGTTTTGTAAGCATTTCGCCCCAATTGCCTTTAAGTATTCAGAATAAATTTTTTTAATACTGTAACCACCTGTCATCATCTTCATTAAACTGATTTTGTTTTGAATGATGTTAGCAATTTTATCTTTTTGTTCTTGAACTCAACGTTTAAAACCTTTTAAACATTCTACCAAAGCTTTAAATTTACTTCTAACGCACCAGTAAGCAATCGAAAGTGTTAGAACAAATAAAAGAATTCAACCAAAACGTTGAAATTTCTTTTTAACGATTTGTTGTGCTTTCTTTTCCGTTTTGATCAATTGTTTAATTTCTTCAATTTGTTGATCATTATTTTTTCACTTTTCAATATTAGCTTTTTGTTCATCAAGGATTTGAGTTTTCAGTTCCGTTGACATATCTTCAAAATTGTTTTCTACAAATTTAGCTAATTTTTGCGCGGGTTCTACATAAGTGTTGTTTCAATTAATTTTTCTGTCTTTCATATTTTGTTTTCCCTTCCACATAATTTAGTTTTACACTAAAATTATTTGGTTATCTCCTAAAAAGACACAAAAAAAGACATCCTCAATTAAGAGAATGTCTTTTGGTTGCGCGACGATGTCCTACTCTCACATTTCTGCTACAATCGGCCCTGATGTGCTTGACTTCCGTGTTCGGTATGGGAACGGGTATTTCCACATCGGTATCTTCACCGCACTA
>NZ_BAABQM010000007.1:0-7559 GCF_040369755.1 Ureaplasma ceti | reverse complement strand
ACCACTAAGCACAAGTGCTTCGTTCGATTTGCATGTATTAGGCATGCCGCCAGCGTTAATCCTGAGCCAGGATCAAACTCTCAAAAAATTGACGGATTCTATTAAGTTTTCAAAGAACTAACTGTTGTTACTTTGGAACAACTATTAAAGTATATTACATTTGAAATAAAAATGCAATAGATTTTTCAAAAAAATTTAATTATTTTTTATTTTTTTGATTTTTTAATTTTTTTATAGACAAAATAAAGAAAAAAACCTCAGAATAATTCAAAAATTACTCTCAGGTTTTTTCTTAAATATTTGTTATTTTTTTAGGTTATGAAATTTACATATATATAGTATAGGACTATAATGGTTTTTTCATAATTTGTTGTCAACTTCTTGGATATTGTTTTGGTGTGGCTTTATTTTTGATAAACACAAAGACATGATGTTTATGTTCTAAGAAGTTAAAAGTCACTTTATCTTCTAAACTTAAGTGTAAAGTTTTGATTGTACCTTGAGCTTCTTTAAACTCTTCTTCAGCCTTTAATGATTTCGGTTGAATAATGAGACCATTAATCTTACAGAATGCTGAAGATAATTCTAAGATTTTGTATAAACCGCTAACTGCTCTAGAAGTTACAATATCAAATTCTTCATGGTGGTTTTTAGCTCAATTTTCAGCTCTATCATAAACGACAGTAACATCAGTTAATTGTAATTCTTCCACTAATAAGTTTAAAAATTCTGTTTTTTTGTTGTTTGAATCTAAAACTGTAACCTTTAATTTAGGGAAGAGAATCTTTAAAACAATACCTGGAATACCAGAACCGCTACCGATATCTAATAAGCTTTTAGTGTCGTTTTCGTCTAATAAACCAGTTTTAATGTACGGAATTAGAGATTCTAAGAAATAGTTACCGTAAACTAAATCTTCACTATCTAAACGAGTCAAATTATATTTTTGGTTTTCTCTTTGTAAAACACTTTTATATTTTTCTAGTAATTCAAAAGTTTGTTGAGTAACTCATGGACACAATTCTTTTAAGAATTTTTCAAATTCGCTTTTATTCATGTTTGTTTTCCAAATAGTATTTAATCTTTACGATGTCTTCTAAATTAATCCCACTAATTCTGCCGGCTTGGCTTAAAGTTAATGGTTTAATTTTGTTTAACTTATCTCTAGCTTCTAAAGGTAAGTTAGGAACTAATTTATAGTCAGTAATTTCAGCTAGACTTAAATCATTACTACTGTTGAATTGTTGAATTCTTTCTTCTTGTAATTTAATGTAACCTTCAAATTTCACTTTAATTTCAATCTTTTGAATTAAGAATGTATTTAAAGTCGCTGGATCAATTCCAATATATGGCAATAAATCACGTAAGTTGATTTCTGGTCTCTTTAAGTATTCGTATAATGAAGCATTATTTTTCTTCACTTCGAATTTTAATTCGTCTACTTGACCAATTGTTTTACTCTTTAATAAAGCGATGATTTCGTTTGAAGTTTGAATATCTGCTAAATATTGGTCGTATTGTTCTTGGGGAATTAAGCCTTGTTCGTAACCAATCTTAATCATTCTGTCATCAGTGTTATCGTTTCTTAAGAATAGTCTATGTTCTGATCTTGAAGTTAATAATCTGTATGGTTCAGTTACACCTTTAGTGACAATATCATCAATCATTACACCAATGTATGAGTTAGTTCTTGATAACACTAGCATTTCTTTTTCAGCAGCGTAGTTAGCAGCATTAATACCAGCAATTAAACCTTGGCCAGCAGCTTCTTCATAACCACTAGTACCATTAATTTGACCAGCACTGAATAGCCCTTGAACTTTTTTTGTCATTAAAGTGGGCGCTACTTGAGTTGGGTCAATTGCATCATATTCAATTGCATAAGCAAATTTTTTAATAATGCAGTCTTTTAAACCAGGTAAACTTCTAATCATTGGTTCTTGAATTTCTACTGGCATAGAAGTTGAGAACCCACCTAAATACATTGTGTCTAGTTCTAATGATTCAGGTTCTACGAAGATTTGGTGTCTTTCTTTATCTGGGAATTTCACTAATTTATCTTCGATTGATGGACAGTATCTTGGACCAATACCGTTAATCATTCCACCATACATTGCTGATTTCTTTAAGTTGCAGTTAATAATTTCGTGCGTTGTTTCGTTTGTGTGAATAATGTAACATGGCAACTGTTGTTCGTAAGGTAAATAAGTTGGGTTGTAATGTTCAAAACTTAATAATGCATTAGTGCCAGGTTCTTCTTGCATCACTGAGTAATCAATTGAATCTTTTTGGATTCTTGGAGGAGTTCCAGTTTTTAATCTAATTAATTGGAAGCCTAAGTCTTTTAGAGAATCAGATAAGAAGTTAGCTCTCTTTGAACCATCTGCCCCTTCTTCTTTTTTTACACTACCTCTATGAGTTACTGATTTTAAATAAGTTCCGGTTGTTAATACAACCGCCTTACATTCTAAAGCGTTATTTTTTAAATTAACACCTTTAATTTTGTTGTCTTCGATAATTAATCCAGTCACTTCATCAATGACTAAGTCTAAATTTTCTTGTTTTTCAATTTGTTCTAAAAATCAATGGTGGTATTTTACTTTATCTACTTGAGCTCTTAAAGCTCATACACCAGGACCCTTAGAAGAGTTTAATAATTTCATTTGTAATTGACAAGCGTCTGCACCCTTACCTTGCATTCCACCTAATGCGTCAATTTCCCGTGTTACTGTACCTTTAGCTGGTCCCCCGATTGATGGGTTACATGGCATTAAAGCTACGCCGTTTTTATCTAATGTAACTAAGGCTGTTTTCATGCCTTTTTTTGCGGCAGCAAAAGCGGCTTCTAGCCCTGCATGGCCCGCTCCGACGACCACAACATCGTATTGTGTCATATGTCTTTTATCTCCTTAATTATTTCCTCAGTAAATAATAAATTTATTGTATTTTATAATACAAATAAGATGTTTTACTTTGAGTCGTTAAAATTTAAAAATTCCGATTTAAATTATGAATACGGTTTATCTCTTCGGTTAGATAAAGGTGTTCATTATTTAACTAGTACCTATTTTACCGTTTTAAATAATGTTTATAAATATATTAGAAACAGCGAGGGTGACTTAGACGGTAATTTATTTATTGATAATATTAATCTTTCCCAATTAGATAATGTGAATCGGATCAACTTTTGTTATGAAAATATTTCTTTTTGTGAAAATACAATCGTTTTAGACCAAAACTTACAAAACCAAAAAATCTTAGACATGTTCTATTCGTTCGATAAGAAAGATATCCCATATAACCAAAGTCAAATGTTGGAAATGTTTGGTTTAGATTCTGACATTTTACTAAGTAAATTTAAATGAATGAATGAATTTAATCAGTGAAAATTTAAACTTTTATTAGCATGTATTAAACCTAGTAAATATTTAATTATTGAACCGTATAACTACCAGAATTTTCGGGAAAATGTCGTAGATGAAATGCGAAGTATTCTCGAATTAATCCATGGCCGGTTGAAAAAAACCGTCTTAATTTTTCAACAATATAATAACTTAATGGCTAGTGAAATTATTGATTTAAACAGTAAGGATAACTACATTAAAAACAAGCGGTTAACTTTGTCTTCTTTTAAGACTAAGTTTAATGGTTTTAATTTACTGGCAAATAACTTAAATATTTACAAATATGTCTTAAAGTCTATTTGAATTTGGTGAACTATTTTAGGTTTAGGATCGCTGATTCTTACCACGATTTTTATCTTCATGGTAACAATCTATTCTTTAACTAGTGGCACCGCTCCAGAACACGAGTGGTTAGTTAATTACGCTCACCAGCATTACCGAAGTTGATTATTTGGAACCTGGTTTATATATTTACTAAACTATATTTTGTTTTCTTTTACGGCGTTTTTCGTCTATAAACGCACTAAGAATTACTTGATTTTCTTGAACTCGTTATCTATTAGACAGAACTTAATTAACCTAATTATTCCTCTAATTATCATATTTTTATTAATTTTGATAACCATTATTGGTTTCTTAATAAATATCTTCGTTTTTGAATTAAAATTAAACATACACGAAAATGATACGTGGTGAGCTAGTTTTTATGCCTGTGTCGCTTATTTTTTATATGCTTTTATTACATTCTGCGTCACGATATTTACTGGCAACAAAAAAACTAATATTAAATTATTGTTTAAAAAGTTTTTTCATACACATATGAATTAAACTCTTTAAACATTCGGAGGATTTATGGAAAGAAAATTTACTGACCAAGAATTGGTCAGAAGACAACACCTGCAAGAGTTACAACAAGACGGTAGAAATCCGTATGAAACAGAAATTGTTGAACGTACTTGCACATTAAATGAATTCGTTAAAGAATACGAAGGATTCGAAAAAGAATCTCTTCACAACAGAGACGAATTTAGAACTTACACATTAGCTGGACGTGTAATGATTACACGTCAAACATTCGGTGTACTTAAAGATTTCTCAGGTACATGTCAATTTTATGTTTCAAAGAAAGAAGTTCCAGAATCTGTATTTAAAAAGTTCAAAGAAATAGACCTTGGCGACATAGTTAAAGTTATAGGTAAACCTATGAAAACTATGACTGGCGAAGTTACTTTATACGTTTTAGATATCGATATCGTATCTAAAGCATTAAAAGTATTACCAGAAAAATACCACGGTTTAGTTGACGAAGAAGCAAGAGCGCGTAATCGTTACGTTGACTTAATCGTCAATGACGATTCAATGAACACTTTTGTTAACCGTAGTATCATCGTTAAATCAATTAGAAATTACATGGATGGCAACGGCTTCTTCGAAGTTGAAACTCCTGTTCTTAACCCAACATTAGGTGGAGCAGCTGCTAGACCATTCATTACACACCATAACGCATTAGATAGAGAATACTACCTAAGAATCGCAACTGAATTACCACTTAAGAAATGTATCGTTGGTGGTTTCGAAAAAGTTTACGAAATCGGTAGAATCTTTAGAAATGAAGGTATGGACGCAACTCATAACCCTGAATTTACTTCAATGGAAGCTTATGTAGCTTACACTGGTATGGAAGGTATGATGGACTTAACTGAAGGTGTTATTAAAAACGCTGCTAAAGCTATGAACAAGTCTGTATGTCAATACAGAGGTTTTGAAATTGATATTTCTAAACCATTCAAGAGAGTTCACATGGTAGATTTAATTAACGAATACACAGGCGTTAACTTCTACAACGTAAAATCTGATGAAGAAGCTGTAGCAATCGCTAAAGAACACAACATCGAATTAGAAAAACACCAAATGAAATATGGTCACGTAATTAATGCTTTCTTCGAAACATACTGTGAAGAAAAATTAATCGAACCAACATTCGTATTTGGTCACCCAATTGAAATCAGTCCATTAGCTAAAAAAGATTACTCTGATCAAAGATTTACAAAACGTTTCGAATTATTCATCGGTCAAAAAGAATTTGCTAACGCATTCGCCGAATTAAACGACCCAATCGACCAATATGAACGTTTTGAAGCTCAATTAAAAGAAAAAGAATTAGGTAACGACGAAGCTAACGACATGGATATGGACTTCGTAAACGCTTTAGAATACGGTTTACCTCCAACTGGTGGTATGGGTATTGGTATCGACAGATTAGTTATGTTATTAACTGAAAAAGATACTATTAGAGACGTATTATTATTCCCTCACATGAAGGATAAATAGGATTAATTTATATAAATAATGGCAAACAATTACTTTTTTATAGGTAGTTATGTCAGTAAAAACGGTCTATATAAAACGTTAAAATTTATAGACCGTTTTTCTAATGAACTATTTAACCAAATTCAAGCTTTATACCATTTGGACAGCGTTTCGATTCCTAAGATTACAACCTTTAATCCTAAACACGATCAAAGATTAATTAATTATGACAACCGTTCCTCTAGTACTGTGTACCAGCTGCTAAACGATGCTAACTTATACACCGTTAATTTGTTTCATGAATTAAAATTAGAACCCAACTTTCAAGGTTTAATTTGAAGAAACACAACCATTAGCCGTGATGTAGTATACGATAGTACTCATTCCGGTTGCGAAGAAGAAATCTGAATTCGCAAACGGGTAACATCTGTGGATAAGTTGAAAACTACAGAGTTACTAGAAAAGTTAACTGATGAAATTTTAGAAATAATGAACGAAATTTTTCATAGGTTAGTCGAAGAATTACAAATCGATACTAACTTTAAGTTTGCGAACTTTTCCACATTATCTTTAAAAACGTTCTACACTAAGTTCCATACTCTGAAAACCGATGACTTCTTAATGCAAAAGTTATCTACCGATAAACTAGTTCTGTTAACAGAAATTGGCGATTCTAGTTCACGTTACTTAGAAGAAGTGGACCCGATTTTTGACGACTTAACTAGAAAAAGTGAATTATTATACTTTTACGAAGACATCAGTAATATCGTGCCAATCATATCTTTTAGTATGTTATCCACATATGAACAAACTTTAATAGAACTCCAACAAAGACACGTGGATGTAGAATCGCTAACAACCGAGCTTGAATTAATTAAACATTCGCCAGACCAAATGTCGATTAAAATTAACTTAAGCAAACTACTTATGATTTTGTTGAATAAAATTCACATCGGTGAGGTTGTTCCTGGTTCTTGACCAGAAGAATTATATTTAGAAGCCAAAGAGAAAGGAATTCATATTTTATAAATGAAATATACAGTTATTATCCCGGCAGCAGGATCATCAAGCCGCTTCCAAAAAGACAAATTATTAATCAAATTAAACAACGAGCTTTTAATTAAACACACTATCTATAATTTCCAATACGATAAAGATTGTGAAAAAATTATTTTAGTGGTGCAATCTAACAAGTTTAACTTTTATAAAAGTATGTTCCGTTTAATTAACAAATTATTAGTAGTTGAAGGTGATTCTAGCCGCTCTGAATCAGTATACAAAGGTTTACAATACGCATTAAAACAAGAAAATGTTTTAATTCACGACGCAGACAGACCATTTGTCTCACTAGATTTAATTACTGATGTGAAGAATGCTTTAGAAAACCACAACTTAGTGACAAGTTATATTCCTGTTTACGATAGTTTAGTTAAAACTGACGCTAACGGAGTTACTTATGTGGATAGACAAGAATACAAACTTATTCAAACCCCACAAGGGGCAAAAGTGGATATGTTGATAAAAGCTTACGATGCTAATAAAACTAACACCATTCCTTTTAATGATGAAATTAGTTTAATCCTTAACCACTTCCCAGAAGAACCAGTAGAATTTGTTTTAGGTAGTTCACAAAACAAAAAAATTACAACTCCAGACGACGTTAGTCAAATTGAGTACGATTCTTTATAAAAGCAAGAAAAGAAAAACCCTCGGAGGAATACAGTGGGAACCGATTATGGGACACTAATTGGTTTTAAATTTTAACACAAGAACTAAACTCAATTGGCGAAAGTCAGTTGAGTTTTTTCTGTATACGTTTGTTATTGTAATAATTAATGTATTTAT
>NZ_BAABQM010000006.1:0-13925 GCF_040369755.1 Ureaplasma ceti | reverse complement strand
TTTTTTAGTATTAGTTTCAAATAATTGAAAATAATAAAGTCATTCACTTCATTTTAGGTGTCTAGACATATAAAAAGACACTCCTTTCTTTTTAAGGAGTGTCCCATTTTTATTTCCCTCTGTAATGATTGAAGGTGGATTTTTTTAGTGGGCAATTATGCCAATAATAATAGCGACTAAAACAACAATCACGCCAAAGATGATTCCGACTCAACCTTTACCTTTACTCATTAAAGAAGATTGTCTGTCTCCTGCTTGACTTCTCCGAATTCTAACTATGTATTCGTTGAAGTTGCTAACGCCTAAATCTGATGCTTTAGTTACACCCCGGTACAAATTGTTCATTAAGTAGAAGTTGAAGAAGTATCAGTTTTTTTGTGGCACTTCAAATTGACTTTGGTGCTCTTTAAAATAACGTTGTGAAACCAAATAGGCGTGACTCGTTCTGTCTTTGCCTTGATATTTATAAATAATGTTGAGTAGCGATTGACCTAAATCTGTATATAAGTTGTAACCAGTATAAAATTTAGTTCAGTCGAAACTTTTATATTTTTTTCACACTCAGTCGATGGCAACTTTGGGTTTGTACACTCAGTTAATTTCTTCTGGCATAAAGACTTGAGGTTTGGTTAACCAGTGTTCTGTGCCTTGACTGGCTCTTAAAGATAAGTTATGAATTAAATTTAAAAATAATTCTTGGATTGCAAATTTAAACGTTTCTTGGTCTAAAAAAGCGTCTGGACTCAATAACATTAATTGGGTATAAATTTTGTACTTCTCTTTCATTCAATCATCGAGTAATTTTTCTGTATCACCAAATTTTCAAGCCATATCGGAAGAAAAGACTCAGAAAAATTCGTTTAGTCAACGTGTTAAATTATTAGAGGCTTGGAAAAATTTAACTAATTGTGCCATATCGGTTTCTTCGACACAACTAATATAACTACCATCAACATCTGGATTATATTTAAAGAAAGTGTCTTTAGGGGCTTGACCGAAACTTTTGTATTCATCAGAAAAATCATGATTTTTCTGATAATCATTAGTAGTGTGTGAATTAGAAGATCCACTATAGTAACCACTATTGTAATAACTGTTGGTTTGGTTATAACTGTAGCTATTAGTATGTTCTCGTTGGACTTGATAATTATCGTAGACTGACTTAAGGTTATCGTCACTAAGAATTTCGTAAGCCTTTCTAACTTCTTTAAATTTTTCTAAAGCCTCTGGCGCTTTATTTTTATCTGGGTGATACTTTTTGGCAAGCGCTAAATAAGCGGCTTTAATTTCGTGCTAAGTCGCAGAACGAGTGATGCCTAAAATCTGGTAATAATCTTTTGTGTAGTCAATATCTTTTAAATCAGCCATAATGTCTCCTTATAAATTCGCGGTTTAAAGTCTGCCTGAAATTCAAGCTCAAATTAACACTCCAATGCCGACCACTACTCCAATTCAGAATAATCCCTTTAAAATAGAAAAAATGATGGATGCAGTGCTTTCAGCGTTATCAACGACAGTGGCACGCTTTTCGTCACGACTTAATTGTTTTTGCGCCTTTATGTAGTCCTTGTAAGATACACAACGTCAAGCCAAAGCTACATCAATTTCGCTGTAAAGTTTGTTTAATGTATGAAAACAAAAAAATTCAAATAAATAACTCGGCAAGGTGTATTCTTTTCTGGTTTGACTAAAAGTTAATTCCATGTAGCTGAAAAATTCATTTAGAGCAGTTTTAGTCTTTTTCAAACTAGTTATTTTTTGAAAAAATTCATTTCAAGTTGTTTCGTAATGAGGACTTTGATAAAACAAACTCTTTTTGTAATAAGCCAAGTTATGATAAATGTTTTGTTCTGGGACTTGTGGTCAGTATACCGCATTAATTTCTTCGGTTAAAAAGATATCTCAGTCTCGACCTTCTAAGTTTAAGTACTCATCAGAGTCTAAACGATTTAATGTAATGTTGTTTGTTAAATTGAGTAAGATTTCAGAAATGGTAACCACAAAATCTTCAATTGCTAATGGTGTTAAACGGTTTTGTGAACAGAAAGTCAAATACAAGACATATTTACGAGAATACCATCACTCAATGACTAAAGTGTCATCTATGTTATTTAAAGCATTGAACTTAGAAGTTTTAATTCATTGCAATTCGTTTAACCATAAAGCTAAGGTATTACTCTTTTGGAAGAAAAGAATCAAATTATCAATCCAGTGCTGTTGAGCTGTAGCAAAATAAGTGCCTTCATCTTCGTCAAAATAATTATATTCAAAGTACACATCTAAAGGTTCGCTAGTGGTATACCAGTATTCGTCATCAGAATCTTCTTCTGCATAATAAGACTGCTGATTAGATGTTTGGGTTTGAGTATAAGTTTTTTGGTTTGCGGTGTTTTGTTTATTTTGGTATTGATCGTATTGTTGTCTTAAATTAACATCACTTAAAATTTCGTAAGCTTCTCTGACTTCTTTGAAGAGTTCTGCCGCGTTAGGAGCTTTATTTCTGTCAGGGTGATATTTTTTAGCCAATGTTAAATAAGCTCTTTTGATTTCTTCAGAAGAGCTCGTTTGTTTTACCCCTAAAATTGCATAATAATCTTTAGAAAAGTTACGGTTATTGTAGTCTGTCATAAAAAAGTGAGAATAAAAAAATCGGTTTGAACTCCTTTTATTTTATACTAGCTTCTCTAAGTGGTTAAATAAAACCTTATATAATTAATATTAGTTTTATCCAGATAAGAAAGGTACAACTATGACAGAAAAAGAACTTGCTCAATATACTTGAGATATTGATGATTTATTACAAGGTAAAACCTTAGAAGAACTATATGCAGACTGAAACCAACAAAAAGATGCATTGATGGCAATGTATCCTCACATTTTTGACAGTCTAAGTAACTTCAAAGCTTGAATGTTAGATAATGAAGAATTTGAAAAAATCTCAAACAGATTATTTAACTACTTATCAAACAACATGAACGAAGATTTAGCTAATCCGAAATGAATTTCATGAAGTCAAAAATTAAGTAATGACTTAGTGTCTTACAACCAATTAATGTCTGACTACAATAACTTAGTCATCGAACATGAAGACTTTGTTAAACAAGCTTTACAAGATCCTGAATTACAAGAATACCAAAGAGAATTTGACTTAATTCTTAGAGTTAAACCTCATGTTTTAAGTAAAGAAAGTGAATTATTATTAGCAACAGTTACTAGAGCAGATGATGGCTTTGAAGACATTTACTCAAGTTTAACTGACAATGATTTGAAATTTAAAAATGCCCAAAACGCAAACGGAGACGCTGTAACTTTAGCAACTCAAGCAGACATTTTTAAAAATTTAAAATCTAAAGATAGAGAATTAAGAAGAACTTCATGATTAAGTTTTCACGAAGCGTTTTATGACATGAGAAACACTTTAACTAAAGCGTTATACTACAACTACTTAATGTTAAACACAAACGCTAAAGCCAGAAAATTTAACGATTACATCGCTAGAACGGCTTTTGGTGACGAAATTCCTGTGTCTTTCATTGAACACGTGTATAAAGAAGTTAAAAAATACAAACCATTAATTGCAAAATACCAAGAAGCAAGAAATGAATACTTAAAGAAATTAATTAATGTTGACGAAATCAAACCGTGAGATACACGTTTAGATTTAGTGAAAAAAGAAGTGAAATTTAGCTTAGAAGAAGTAAAAGCTGAAGCTTTAAACGCTTTAAGTATTTTAGGTGATGAATACAAATCACACATTCAAAGAGCGTTTGATGAAAGATGAGTATCTTTCTTGCCAAACCCAAATAAACAAACCGGAGCTTACTCAATTGGTGGCACTAAAGGGTTAAACAAATACTACATTTCAATGAACTATGACGAAACTATTCAATCAATTTATACATTAGTTCATGAATTAGGCCACTCAATGAACAGTTACTACTACGGTCAAAAACAAAAAATTTACCAAGAAACTTCAATCTTCTACGCAGAAATTTCATCAATTAACAACGAAATGTTGTTAAACCACTACTTATTAAACAAATACAAAGACGATCCAGAAATGAAATTAATGATTTTAGACGAAATGATTTCTGGTTTCATCGCTACTACAAGTAGACAAGTTATTTTCAGTAACTTTGAATGAGTTGCTAACGAATGAGTAAACCAAGGTTTACCATTCACTTACGAAAACATTGAAAAGACTTACTATGATTTAATGAGTGAATACTTACCAACTAAGAAAACTTTCGAAGAAACTATGAGCTCTGAAAGTAAATATGGTTTAGTCACTCCGTTAAGAATTAGCCACTTCTTCGTAGGCAACTTCTATGTTTACAAATATGCTATCGGTCAAGTTGCAGCAATTATTGCGGCTGACAGAGTTATTAAAAATGAACCAGGCGCTAAAGATAGATTATTTAACTTCTTATCAAGTGGGGATTCATTAAGTCCATTAGACACAATTAAATTATTAAATGTGGACTTAGAACAATCTCAACCATGAGAAGAAGCTGGTCAAATCTTAAGTTCATGAATTGAAGAATTCGTAGCCGTAAAAAACGAATTAATGAACAAATAATTCTAAGAATAGATAAACAAAAACCCAGTGGTGACTGGGTTTTTGTTTTCTAAATACTGATAGTTAATTCGTATTGATCATTAATCAATTGGAAGAAGAGTTGAGTGTTATAAAGATCTAACACCACCCCAAAGATATTATCAGCATAACATTTTTGCAAGAACTCTTTCACGTAATTTAATCCCGCTTGGGCTTCTTGTTTGGTTACTAGTTTTAAGTAAACGTCGTTATCTAATGTTGATTTATACTTCATGTTGAAGTAACTAATATCATTGTTAGCGATTTGGAAACCACGGTTTTTTAAAGCAGTACTAATTACTTCAATTTCGTGCACTGGTTGTGTATTTAATTCCGCCACACTTAAAGTATTATCTAGTGTTGCTTGTTTCTTTAACTTATTTTCTAAATCCCTTAAAGTTAAAAGGTTTAAATCAAAATCTTTAATTTTAAAGTAAATAGAGTTACCTTGGTAAGTAATAAAGTTACGGTTCATAATTTCTTCTAATTTGAAGATTTTAAAGTTATCGTTTTCTAATACTTCCTCTGATAAAACACCATAAATGGTAATATCTCTAAACATGTTAATGTAGCAATTGTAATCAATTCCGCTAAACATGCATAGACAGAATAAATCCACAAAGTAGTTTTCGGAAACTTTGTCTAAAGCGACATCTTGTCTAGACTTACCCACGAATTTTTTTAAGGTTAATAACGCTTGCATAAACTCTTCATTATTGTTAGATTTATCGATAAATTTATACAATGCGTTTACAAAGTAAGGATGGTTTCTTAATAAATTATGTGGTTCAATACCGGTAATTAACTTGACTTGACTCATAATATAGTTTGTCATAATACGGATGTTAGAACCGTTTTTATAAGCATCTAAATTAACAATCTTGCTCTTACCTAATGGAAACAAGTTTTTGAAAATTCGAACATCATCAATATATTTTACGTTAGTTAAACAAAAGAAAACGTTATTGTTTAAAGAGTTTAAAATCTTGATAGATTTGATGATGCTTACATAATCATCGGAGTTAGGATCAATGTCGGTGTAAAAGAACGTGTAGTCATCAGAAATAACAAACTTATTCTTCATCATTAATTTTGTTCACCATGAAGAATTTTTATAACGTTCGCCATGATCATCTAACACAAAGTATTTTTGAATGAGTTTTTGTAAGTTATCGTTAACGTTGGACCATTTATATTCTTTTCTGTTTTGAGTTAAATTAATAATTAAACCGATTACTGATGAAACGGCGCCTAAAACAATTAATAAGATAGAAAAGGTTAGCATTCCAATGTAGAATGAGGTTCCTAAGGCACCTACACGGTGTCCAGCATCGTTCACAGTACCGTTAACGATTGCGTCTTGTCTATATAACAAAGTAGATAATAAAGGTAAACCTAACGCTAGCCCTAATGACGAAATAGTGTTAATTAACGGTCATAATAAGGTTTTAGTCCGTGTATTTTCATCCTTGCTGTAAGGTTGATATTCCCGTATTTTATTTTTGACGTAATTTGTATGTAATTTAGTAAAGAGTTTGTTGAATCAGTTTTTCTTTTTAATAAACTGTAAATTCTCCTCTTTGGTGTTTGCGATTAAAGTAGACTTAATGTCTTCTGCTAACTCTCTTTTGGTACCAGGAGCTGGTGCCGTTCATTCAGCGGTTTTAATGTTTTCTTGATTTAAGTCTTTAATTTCGTTCATGTATTGCAAGGCTTTATCTTCTGATAAACCTTGAATCGCAATTACCCGTTTGTTTTTACTACTAATTTGTTTGGATAAACGTTCTAATGCAAATTCATTGCAATTGTAATAAGTCATTATTACCTCCTTTTACGATAAGTAATTATGGCTAAAATTTGCCAGTATTTTTAAAGTGCAGTTTCACGTATTGGTTTAAAGCGCTAGAACCTAAATGTTCTTTTACATAAATAGCGGTTGCTTTAACCTTCTCATTTCAAGCGCCTAACGGTACTGGATAATTTAACTGTTGAGATAAGTATTCAATTTGTTTTAAGAAAACATATCTAGCAATAATTGATCCAGCAGCCACAGATAAAAAATAACTTTCAGCTTTAGTTAAAAATAAATCAATTTTAATTTCAGTTTTTCTGTGTAGTTGTCTTAAATATTTTTCGTAATTAGTACGCGAAGCGTATTCATCTAAAATTACATAACAGTCTTCGCGTGACACAGACTTTAATAATGAAGCTAAAGCTTCATTGTGCATAAAGGTTTTAATTACATGAGTGTTTTGCAACTGATTGAATAATTGGTTGTACATCGCTGGATGAATTTCTTTAACATCGTATTGAACAATTTTCATCAGTTTAGGAGCGATTTCTAAAATTTTAGTATCAGTAAGTTTTTTAGAATCGTTAACCCCTAGGTCTTTAAGTTTATTTAAGTCAGAGTGTTTAACTAAACACGCACAGACAACTAGTCCGCCAAAATAATCTCCAACACCAACTTCATCACTACCAACTTCATATTGGTATTCTTCAAATAAAGCGGTTTCATTGTTTATGTATTTATTAACAGAATGAATAGTTTTATTTTTAACGTTAGAATAGGCTGGTGCTTCTTTGGTAGATTTTTGGGATTGATTATAATATTCACTAAAAAAAGTTTGCATAATAAAATCGGCATCTTTGCCTTGCACCACACATTTATGCGAATTATAAATGGTAATGACACTACCATTAAAAATATAACATTTGTGGATGTAGACTGAAGTTGCTGGTTTTTCGTGAGCCATCAAAAGCTTATGAATTCTTTCAATGTCTTTTAAATTAATTTTAAAACTGTAAACATTCATATAATTATTATATTTACATATATAAAAAACGGAAGTCTGTTTCCAAAACATCGGACTTCACTAAGGTTCAAAAACAATGTCACATCATGATTTAAATAACTTTCAAGAAGAATGATTGAAAGAAGAAACTCAAAAAATTGAAGACTGAAAAGTAAGAAAAATTCAAAAAAAATATCCTGGTTATTCACCTAGAGAAGTCGATGAATTTTTAGACGTTATCTTAAAAAATTACGATGGTTTATTACAAGAATATCGGGTACTGTGAGAAACTAATTGTGCTTTAAAAGAACAAAATATGAAATTTTTTAATGAGATTCAAGAATATAAACACAAAACTTTAACTTTAACAAAATATTTAGAATTAGAAAAGATGAAAAAATAATGATAAGAATGGATTACTGACCAACGGGTCACGGTATCGATATTGTTGATCTGAACCGTAACGAATTTAACGATTTAGAATTCTCTAAACGTTATATGACACCAGCAGAATATGAATACGGTAAAACACATTTTGCTGATAATGACTTAGCGCGTCGCAATTATAATGCTGCAATTTGAAGTTTAAAAGAGGCGATTATTAAAGCCACTAATCATGAAGTAATTTTTTCTAAAATTGAAATTAAATTAACGAGCGAAGCACCACAATGTCAATTAGAAAATTTTCATTTATTGTTGTCGTTAAGTTTTGAAAGAACAATGATTATTGCAAGTGCCATTGCTTATAAAATTGACAATTTTTCAAATAAAAAGGCATAAAAAAGGACCTGAAATTCACAACGAATTTCAAGTCTTTTTTATTGATTAGTCATCACCGTCATCTTGGTGAATTTTTTCGTAATCTAAAGATTTAATATCTAAAGATTTAGCCATATCGTATCATTCTTTTAGAGAATCGATGGTGATGCATTGTGTTGGGCAAACTAAGCAACATGCACCACATGAAATGCATTTTTCATCAGCAAATGCAATTCCGTCTTCTTCTCTAACTTTAATTGCATCGACTGGACAAACACTGGCACAAGCATCACAAGCGATGCAATCTTTGCCGTTAACTACTGCTCTCGTTCCCACAGGTCTACACCTTTCGTTAAAGAAATGTATCTTTTAATTATAATATATTTATAAAATTTATGGCGAACTGAAATTATAGAAAAAAGAAACAAGAAAGTTACCGTAATAAAATTAACGAAGTAACTTGAAATGGCTGAAATTCCTTAGGTCTACCTAAGGAACTTTCATCTGCCCTTAGTCGGTTCTTGCCTAAAATTGAAAGTCAATTAAAAAATCATAAATATCGTATTCCGGTTGCTAAAAACTTTCACCACGATAAAAATGTTATTAACTTACTATATAATCTGAACACTTTGTCTGAAGAAGTACAAAATCAAAAACAAACTATTAGTACGAACTTGTCTGAATTAAATAATATCTTAGATATTGAATTACCCAACTGACTAATTATCTCTCCAGACGAATATAATGTCGGCTTTTGCGTAAACGAAACATATCTAAAAGATTTTGATGTATATCCGTTAATTTTGTTAATTAGACAAAATATCGATTTTTGACAACATTTATCTTATACGAATATCAATACTGAAGATTCGCCTGAAGAATCTAGCAGTTTGTTTAAATGACGCTTAAACCAACAGTTTCAAGGCTCTCGCGTTTTAGAACAAAACGTATCTGTTCCTAAAATTAGAGAAAATAAATGAGTACCTTGGCTGATCATTTCTTTAGGTTCTATTTTTTTAATCAGTATCATTATTGCTTTTATTATGGTTTTTGTGAAATAAGAAAAGGATGTTTTTTCAAAGTACATTTTCTTATTAAAGAAAAGTTTAAATACAGATATAGTTAAAACTCGTTTTTTAACTATTTTTTTTAATACTTAATAAATAAATTTAATTAACATAAAAGACGTCTCCATTTTTAGAGACGTCAATTTATTTCAAATAAATTAGCTAATACGTTTATTTTTTTCAAAGAATATTAATTTGTTTATTTGAAATATTTATTGCTTATTTTTTTACACTACAGTTACTAATTGTTTTCTACGACATTCTTTTTTGATTCATTTTTAAAAATTCTTTTATATCTAGCTTTAGTTTTTTTATGAGCTAATGGTGAAAATTTTTGAAAAGCATTTAAATAATGATTCATTACTTGATAACTTAGATTAAATCTTTTGACAATTTCAGAATATTTAAAAAAATGAACATGAGTTAATAACGTTTTATTCTGTCTAGATAACTTTAAATCTTTTATAAAGTTAATATATTCGTGAATTAACAATTCAACAGTATTTTTGTTGATTTTGTTTGATGGTTCATGATTAACATTGCCATGTTGTAAAAAAGTGTCAGGACTAGAAGTTTCTAACTTTGTGACTAATAATGTGGGCGATAATCCAAGTAATTTAGTAACTAACGGTACTAAAAATGTAGATTTCTATTTAAATAAAATTCATAGTGTAGATTCTTTAAAGAAATCATCTCTAAAAGGTATTATTTTTGATATTAACTTTAACGGATATACTGGTCAAAGCTATAGCGGAACAAGTAAAAATACAGCATTATGACGTCAACTATGAGAAATTAGTTCTGATTTAACAACACATATTAACGGTACTTATAATAAAGATTTATACAACATACAAGATGCGTGAACTAACTCAATCTTAGCTAGATCAATTTCTTGAACAAGATTGTTACATATTACACCATTTAGAAAAGTGGGTGTGAGTGCCATATCTAGCAACTATATTGAAAATCTTAAATAATTTTTGACAATAATTTAAACACTAAAAATCAGGTTTAGCAAGTTAGCTAAAAAACCTGATTTTTTAATATATCAAATTATTAAAATAATGATTTACACAAGAAATCAACTATCGTATTGAAAAACCTTATCGTTTAACCTATAATAATATAAATAAAATTTTGAAAGGTTAAATTATGAAATATTTTAATATTGCTGTTGATGGTCCTGCAGGTAGCGGAAAATCATCTGTCTCAAAAGAATTTGCAAGAAGAAATCCTGACTTTGTTTACATTAATACAGGAGCAATGTTTAGAACTTACGCCCTTTATTTATTAAACAAAGGTGTCGATTTTAAGGATGAAATGTCAATTCAACAAGAATTACCAAACATTAACGTCAAATTAGTTGGCGAAGAAGTATATATGGTAACGGCTGCTGGTGAACAAGACGTCACTGATACAATCAAAACTCCAGACGTAGCTAAAGCAGCTTCAGCGATTGCAAATCTAGCTTGTGTTAGAAGCAAGTTATTACTTGACCAAAGAGCGATCGCTGACAATAACAATGTCATCATGGATGGCAGAGATATTGGCACAGTGGTTTTACCGAACGCACAATTAAAAATTTATTTATTAGCCTCTTCAAGAGAAAGAGCTTTAAGACGGCTAAAAGAATTAGAAATCCTTAAACCTAACCAAACTTTTTCATTAGACATTATTGAAAAAGAAATTAATGAAAGAGATTACCAAGATATGCACCGTGCAATTGCTCCGCTAAAAAAAGCGGACGATGCAATTGAGTTAGACACTAACGGTATGACCGTCTCAACATGCTGTGATGCAATCGAAAAATTATATCAAGGTGTAATTTCAATAAACAAATAGTCGATTACTTTTACATAACAGCACAATTATTTTGAAATGTTAAATTTTAGAAATAATTGTGTTCTTTACTACTTGCAACCATAAATAACTCAACTAGCAATATTAAATATTTCTAAATTGAAAAGGAATATGGTAAAAAAAGTATTACAAAAAGCTTTGATTACTGCTGCGGTAGCAACAACAACCACCGGGGTTGTAGCTCCCATCGTGTACTATTCTATTAAAGACCAAAATAGTGCAAAAGTGCGTAAACAAGCCCATACAACATCTCAATTAATTGATCAATTGAAACAAAGTATTTCAAGTCAAAATCAAAAGATTGAAATTTTAGAGGGTCAAAGAAAAGAACTATTAGATAAGATTGCACAAAACCAAAGCAACATCAATAGTTTAAAAAATATTATTAAGAATTTAGAAACTTACCAAAATAATTTAAAGCAATCTAACCAAGAATTTCAAAACAAGATTAATGAATTAAAGAAAGAATTAGCACAAGCGTTAGCTAAAAATGCTAAGTTAGAAGCATTAAACCAAAAGATTACTCAATTAAAGAATGAATTATCTAACGCTTTAAAAACTCAAGAAATCAATAATTCAAACAGAATTTTAGGTCAAGCCGAAGGGATAGCACAAGCTGTTAGCCCTGCTTTGAACTCAACTAATGCAAAAATGAGAAAAGCAGCTAACGAAGCCCAAACTGCTGCTCAAAAAGCAAAGACACTGGCTGAAACTGCTAAAAAACAAGCCGAATCACCTAACGACAGAATAGCGGCTCAACAAACTCAAGCAGAAGCTGAACAAGCTTTAAAACAAGCGCAAGCTGCTGCACAAAAATTAACTAAATTACAAGCACAAGCTGCTGCAAAAAAAGCAGCTCAAGCTGTTCAGGTAGAAGCGAATGCCAACCAAGTTATTGGTGAAACAAAAGCGATTAAACCTACTATTGCTAAATTAGTTAATTCAAAAAATCCAAATGTACAAAAATTAGCTTCTGATGCAGAACAACAAATTCAAATTGCTCAACAAGCTGCTGCAAAAGCGATTGCTTCTGCAAAGAATAACGATTTAAAGTCAGCTCAAGCTAGTTCAATTGCTGCACAAAAAGCTGAAGCTAAAGCTCAAGCATTAGCTCAACAAGCAATCAACGCACAAAACGTTGCAAACAAAAAAGCGAGTCTAGAAAATGGAAGCAATATTGCTAACGCCAAAAATCAAGCACAACAAACAATTGGTCAAGCTAACGGTATTATTGATAAAGTTGCTTCTGCAACAAAATCAAAAGATCCAACTGTTAAAAATGCTGCACAAGCTGCTCAAACTTCTGCTAACCAAGCAAAAACTGATGCACAAAACGCAATCAAAGCTACTCAATCTGGAGATCTTAAAAAGGCTCATGCAGATCAAGTGGCTGCAAATAAAGCATTAGGAGAAGCGCAAGCAGAAGCTAAAAAAACAACTGATGCACAAGCTAAAATTGCTGCTGAAAACGCAAGTCAAGCTGTAAAAACAACTGCAGAAGCAAACCAAATCATTGGTAAAGCTGAATCAACAACTAATACTGTAAGTCCATTAGCAAAATCAGCTGATAAATCGATTTCTGAACCGGCTAAAGAAGCGGCTCAACAAGCATCAGCTGCTCAAACTGCTGCTAACCAAGCAATCGCAGATGCTAAAACTAATAATTTATCTGGTGCCCAAAAAGTGTTAGCAACTGCTCAAAAAGCTGAAGCCAAAGCTCAAGCATTAGCTCAACAAGCTATTAAAGCACAAAATGCTGCAAACAAAAAAGCTAACTCACAAGCTGCAGCTTCAGCTGCTCAACAAGCACAAAAAACAATTGGTGAAGCTGATGGAATTAACAGTTCAGTAGCTTCTGCTGCAAATGAACCAACAGATTCAGCAGCACATAAAGCTGCAGTTGCTGCTCAACAAGCAGCTGATAATGCAAAAACTGATGCACAAAACGCAATCAAAGCCGCTCAAGCCGGAAACATTAAAAAAGCTCAAGCAGATCAAACTGCTGCAAATAAAGCATTAGAAACTGCTAAAGCAGAAGCTAAAAAAGCAACTGATGCACAAGCTCAAATTGCAAGTGATAAAGCAAAAACTGCAGTCCAAACCTCTGCAGCAGCAAACCAAGTAATTGGTCAAGCTAACTCAACAGAAAACAGTGTTGATAAATTAGCAAAATCAAGCAATTCAGCAATTTCAACACCTGCAAAACAAGCTCAAAAAGATGCTCAAGAAGCACAAACTGCTGCTCAAAAAGCAATTGATGATGTTAAAGCAGATAAATTAGCAGATGCTCAAAAAGCATTAACAAAAGCTCAAGGCTTACAAAAACAAGCTCAAGCTTCTGCTCAACAAGCCATCGATGCACAAAATGCTGCAAATAAAGCAGCCAATACAGCTAATGGTGAAGCAATCGCTAATGCGGAAAATAAAGCTCAACAAACTCAAGTTACAGCTAATGGAATTAGCAAAGCAATGGGTGACATTGCAAACTCAAAAACTGCATCAGAAAAAACAAAAGCAGATGCACAAGCTGCTCAAAAATTAGCTGATAGTGCTGCACAAGCCGCGCAAGCTGCAGCTTCAGCTGCTCAACAAGGTGATTTAAAGACTGCACAAGCTGACCAAAAGAAAGCTGATGAAGCTTTAAGTCAAGCTCAACAAGCTGCTGATAAAGTAACTCAAGACGAAGCACAAACTTCTGCAAACAACGCAAGTCAAGCAGTAAAAATTGCTGCAGCAGCAAACCAAGTAATTGGTCAAGCCAACTCAACAAATTCAGCGATGACTCCATTTACAACTAATAAAGTTGAAAATCTAGATCCAGCTGCTAAAACATTAGCAAGCAAC
>NZ_BAABQM010000005.1:0-36110 GCF_040369755.1 Ureaplasma ceti | reverse complement strand
TCTACCGAATAGTGCGGTGAAGATACCGATGTGGAAATACCCGTTCCCATACCGAACACGGAAGTCAAGCACATCAGGGCCGATTGTAGCAGAAATGTGAGAGTAGGACATCGTCGCGCAACCAAAAGACATTCTCAATTAAGAGAATGTCTTTTTTTGTGTCTTTTTGAATCTTCCAAGATAATTAATCAAAAGATTGTAGACTAAGAAAATACGCGGAACAACCATGATATTAACGAAAACACAAATGGGCTTAATAATAAAAGCCATTTACTAGCTTATAGTGTTTCAACGTCTATAAATGCATTATGTGTTTTCTAATGAGACTAAGCTACGGTTTATAATATTTCACATTCTTGAATGTATAGTTTGTTTAAAATGGTGAAAAATAAAACAGAAAAACCCAACCTTGCGGTTGGGATTTTTTTTATAATGATTTAACAATTGAATTGATGAAGTTTTCTAAATCTTTGTCTTGTACAATTTGGTCTTTAACTTTTTGTACACCGTTTAATACTGTAGTGTGGTCACGGTTGTTTAAGAAGGTTCCGATTTCCTTTAATTGGAATTCGTATACTTCTCTTAAGATATACATCGCAACGTGTCTAGCCAAAGTGTAATTTCTTTTTCTAGATTTGCCTACAATGTCTTGTGTTTTTAAATTGTAGATTTTAGCCACGGCATTAATCACTGTATTTGGATTTGCCTTTAAAGCTTTTTTGTTTTTATTAGAGTCTAAGTCTAAAATGCTAGACAAACGGGTTTCATCAATAATTCCGATATTCTTGTCTTTTTCGATGCTAGTGAAGAAAATAATTTTATTAATCATACCGTTTAATTGTCTAATGTCGCGGTTGAAGTAATTGGTTAAGAAATCAATCGCGCCATCAGTTACTTCGATTGATTCTTTTCTAAAGTTATCGTGAATAATAGTTCTTAAGGAACTGAAGTCTGGATCTTTAATCTTACTTGAAATACCAGATGATAATCTAGAAATCATTCTGTCTTCAAAACCAATCAATTGGTTAGCGGGACGGTCAGCAGTAACTAAAATAATTTTTTCTTCTTTAATTAAATTGTTAAAAATGTTTAAAAAGATTTCGTTAGTTTTAGATTTGTCTGATAAGTATTGAATATCTTCAAAAACAAACAAATCATAGTTAGAAAATTTATCTTTTAAATTTTCAATTTGGTTATTACCTCTATATAAAGCGTTTGACACTTCCTTAATGAAGGTTGATGAATCAATGTAGCACACTTTTCTTGTAGGATATTTCTTAATAAATTCGTTTGTGAATGAAGAAATTAAGTGTGTTTTTCCTAACCCAGTAGCACCATAAATATACACTGGGTTGAAAAGAGTGGAACCATCTGCTAAGACCTTCATTAAGATTGAATATGCATTCTTATTAAAGTTTCCAACAACATAACTTGCAAAAGACAATTGTGTATCTAAACCATTTAAATTGATATTGTTATCTTCTGAGATTTCGTCTGAGCTTGTTGCAAAAGTATCTGCTAAATTCATGTTTTGTAACTCTAAATCACTCACATGATTTGATGAAGAAGAATTATTAGATTTAACTGAACGACTTTGTGATCTTGTCACTAATTTATCAATTTCATCAGTTTGTTCATCTAAAACAAAATCTAAAACTAAATTAGAATTAGAAACTTGTTTAAAAACTTCTTCTAGTTGGTCTTTTTTAATAAATAATTCATTTTGCGTGAATTTATCCGGTACAAGGATAAATAAAGTGTTGTTAGCGCAGTTATAAACCTTCGTAGGAACGTAAACTTCGTTGAACAATAGTGGATTACCAATCACGTTAGAAAACTTGTCTAAAGCGTCTTTTCAGAATTTAATTAATTGTTCTTTTGTATACATCAGTTTGCACTCCATTTCAAAGTATAAATATAAGTAAATTTTACTTAAAATATCACTATTTTTTATATATATAAAATATTTTTTATATGTTATACTTAACAAGTATAGTACCGTATTCTATATACACGTAGATATTTTTAAATTTAAAACAAAAGGTGGTGTGAATTTATGATTAGAACTTTCCAACCAAATCAAAGAAAAAGAGTTAAAGTTCACGGTTTCAGAGCAAAAATGAAATCAGCAACAGGCCGTGACCAATTAGCTCGTAGACGTGCTAAAGGACGTCACAAATTAACTGTTTCAGACGAAAGATAGTTTTTGTCCCGGCTTATGAAAAACGAACGCTTAAGAAAAAGTGATGACATTCTCGCTGTTGTTAAATCTAGAAACAGAATTTGCAGCAACGTTGTTAATTTGTTTTATCTGCCGAATAAAGTTAATTCTTGTAGACTAACAGTTGTTGTTAGTAAAAAGATTTCTAACCGTGCAGTGGTTAGAAACAAGATTAAACGTCAAGTAAAAGCCATTATTCATCAGAAGAAGTTATCGATGCCCAATACCGACATCGTTATTATCGTTAAACCGGATTGGAATTTAGATAACTTCGCCAAAAACCAGATGATCTTATGTGGTTTATTTAAAAGGAAAACAGGAGGAAAATCTTAAATGGCAAATAATGATACTGCTAGACAGTTGATTATGCCAGGATTTGCCAATGCTTCCCCAACTGAAGCCAAAAAAAGAACAGCAAAAAAAGCTTGAAAAATCTTCTGAAGAGTTGTTAAAGTTTTAGTTTACTTATTCTTTTTTGGTATTGGTCTGTACGGCTGTTTCCAAACTTATGCAGATTACTGAACAGCCTCAAGTACAATTATTGGTAATGGATTAGAAATCGGTTTTAGTCCGACTTCAGGGGTAACTGACCCGGCATATACCGTAATATATACTGGTAGTGGTCCTTATTATACGCTTACAACAGAGTGAACCATGGCTTATGGTCCATTCTATGCATTCTTTGTTTATCCGTTCGCTATGATCTTACTATACTTCATGTATGCAACAAGATCATGACCAGCAGGTTTAAACGCTCTATTAGGTATTTTCATTATCTTATTCATTATTAGAGCGATTACAATGGCGATTTCAGCGAGATCAATGCTTCAATCAGAAAAAATGACTGAAATTCAAGGTAAAATTGCTGAAATTAACGCTAAGTATAAAGATGTTAAGGATCCACAATCTAAAAAGAAAAAACAAATGGAAACTCAAGAACTTTACAAGAAGCACGGGGTTCGTCCATTTGCGGCAATGGAACAAATTTTTGTTACCCTTCCAATTTTCTTGATTATTTATCGTATTATTACAATTCTGAGACCGTTAAAATTCGCAATCGTATTTAACGCGTGAGACTTAACTCAATCTCCAATTTCAGAAATATTTAGTCACTTTACAACAACAGGTTGACCATACTTATTCTTCTTAATCTTAGTTCTTCCAATGCAATTTGCTTCGCAATTCATTCCAAGAATGTTGGCTAAGAAACGTTCAAGAAATGCTTCAACTGTTGGAGTTAAAAATAATCAATCAATGAAGAGAATTAAGACCATGAACTGAGTATTATCAATTTTCATGGCAATTATCGCAATTATATCTGCTTCAGGTATCGGTACATATTGATTCTTCAACTCAATATTCTCAATTGCACAATCAGTAATTATTCACAAAATGATTATGAGGAGACGGGCACGTGGTGTCACAGTTAAATCAAAATTAACGAAGTTTGGTATAGAATAACTACGATATGCAAAACAAACAAATTCATAATTTTATGAAACAAGAAAGTTTTGTTGCATCTAAAAAGATGGGACAAAACTTTTTGTCTTCACTACCTATTAAAAAAAGGATTGTAGACTCAGCTGAATTAACTTCTAATGACTTTGTCGTAGAAATTGGTCCAGGTTTGGGTGCAATTACAGAGATTATCTTGCAACATAAAGGAGTTGCAATGTTAGCTGTAGAATTAGATAAAAGACTACACGAATATTTAACTAACAAATTTCACGATAACCAAAATTTCCACATTATTAATAATGACGTTTTAAAAGAAGATTTAAGTAAAGTAATTAACGAGTTTAACACTGGAAACAAAGCGGTAAAAGTAGTAGCTAACTTACCATACTCAATTTCTTCTAAAATCGTTTTAAAGCTTTTAAAAACTCCAGAAATTAGTACTTCTATTTTGATGGTACAAAAGGAAATGGCTGAAAGAATCGCAGCCAGACCAAATACAAAAGACTATAATGCGTTTACTGCTTTAATTAGTTTATATTTAGACGTAGAATATTTATTCACGGTCGGTCCTAAGAATTTTGTACCTGCACCGAAAGTGGATTCTGCAGTAATTAGAGTAACTAAAAAAGACCAAACCGAGTTTGCGTTAACTAAGATTGATGAATACGAAGCCTTTTTAAGATTAGCTTTCCAAAACAAACGTAAAACTTTGAGCAATAACTTATCAGGTGTATACACTAAAGAACAGTTATACTCTGTTTTAGACCAATTAGCTATTTCTAACACAATTAGAGCAGAAGCTTTACCGGCTGAAACTTTAATTCACATTTACAACTTATTAAATGCAGCTTAAGGCCTATCCTAAAGTAAACTTGGGCTTATCAATTAACCCGCAAGCTTTTAGTTATACAAATAAACACCAATTAGAATCTCTTTTCCACTTATCCACACAATTTTATGATGTGATTAATATCACTGAAGCTGATGTGGATACAGTGGTGTACTGACAAGAAGAGAGACCAATTAATATTGAAGATTGTTTAGTGAGTAAAGTGTTGCATTATTTAACGCAGCACAATTTAAAACAACGTTGCTACAATATTCAAATCATTAAACAAATTCCGACCCAAGCGGGTTTGGGCGGAGCATCGAGTGATGCGGCTTGTGTAATGAATTATATTCATGAACATGAAGGCCACACCCAACCGTTAGATTACAAAGATATTGCTTTAAATTTAGGTAGTGATATTCCGTTCTTTTTAAGCGGCGCGACTACCGCCTTGGTTTCTGAGTTTGGAAACAAAATTGAACCAATCAATTTTAGTGACTTTTGGGAAATAAAAATTCATAAAAATTTAATTCCTATAAAAACACATCTTCTATTTCAAAAACTCATAAATAACTATAAAATTAAACAAGTGAAGCCTAATAATTTTGAGCAAATTATTGGAACTTTAAATCAGGGAAAATTACCAATTATGACTAATGATTTTCAAGAATTGGTATTTGAAGATTTCCCAGAAGTTAAAGATTATTATTCATTATTAAAAAAACAACATCAATTTGTTATGATGTCAGGGAGTGGATCAACAATGATTTCAATCGATAAAAAAGACCAAAAAATTAGAACAAGATATGCCCCAAGTCCTACAGGATTTTTCCACATTGGTGGGGCTAGAACCGCTATTTTCAATTACTTATTCGCTAAACATTACGGTGGTGACTTCATTGTAAGAATTGAAGACACAGACGTAGAAAGAAACGTTGAAGGTGGTATCGAATCACAATTAGATAACTTAGCTTGATTAGGTATCGTACCAGACGAATCAGTTAATAATCCAGGTAATTACGCACCTTACATTCAAAGTGCTAAATTAGGAAGATACAAAGAATTAGCTGAAAAATTACTAGCTGAAGGTAAAGCTTACTACTGTTTCTGTAGTGAAGAACAATTAGAACAAGATAGAGAAGAAGCTTTAAAAAATCACCAAACACCAAGATACTCTAAGAGATGTTTACACTTAAGTCATGATGAAGTAGAAGCTAACTTAAAGAGCGGTATTCCGCACGTTATTCGTTTAAAAATTGACGACAACAGAGAATACGCTTGAAAAGATTTAATTAGAGACGATATCGCTGTTCCGGGCAGTGCAATGACTGATCCTGTTATTTTAAAATCTAACGGTATTGCAATGTACAACTTTGCTGTAGTTGTTGATGACTACGATATGGAAATTTCACACGTGTTACGTGGTGAAGAACACATTTCAAACACACCATACCAAATTGCTATTAAAGAAGCTTTAGGCTTTGATAAACAACCAATCCAATACGGTCACTTATCTGTTATTATTGATGAAACAGGTAAAAAATTATCAAAGAGAAACAAAACATTAAAACAATTCGTGAGCGACTATAAAGAAATGGGCTTCGTTCCCGAAGCAATCGTGAACTTCTTGGCCTTATTAGGTTGAAGTCCAGCTAACAACGAAGAAGTAATGAAAATTGATGATTTAATCGCAGAATTTGATATTGTTAACTTATCAAAATCATCAACATTCTTCGACTTTAAAAAACTATTATGAATTGGTAACGAATACATGAAGAGAATGGATGCTGAACAATACTTAGCATTCGTAAAACCTTGAGTATTAAACAACGAAAACGCTAATTTAAGTGATCAATTAAAAGATAACTTAGACATGGTGTTAATGTTATTTAAAGACCAAATTTCATACGCTGATGAAATTAATAAATTAATCCAAGAATACTTTGGCTTAAAAGAATTAGAATTAAGCGACGAAATGAAAGAAATTTTAATCGCTAACAAAGATGCAGTAATGGCCTTCAGAGACGCTTTAAGTGAAGCAAGTGAATATACAGAAGATTCAATTAAAGCTATCATCAACGAAGTAAAAGCAACAACTGGTAAAAAAGGTAAAAACTTATTTATGCCAGTGAGAGTCGCTGCTACATGAATGATGCATGGTCCAGAATTAGCTAAAATTATTTTCTTAACTGGAAAAGACAACGTTTTAGAAAATATCGACCAAGTGTTATACATTATTCAAGAATAATTATTGAAGAGGAAGAAATATGTTAAGTAGAGATTTAATCGACATCGCTTACGAATGTGTGGAAAGTTATTTCACAAAACACAAAATTAAAAACGATGAAACAATTACATTTGAAAAAATCGTAGAATTAACTTGCAAAGCTGCTGGCATTAGCCAAAAAGACTTTGAAGCTATGGTAGGTTCATTCTATGCTGATTTAATGCAAGACGGTCGTTTTGTCTTCTTAGGTGAAAACAAATGAAACTTAAAAGATAGAATCACAATGAAAGAATACAAGAAGAACTTAAACACTCTATACGAATACGAAAAAACTGTGAGTGAAGAAGAATACGACGACGATTCTTTACCAGAAGACATGAAAGACGAAAAAGAAGAAGTTTACGAAGAAGATGAAAATGAAATTTCTCGTGATTCAATCGACGAAGCTAGCGAAGAAGACGAAGAAATGGATGACGACGAAAACGAAGTAGTAAGACGTACAATCGAAAACACAAAGAATAGAGAAGATGAAGATGATGACTTCTAATTTCCAACAATTAGTTAGTATGAAGGGAATGCTAGCCTTAGCAATGGAACGTAAGTTCGCCATCCCTCACATTAACGTAAATAACTTAGAATGAATTCAAGCCGCTTTAAGTGCTGCTATGCAAGCTAGATCACCAATTATTATTGGGGTCTCTGAAGGCGCAGCTAGATATATGGGTGGCTACAAGATTGTTTACTACATGGTTACTGAAACAATGAAAACTATGAAGTGTGATGTCCCTGTGGCTTTACACTTAGACCATGGTTCATACAAAGCTTGTTTAGAAGCTTTAGATGCTGGTTTCAGTTCAATTATGTTTGATGGTTCAAGTTTACCATTCGCAGAAAACTTAGAACAAACTCAAGCATTAATTCAATTATGTCAACAAGCTAATGTTTCGTTAGAAGTGGAAGTTGGAGCTATCGGTGGTGAAGAAGATGGCATTTCTTCTGAAGGTGAATGCGCAGATGTTCAAGAATGTGCTGCTATCAGTAAATTAAACATCGATATTTTAGCGGCTGGTATCGGAAATATTCACGGTTTATACCCAGACGACTGAAAAGGTTTACACTTCGATTTATTAGAAGAAATTGCTAATATCACTGGTAAACCGTTAGTATTACATGGTGGTTCTGGTATTCCGGATGAACAAGTCCAAAAAGCCATTGCTTTAGGTGTTAGAAAAGTCAACGTGAACACTGAATGTCAAATCGCCTTTACTGGTGCAGTGTACGAATACGTAGCTGAACACGAAAACTTCTTAATCGGTAAAGCTTACGACCCAAGAAAATACATTAAGATCGGTAAACAAGCGATTATCGATACATGTATCGAAAAAATGAAACTATTCAACAGTTTCGGCCAAATTAAATAAGAAAACAGAAAAAAACAACATTATTGTTGTTTTTTCATTGTTAAGGGAGAAAAATATGAGTTTATTTGCAGGAATTGTGGGGTTACCAAACGTTGGTAAATCAACTTTATTCAACACGATTACTAACTCTCAAGTATTAGCAGCCAACTACCGTTTTGCAACAATTGAACCAAACGTTGGTATTGTAAACTTACCAGACATTAGATTGAACCGTCTACAAAGTTTATACGAATCAGATAAAATCGTTCCAGCTACTTTTAAATTTGTGGATATCGCTGGTTTAATTGAAGGGGCTTCTAAGGGTGAAGGTCTTGGTAACAAATTCTTACAAAATATTAGAGAAGTAGATGCAATCTGCCACGTCGTGAGATGTTTTGATGATAAAGACGTAACTCACGAATACAACACAATTGACCCAATTAGAGATGCTCAAGTTATTAACTTAGAATTAGCGATCTCTGACCAAGAAATTGTCGAAAAAAGATTATTAAGAATTAAGAAAAAAGCAGAATCTGGTGACAAAGAATCAGCAAAAGAAGTAAAAATTTTACAAAAGTTAAATGATGTGTTAACTGAAGGTAAAATGGCGACTGAAGCTGGTTTAGATAAAGATGAACTAAAGATGGTGCAATCTTTAAACTTAATTACATTAAAACCAGTGTTATACATTGCAAACATTTCTGAAAGTAACATTTCTAATCCAGAAGAAAATGTCTACTACAAAAATTTCTTAAGTTTTGCAGAACAACAACAAGCTAAAGTTATTCCAATTAGTATTAAGATGGAATACGAAATTAGTACTTTAGATGAAGAATCTAAGAAACAATTTATGGAAGACTTAAACATCACTTATACTGGTTTAGATAAAGTGATTAGAGGAGCTTTCAGTTTATTAAACTTATCAACATACTTTACTTGCGGAAAAATTGAAATCCACGCTTGAGTATTTACTAACGGAATGTTAGCACCAGAATGTGCTGGTATTATCCACAGTGACTTCGAAAAAGGTTTTATTAAAGCTGAAGTCGTATCCTACGATGACTTAATGGTGGCTGGATCAGAAGTTAAAGCAAAAGAAATTGGTAAGTTAAGACTAGAAGGTAAAACTTACGTAATGAAAGATGGCGACATCTGTAACTTTAAATTCAACGTTACAAAATAACATCACAAACAAGCAATAAATATAGGGGTTAACAAGATGGGACAATTAGTATTTGATGGTGGCATTGAAGTCATTTGTGGACCAATGTTCGCTGGAAAAACAGAAGAATTACTGAGAAGATTAAACAGAATTGAATACGCTAAAATCGACTACATTATTTTCAAACCAGTAGTAGACACTAGAAGTTTAGCGTTAGTGAAGTCAAGAAACGGCAAGTCTAAACCAGCCATTGAAATTCACTCACCAACAGAAATTTTCGATTACTTAATTGAACACAACTTGCAGCCTAAAGTGATTGCGATTGATGAAGTCCAATTCTTTGATGAATCAATCATTGAAGTAGCAACAGTGTTAGCAAACAAAGGGTTTCACATTATCCTAGCTGGGCTAGATAAAGACTTTAAGGGCGAATCATTTGGTTGTATTCCACAACTCTTAGTTCAAGCTGATACTGTGACTAAATTATCTGCTGTATGTACTCAATGTGGTTCTGAAGCTTTATTTAGTCAAAGAATTATTAACGGCGAACCAGCGGATTACAATTCACCAATTGTACTAATTGGCGATAAAGAAGAATATGAAGCTAGATGTAGAAAACACTTCGTGATCGCTAACCGTCCGTTATCTCAAGGTGCGTGTAACTTTATCGCACACAAAGAACAATGCACAAAGTGTAAATAAAAAAGAAAGTTTAAGAGACCTTCAAATCTCTTAAACTTTTTTATTTATCTTTTAAGTCAGTGTTAGCTCATTTATCTAGCTTATCCATTGATCTAGAATCATCTTCTAGTGAAACAGTATCAGTTTCTTTTGAATCAATAATAAGATTTAATGTTTTAAAAGTTAATTCTTTGCCTTCTTTATCTGCGTGAGCTACACCTACTTCTAATGTATCTAATTTATCCACTCCTAAGAATGTGTCTACTAATTGTTCTAATTTGAAGTAGGGCATAAATCTCGTACCTAAGGCGATAGCATTAAAGTGTTTATCTTTAGCTTGTAAAGCGCCGTGATTACTGTACACTAATGTTGATTTAACTCCTCTGACTTTATTAATTGCAATGTTAACTCCAATACCAGAGCCACACATTACAATTCCTACACTATTAGGATTTTCTTGTACTTTGTTACCTACTTTGATAGCGTATTGTGCATAGTTAGTGGGTGTGTCATCATATGAACCTTCACTAATTACTTGGAATCCTAAAGAAAACAAATGTTTTTGGATTTTTTCTCTTTCAAAGAAAGAGGCGTGGTCACCACCTAAATAGATAACAGGTAAATTATTTGTCATGTTTCTTCTCCACATTTTCGTGTTTTACATTTATTATTATAAATAAATAAATTTTGAGAATTACACAGTAACTGCCGATATGATTGCTTTAAAATTTGATGAACCGTTAACTGAAGGATTAATTATTGATCGTCCTAACCGTTTTATTATGAAAGTGGCGATTAACAATAAAATCGAATACTGTCATTGTCCTGCCACTTCACGGATTGGTGACATTATTTTTGACAAAATTCCGTGTTTGTTATCGAAAAATAATGATTGAAGTCGAAGAACAGTTTACAGCGTAGAAGCAATTTCTTTAGATAATAAAAAAACTTGAATTGGGATTAATCAAACCAAGTCGAACAATTTTATTGATTACTTTTTAAGAGTGGGCAGTTTAAAGAAAATTTTTCAACGAGTAAACGATTTAGAACGTGAAGTCTTTTATATAGACTCTAAATTAGACTTCTTTGTGAACCAATGCTTTTTAGAAGTGAAGAGTCCATTAACGACCATTAATACGGATGTGGCTAAAACGATTATGCATTACGAGGAGCCAATAAAAGATTACAGTAATCGGTTCTTAAGACACGTCAACACACTCAGAACTAGTCTAACAGAAAAGGCCCGCGCTATTTTACTAGTTTGTTTTCAGTATGATAGACCACCCTTTGAAGTGAAGTGAGACACAATCCATGAAAACTACTTATCCACAGACTTTAAAAGTGCGGTGCAATCAGGAGTAGAAGTGTGACAGTGTAACTTAATTTTTGATAAAGAACAAGTTGCTTTTAAACGTTGTATTAATCTTACAGATTACTACTTAAGTGACTATGATAGTAAACCAAACTAAAATAAATATTTTATATTCAAATAAAATCATATAATTAGACATGTGTTGTATTTACAACAGTAATATTCGAAAAAGAGGTATATTCCTAAATGGAAAATTTGGCTAACGCACAAGTAGTTGAATCTTCAGAAACAACTGAAGCTAATGCTAACGTAGAAGTAAAAGCTTCTGCAACACCTGCTGACTCAGTTCAGAATAAGGCCAACGCAAATTCAACTTTAAAGAAAATGAAACAATTAGTATCAGCTGCTAAGTTAATCGAAGCTGGTGCACACATCGGGTTAAATCCACGTAAATGAAACCCAAAAATGAAACCATACATTTACGCAAAACGTTCAAACAACCACGTTATTGACGTATTAAAATCATTAGTTTACTTAAACAAAGCATACACATTCATCCAAGAATTAACTAAAGAAAACGGACGTGTATTAATCGTTGGTACTAACGGTAAAATGGTTAAAGATTTAATTAAATCAGAAGCTAGAAGAGGACAAGCATTCTACATCACTCAAAGATGATTAGGTGGTACTTTAACTAACTTCAAAAACATTTCAAAATCAATTAAAAAATTAAATGATAACATCAAGTTACAAACAACTGGTGAAATCGAAAAATACACTAAGAAAGAACAAATCGTAATCCGTCGTGAAACTGAAAAATTAACTAAGTTCTACGGTGGTATTAGAACAATGCGTAAATTACCAAACGCATTAATTATCTTAGACCCAGACCACGATGTTAACGCAATCAAAGAAGCAAGAAAATTAAACATTCCTGTAGTTGCATTCGCTAACACAAACGCTGACCCAAGCATCATCGATTACATCATTCCAGTTAACAACCACTCAATCCGTTCAATCGCATTGATCTTAGGTGTGTTAGTTGACGCAATGGCTGAAGTTAGAGGCGAAGAAGTTAAATTTGTAGGTAAAGCTGACAACGAAATCGTTTTACCAGAAACACAAAGCAAACGTCGTTACAACGGTGAAACAATGACTAGAGCAACTGTTAACCACAGACGTTCATTCAACAACAGAAACTTCAACCGTGTTGAAAAACCAGCTAACGAAGAAGAAAAAGGCGAATAATTTCCCTTTCTAAATTAAAAAAATCTACCAACCAGAAGCTTATCGAAGTTTCTTACGGTAGATTTTTTTATTTCTCTTCTAATTCGGTGTTTTTCTTGTGCGATTAGTAAAGTACAAAATTATAATAAATACTATACCTTAAGGAGGTACTTTTTATGGTTTATGTAGCAATGGGTTTTTTCTTATTTAATGATAAGAACTATCGCACTAACAGTTATTTATTAACTGATCACAACGGTAATTTAGTAATAGTGGACCCAACTTTAAATACAGTGAACGAAATGTTAGAACCCTTAGATAACGAAGACAGCGAAACTGTTCTAGCAATTTTATTAACTTCACAATATTTACCTGAATATGACGGAATTAGTTTACTAACACAAAAATATCCCAACATCGATATTTATGTGGGGGAACAAGATTTAGAAGGTTTGAGAAGTGAATTAGAAAGTAATAATATTCCTACAACTAACCTAAAAGTTCTTCCAGACAGAATCGAAATTGGAGAACTAATTTTCAATAATCTTGCCACTCCTGGTATCAGTCCTGGCAGTGTTTGCATTAGATATAAAAAATTCTTGATGACTGGTGACACATTACTAGACAAAGATATGTTTGATTTAACAGTGGCTGGTGTTGATCCAGTGGCTTTAAAACACAGTTTAGAATACATTCAAACAAAAATTCAACCAGACTATTTCATTTGCCCAAAAACTGGCAACATTAATAGATTTAACCTTGTGTTAAGACATAATCAGGTCCTTAACGAGTTTTTAAAAAATCATTAAAGGAGTAAAAACATGAATATTTTAGATGATTTAAAATGACGTGGTATTTTAAATGCCATTACAAATGAAGAAAAATTTGCTGAAGTGTTAAACCAACACAAATGTGCATATGTTGGTTTTGACCCAAGTGCATCAAGTTTACACTTAGGTAACTACGTAATGTTAATGATGGTAAGAAGATTAAACCAAGCTGGTATTAAAACTTACGCAATGGTTGGTGGGGCGACTGGAATGATTGGTGACCCTAGTGGTAAATCTGCAGAAAGAAATTTATTAAACGCTGAAACTGTAGAATTTAACAAACAAGCAATCATTAGACAATTAAAAAAATATGCAACTGAAGACGTGTTAGATAACTACGAACACTTCAAAAACATGAGTTTCTTAACATTCTTAAGAGATGTGGGAAAAATGGTAAGTATTAACTACTTATTAGAAAAAGAAGTGATTAAAACCAGATTAGAATCATCTGGATTATCTTACACTGAGTTCAGTTACAACTTGATTCAATCTTACGACTTCTTAACATACTACCAAAACTACAACGTGGCTTTACAAGTGGGTGGTAGCGACCAATGAGGTAACATTACTGCTGGTATTGAAATGATTAGAAAAACTGTGGGTGATGAAAACATCGCTTGTGGTATGACTATGAACTTATTAACTAACAGTGAAGGTAAGAAATTTGGTAAGTCTGAAAAAGGGGCGATCTTCTTAGATCCAAGTTTAACTTCACCTTACGAAATGTACCAATTCTTAATTAACCAACCGGATTCAGAAGTAATTAAGTTATTAAAATTCTTAACATTATTAAGTCATGATGAAATTACGGCGATTGAAGCAGCTCACTTAGCAGAACCTGCTAAGAGAATTGCTCAAACTAAATTAGCTGAATTTGTAGTAACTGATATTCATGGGGCTGATGTTTACAACAGAGTTCAAGAAATTTCTAAAATTTTATTCAGTGGTGACATTAAATCATTAAGTTTAGCTGAATTAAAATCTGCAATGCAAAACGTACCATCAGAAGTCATTGAAGCAGAAGAAATTAACATCGTAGATTTATTAGTTGCTTTAAACGTAGTAACTTCAAAAACTAAAGCTAGAGAATTAGTTTCAAACAACTCAATCATGATTAATGGCGACAAAGTGAACGACCTAGAATTCATGGTGAAAAAAGCCGATGCTTTTAACCAAGAATTCACAGTGGTGAAAAAAGGTAAAAAGAACTACTTTGTAGCTTCATTTAAATAATCTTAATTGTTAGTCAAACTACAAAAATAAGCCAATACAACATTGGCACACAAGACACTCCTTCAAGAAAAGGAGTGTCTTTTTCATGCCTTAAACTTATATGCAAAGAGTGATTATTCTGATTAAATCTAAATATATTTTAATTGTTTGGCAATTGTTTTATTGTCATTTTTACTTATACTCATACACCAGTTTTTTTAAAAGTCTGCAATATAATTTTGGTGTAAATCAAAATTTACGATATTCCTACCAACCAATATTCATATATTTATAATTTATAAAATTTATCTGGAATAGGTATTTTACTCCGAAGTAAGATGATAAAAATATTGTTAATTAATTTTTAAGTTTTAGTTAAGAATAATATATATTCATTCTTGTTTTGTATATAAATAATTCTTTGGTTAGAGAATATTTATTGATAAGGAAACTAAAACATTATGAAAAATAAAACTAAAATTATTTTAGGATCTATAGGAACTTTAGTTGTTTCAACTTTAGGAACTATAAGTGTTTTAAATTGCACAAATAATGTAAATTTGCAAAAAAATCAAATAACAGAATTATCTAATATTATCAAAAAAGAAAATAACTACAATTATAATTTTTTAGTAAAAAGTGCTGTTTCAAATATTAACAGAATTACTAATCGTACTAATTTAGTTCTTTTTACTAAAGTAATTAATGATGTTAATGACCGTAAACTTTTATTAATAGTTTTTACTGGCGCTACCACAATTATTGACTTAAAAACTGGTTTAACATTAGAAATTAGATTTCCTGGTTTGCCTATTATTTATGAAAATAAAAATTTAATTTATGGTGGTTGTTTAGGAATTTTACAAGTTTTAGGACATGATAAGTATTGTACAATCAATACAAAGTTCCCAAAAATTTATAATACTGAAGATTTGTTAAAAAATATTGTAGAAATTAGAAGCGATATTAAACCATCTGTCATCATTAATGAGTATAAAAAAAGAAAAGACAGCATTGATAACAAATTAAATAAAACTTTATTATTGCCAACAACGTTAACGTCAGCATCTTTCAAACCAAATCATCATTTACACATTTATTACAACAAATATGGAAAATTTAATATTACTTATCAAGTGCCTTATTCTTGGTGATTTGCTTCAAGAGGAGATATACAATCTGCTGGCTTAATTGATACTAAATGTTTAGGGTACAAAAATAATGAAGGATTATGTGAATACATTGCCTTGGCTAATTTAATGCTTTATGAACAATTATTTATTAATTCATCTTTATTTACCACGGGAAAATTCAATGAATATTTTAAATTGACTTATGGAAATAATATAATTGAAGATTCTAGTCCTATTTTTAAACAATATGGATTTTATAATCCTAGTCTAGGATTGGTTTATAAATTATGAGAAGACGCTAACTTTAAATTAGATTTAACTAATGGTGATGTTTTAAAAGACTCGCTTATAAAATTCTTAAAACAAGAAAATAATTCAAAAGCAATACATACATGAGAATGCAATTATAAATATGGTGGATATTGAAGAGCTTGAAATAGCGTTACTCATGGTATACCTTGTATTTTAGGATCTGCGCCATTTAATTTTCAATCTTCTTATGGATGACCAGCGCACGCATATACAGTTTATGGATATGACACTCCTACTAATTGTTTTTTAGTTACTATGAATTTTGGTGATTATCGTGATACTTCCGTTTTATATAGTTATTACGTAGGGGCTTGAGGATCGTATTGATTAGAATTACATCCTAAAAATAATTTCAATACCCCTTCTAAAAATTTACAAAAAGTTTTCAGCTGAAATAATTCTTTGTATACTGGACCGCAAATAAATAGCATAATTGCTAAAAACGGTTTAGCTAATGATAAAACAATGTAAGGAAAAAATGCTATGAAATTAACTAAAAAAGGTAAATATGCATTGATTGGAGTGGGTGTTGCCGTTGGGGTACTTGGAGCAATTTTTATCCCAGTGGGCACTGTTTATGGAACGATGACACAAAGTCTGCCTCCTTTTAGTTATGGTCCATGAAAAGATGTTCCCAATAAACTGACTGCTGAAAAACTGGTGCAACAATTTCCACACCAAACTTTAGACTTAAGTCATTGTCCAGAGATTCAACCATTATCATTTCAAGACTCTTTAAAAGATATCCCTGGTTTACAATATCGAGTTAGAGATACTATTAATAATGATTTAATGCGAATTAGTCTACGTAAGAAAACATTTCAGTGAGACCAAAAATGGTTAAAAAACTTGATAGTCAAAATGACCCCAGTGCAAAATAAGCCAGAATACAAATTGACTTTATCGTTAATGTCTGGTCCAGATTTAAGTGTTACAGTAGCAAAAGATCCCTTATATGTAACTGGTTTTGCGACACATAAATTTCCTGATCAGCTTGATTCTTGTAGTCACCAATATTTAAGCTTATATAGTAAATTTTTATTAATTAAAAACACTAACAAATAAAACAATAACTCCAGTGAAGAAGAAATGAAGGGATAGCTTATCTGTGACGCTATCGTTATTACAATACTAGTTTTTACAATGACTTTAATTAACGAAAGGGAATAAACGTCACACCTAGGGCGATCTTCTTCAAAGTTTATTGACGGTTGCTTGTCTGTAAATTTTTCAATAACTATTTAGGATAAACCAAAACATAACAAAAAAGATACACCATTTTCTCGGTGTATCTTTTTTAGCTATAAATTATTTTGGCAGGAAAACATGTTTTCAGTAATGAGATATTTATATTCACAATTAGAGTATTTGTGAGTAATTTAACTGGTTTTATCGTTGTTTAATGGTGGAGAACAATTATGAAACAAAATAAACAAAAATTTATAAAAACCTTGTTATTAGGTTTGGGGATTTTTGGGGCTGTAGGTACGGCCTCTTTAACTATTCCAGCTATATTAGCAAACCAAACCCATAAAACATCAAGCAACAATAACAAACTTATTAACTCGCAAATAACACACAAACTAAACGGTAATCCGACACAAGTACGTTTGCAATATGCAAATATTTGCGACCGAAACTTAGGCTATCCTAGAAGTTTTGCCGGTCCTAATAATTTCAATACGGTAGAAAATAAACGTGCCGTAATTTTTGAAGGTAGCAATCAATACTTTGAATATATTAATTTTTTTGTAAACAAAATTTTAAACCCTGGCATGCTTAATAGAGCTAATCACCGCATTAAATGATGGTTTAAATCTAGTGATAACAATAACCCTCAAACATTCACGGGTTACGAAGGTGATCGAGGTAAAGAATTAAAACGATTTGTGAGTTACGTGCCTTCAACCGACTATACGGTGAGCAACGCAAAGGTAAGTGACAGTGGTTTATATGGCATTAGTTCTTTAGCAACTAGTGATTTAAATAAAGAAGACTATTTAAGAGAACAAGTATCTGAGCATCCATTTAGATTAATTGTCTGCCCGAAAGTTGCGACAGGTATTATTAAAGTAAATGGTGTCGTGCACTTATCATACGATTTGGTGTACGGTACAACAGCTAAAATTGACGTAGATGCAATATATAACCATAACGAACATAAAGAGTGATATGAACCTTTAATGACCAAAGATTATCAATGAGAATACCAGTTAGACGGTAATGATCAATGAAAAACTTTAAGCACGTGAAACAAAACATCTAAAGTGCCTAATATTCCTTTTGAATACAGTCAGTATAATTTACGCTGTTTAATTCGTTATAAATTAACAGATCAAGATAATCTAGCATATAGTTCTGAAAACTGCTTTATTTGCCCTAGTAATGTGGTTAAAATTAATGTTAAAAAAAGTTTGTCAGACTTAAAAACAAGCTTAACGTTTGATTACCAAAAGTTAGTTCTTAATAATACGGTTATAGTAAACGAAAAGAAAAACGGTTATTTACAAGATTTAACTTATACTTGGTCAAAATATAATTTGAGCACTAAAAGATGAGAACGCGTAAAAGCCTTAACAGAGTTTACTAATAATGAAGGTAAGATTAATCTAATTGATGTTAATCCTGGTAAATATAAATTCACCATTTCGTTTAAAGGTGAACAAGAAGGGATCGATTCATGCATTATTCAAATTTTACCGACTCAGACCTTAATTCCCGAATATACTGCAAAAGCTAAAATTGCATTACCTAAATTAGAAAGTAAATTAGATTTGAGTAATTTACCCACTTATTCAATTTATAAAGAAAATGGGCAATGTATTGCTAGTCATTTAACGTTACAACCAGATGGTAATTATCAGCCCTTATATTTAGATACAAGCAGTTTAAAAAATATTAATAATAACTTATACGTAAAAACGTATAATCCTAGAACTAATATACATTCGGTACAATTGGTAAGATTACAAGGCAACGCTACGATTCCGAGCCGTACTAGAATACAACAATCTGACTCGCACTCTTATATTCATTCACATGGTGATAAAACAAAATATTCTCACTCTAAAACAACAGCAAAAGATTCCAAATTATCAACCACTGAGATGAATCCAGACATTATAACTAGTGATTCTTCGTCTGCGACAGCCAAAACAATAAGTTCAATTTCTGAGACAGAAAAATCGCCTTCTTCTAAACCAATGGTAGAACAAAGCGATTCTGTAAAACAAAGTAAAACTTTTGAATGATGAAAAATTTTATTAATTATGTTGTCTGCGTTGACCGGAGTGGGTTGTGGAGTGTGAATTATTAAATTTATCTCTAAAAAACGCAGACAAAAATATAAAAAAGTGGAAGATTAATTATTTTTGATGATTTTCGTAGTCTGTAATGGTTTGAACACGAGCTTCGTGTCTACCACCTTCAAAACTAGCGTGTAAATAAATTTTAACAAAACGAGCAATGTCATCTTTTGCAAAAGAAGACAAGTCTAACAGTGCGATATTAGTGTTGTCATGTTGCTTAGATAATTGTGCAGTTTCGTCGTTATAAATTAATCCAGTTCTAATGTGAAAGTGTTTGTTACCTTCACAATCTCAAGTAACTGGATTTTTTGTTAAGATAAACACATTTAAATCGTTATCCAGTAAAAGTTTGTGAGCTATAGCATCAAGGTTAGCTTTGTTTAAAGTTTTTAAAGTGATGTTTACAATTTCAGTATCGTGAACTTCGTTAGCAATTTCTTGAGCTTCGCTATGTTCGTCAGTTAAGAAAATAACTTCCTTTTTTTCTGACGCAATATTTTTGATGAAATCTTTAATTTCGTTAATTTTGCAGCCTTCTCTTACGATTTTTCAATTATCTAAATTGACAATTGTAGAAGGGACGGCTAACTTACTGTCGCCTTGAACGGTAACAACATCGTAGTAAAGATTATCGATATCAAATTCTTGGTTAGCTTGGTCGGTGTTTTGAATGGTATCTCTACCACTTAAATTTGCACTACTTGCAAATAGTGGGCCAGTTTTAGAAAGAATGTAAAGAATGTATGGGTCATCTGGCATTCTGTAAGAAACGCCGTCTTTAATGACTGAGACTTGTCCTGGTCAGAATCTGTTTAAGAATTCGTATTGTTCTTTAGTTAACTCACCAAGATCGTTTAGATCAGAAATAAACTTAATAATTTTCTTTTCTTTAGGTCTATTTTTCACTTTATAAATAATAGAAGTGTTATTAGCCATAACTCCGATAACAGTATCGGTCGGAATAATAACGGCTTTATTATTTTTGATTTCAAAAATAACTGACTCTAACTCTTGGTATGTATATGACTTGAATTTCATAATTAAAAATTTTTGTTAATGATTACCACTCTATCTAATTGGTTATAGTCTTGAATAATATGAATTTCATCTTTAGTTACATCTAAGTACTCTAAAGCTAAATTGGTTACAGCTTCCGCTTGGTCAAAACCAATTTCTAATCCAATTAGATAACGTTGGGGATTTTTAACAACCTTTCTAAAATCACTTAATAGTTTTCTGTAAATATCCAATCCGTGGTCTTCAGCAAATAACGCTAATGAAGGATCATAAGTTTCTACGTTTTTGTCTAATTGATAAGCTTTATCAATGTATGGTGGATTAGATACTAAAACATCTAATTTAATTTTACGTGCAATTAACTCAGAAAATAAATCTCCTTGATAAATTTGAAGATTAGTTTGTAATTCTAAAGCTTGCGCATTTAATTGAATGTTTTTAATAGCCAAAGGGTTTAAATCTACTAAGTAAAAACGATTATTAGGATTTAAATTTTCCTTTAAGGACAACCCGATAATGCCAGTACCGCTACAAATATCAGCGATATCTAAATTATCTTTCTGACTAGTAAATTTTAAAACTTCATTAACTAAAATTTCAGTGTCGTGACGTGGTGAAAACACGCCGTCTAAAACTTTAAAGTTAAGCTTATAAAAGGTTTCTTCGTGTAAGATTTTACTTAAAGGTTTATTATCGACTAAGTATTCTTGTAACGCTTGTAGACACAAATACGCTTCGTTACAAATATCAGTTTTATGGTTAATAAATTCTAGTTTACTTTCGACTTCAGTGAAGTGGTAAAGAAGAAAAAAGGCTACCTCATCATTTTGGTTAGCCTTTTTTAATTGTTCAACCATATTTAAAATAAGGTCTAAGTAAGTCATTAAATTTCTAGTGTACTCATTAATGAAGCTTGTTCATCAGCGATTAACATGTCGATAATTTCTTCTAAGTTTCCCATCATAACTTGGTCTAATTTGTTTAAAGTTAAACCGATTCTGTGGTCTGTAACTCTGTTTTGTGGGTAGTTGTAAGTTCTAATTTTTTCAGAACGTTCACCAGTACCAACTTGTGATTTTCTTTCGTTAGCTTGTTCTTCGTGTTTTGCAGCTTCAGCAGCTTCTCACAATTTAGATCTTAACATTCTCATAGCGATATCTCTGTTTTCGATTTGTGATTTAGCTTCTTGACAAGCGACTACGATTCCGGTTGGATTGTGAGTAATTCTAACAGCAGATTCAGTTCTGTTAACGTGTTGTCCACCAGCACCAGAAGCACGGTAAGTATCTACTCTTAAATCAGATGGGTTGATTGTAATTTCTACATCATCTTGTTCAGGTAATACAGCTACAGTAATTGTTGAAGTATGTACACGACCTTTAGATTCAGTAGCTGGGACTCTTTGTACTCTATGTACACCAGATTCGAATTTTAACTTGCTGTAAACATCTTCTCCACTTACCATAAATGAAATGAAGTCAAACCCGTGAGCTTGAGTTGATAAGTCTAATACTTTAAGTTTTCAGCCTTGGTTTTCAATGTATCTTTTGTATGTGTCGAATAAGTCAGAAACGAAGATTGAAGCTTCGTCACCACCAGCAGCTGGTCTCATTTCCACAATAACGTTTTTACCATTGTTAGGGTCAACTGGCAATAACAAGATTTTCATTTCTTCTTCTAGAGTTGGGATTTTTTCTTTAGAATTTTCTAAATCCATTCTTAATAATTCCAACATGTCTTTGTCAGTTTCTGTTTGAAGCATTTCTTCAGCGTTTAAACCATCTTCAATTAATCTTGAATAAATTTTAAAAGCAGCTGCTACTTTTTCAGTTTGTTTTAATTGAATGTTGATTTCTTTCATTTTTGCAATGTCTGAACCAACAGTTTCTAAGGCTTTGTTTAGTTCATCGTTCTTTGCATCAATTTTTTTTAAGGCTTCAAATAATTTTTTATTGTATTCCATGTGTTCAGTTGTTCATTTTCTTTCTTTGACATCAATAGTTTAATAAAAGCATTAGCACACGACTGTACTAATGCTTTTAAGACAATTTTATATATGTATAATATCTTGAAAAAGCACTTCTCAAGATTAGTTATCTATAAAGATTCAAGACCACGTTTCACTTCTTCTGTTTTTCTAGTTGAAGTTTTTGCAGTTGATTGTTTTTTGTTAGAGTAGCTTTTACCAGCATCAAATTTCTTTGATAACTTTTCAGCACGTCCACGTAAACTTGTGTTTGTTTGAGCTCCAACATAGAATGGGTGGCATTTTGAACATACATCGATAGATGTGTTGCCGCCCTTAGTAGATGTGATTTCATATGTAGCCCCACAAGAAGCACAAGTATAGTTGCATTGTGATAATTTTGGTTGAATATCTTTTTGCATATTTGTCTCCTTTAGATCTTTATTTATGTTATGAAATATAAACGTATTAATTATACTACAAAGGGTATAAAAAAGAAATGGTTTTCTATATCTATATAAATAAAGGCAATAATAAATGTTGTATAAACTATAAATATAGTTGATTAAACACGATTTTTCTTAAATAAAATGTTAAATTAAGAGTGTGGACTCGTAAAATTTAATATTTTATAAGTTATTTTACGATACCTACTTGTATTTATAAAAATAATATATTATAATTTATAGGTAATGGAAGCGTACTCAAGTGGTCCAAGAGGGCACCCTGCTAAGGTGTTAGGTCGGGTTTCCGGCGCGAGGGTTCGAATCTCTCCGCTTCCGCCACTTTTAAATAAATCTCACGATAGTGGGATTTTTTTTATACAAAAAAGCTGATTTTTTTCAGTTATAAATAATGTAATTATTTAATTAGGTAATAAAAAGATGGTTAACTTATGAACAAAAAAACTCATAAAATAATTCTCTATCTCATTAACATATTATTAAATACGATTTTAATTCTGACCACAATCTTACTAGGTGTCTTTACAGACAACAAAGTTGTGATTACTGTGATGTCGTTAATTTGCATTTATGTTTTAAATGTTACGGTATCTGTATGGATCGTTAATTCCAAACTGAGAACTAACGATACTAAATTAACCTGACTTTTGTCGTTCATTCTCTTCCCGTTGATATCCCATTTAATTTATTTTATTTGGGGTCGTAGTCCATATACTGATAATAGAAAAGTTGAAGACTATAAAAAAACTTATAAGAGTTATCTACATTTATACCCTAAAGCTGCGATTAATAAAAACGAGAATGAAAATGTGGTGTTTCAAGATTTGTCTCAGTACGCTAAGAGTGTGCGTGGTGTACAAACTAGTTATAATAATGATTTCGAAATCTTGAAAGATAACCAAGATTTTTATAAAGCAGTGATGGAAAACATTGATTTAGCTAAAGAACATATTTTTATCCAATACTACATTGTAGATGACGGTTTTTTCTTAAATAGTTTAGTACATAAGTTATTAAAGAAGGCGGATGAAGGTATTAAAATTTATTTCATGTTCGATAGATATGGTTGTCAAACTAAATTTAAACCAGATATGGTAGCTTGTTTGGCACAACATAAAAATATTGAAGTGGCTAAATTTGAATCTGATAAAGATATTAAATTTAGAAGTACTAACAACTTTAGAAATCACAGAAAAGTTATGATCATCGACAATAAACTTGCCATTTATGGTGGCAGCAATATTGCAGATGAATACTTATCTTTGAAACGTAATCATCCGAACTGAAAAGATTTAAACATGATCATTAAAGGTGATTTAGTGAAAAACATGTTAGTAGATTACTGCATGGACTGAGATTTTAATTCATTTTTACCTTATACTTGCGTGTTAGGCGATTACGTTCAAGGTCCAAGTTTCTTGAAACCACTTCTATGAGTACAACATCGTTGATTCTTAAAAAAACACTATAAAACAGTTGCTGCACAAGCAATTCAAACAAGAAAAATTACTAAAAATTTAGTAGAAACATTAAATTTAAAAAAATACTTTGAGGTTGAAGAACCACATGTCATTAATGAAGTACACAATGAAGCACTATTTATGACTACTGGTCCAAGATATTATAGTGGAGTGGCTTCTGAAACAATCTTAACAGCGATCTTTAACGCTACTAAATCGGTCAAAATTATTTCGCCATATTTACATCCAAATGACGAAATTATGGCAGCTTTACAAGCAGCTTCTTTTAGAAAAGTCAAGGTAGAGTTAATTTTGCCTGGTAGTTGTGATGACAAGTGGTTCTTGTTAAACATGAACAGAATTTACTATGAACCTTTGTTAGATGCGCACGTAAGTATTAAAGAATATGCTGGTTTCATTCACACCAAAGCTATTATCATTGACGATGAAATCGTCATTACCGGAACGTTTAATTTAGATTTGCGTTCATTAACTTCTAACTTTGAAAGTATCTTAGTGATTAAAGATACGCACGCTAATGAACAAATGAAAGAATATTGAGAAGAGTGTTCCCACAATGCTACCAGATTTACTAAGGGCGATTTAATCAATAACTTAAGTTTAAGAAATTCCTTTATTAAAGGCTGTTTGCAAATTATTAAACCGCTACTATAAAAAATATTTTTATAATATTTTTATAAGAATACATACTTCAGGAGGAAGTTTTTATGCACCAAGAAACATTTTTAATTATTAGTGAAGGTGGTTTAGACGTTAAAACTATTACTTTACTAGTAAATACTGCCTCAGAATTTCAATCATCAACTAAATTTTCAGTTGGTGGTAGACAAGCTGACGCTAAATCAATCATTAATTTAATGGCTTTAAACGTGAAAAAAGGCCAAGAAGTAACTATTGAAGTGAATGGGGATGACTTTAAAGAAGCTTTTAATGCAATCGTTAATATTTTAAGAAGCACAAATTCAATTCAATAATTATGAACATTTCAAAATACGTTAACGCAATTAGATCATTGGGACTTCAATCAATTATGGAAGCAAAACAAGGCCACCCTGGCATGGTTGTTTCTGCGGCCCCAATCACTTACTCTGTTTATGCAAACGAAGTAAACATTAGCGTTGATAACCCTAATTGAATTAACCGTGATAGAGTAGTTTTATCTGCTGGTCATGGTTCTATGAGCTTATATCCCATTCTACACTTCTGTGGATTATTGTCTATGGAAGACATGAAACACTTTAGACACCGTTTCTCAAAAACACCTGGTCACCCAGAATCTTATGTAACGCCATTTATTGATGCAACTACTGGTCCATTAGGACAAGGAGTATCTAATGCTGTTGGTATGGCAATTGCCGAAGTTTACTTAAGACACGAATTTGCTAAATTACCAGGTTTAATTGACCACTACACTTACTGTATTGTGGGTGATGGTGATCTACAAGAAGGTATCAGCTATGAAGCAATGAGCTTAGCTGGTAAATTAAAATTAAATAAATTAATTATGTTACATGACTCTAACAGATATCAATTAGAGTCATCTGTGGATATGGTTAACATTGAAAATCTACAAAAAAGAGTAGAGTCAATGGGTTGACTATATTTATCTTGTGATAACAATCCTCAAAACATTACTAGATGTATCGATATCGCTAAACGTCAAGTACACCAACCATGTTTTATTGAAATTCATACTGAAATTGGTGAAGGTTTAACCTTTGCAGATTCATATGAAGCACACGGTGGTGGTATTAAAGAATCTGAAATTGAATCATTCAATAAACACTTTGACTGTGACTTTGATAACTGAACTTTTGATAAAGATGTGTACGAACACTTTGAAGAAAAGGTTATTAAAAAAGGTACAGACAAATACAAAAACTGAGTTAAATTACTACAATACTACAAACTAAAACAACCAGAAGAAACTGAAAAATTCATTAAACAAGCTCGTGGCGAATTTACTGACTGAAAAGAAGTAATTGATATTAATGCTTTACCAAAAGATGTAGCCACAAGAGCAGTCGCTGGTAAAATTCTTGAACAAATTCAAAACGCTGGCGTAAAAGATACAATCATCTTGTCACCAGACGTTTCTAAATCAACAAGTATTAAATTTAAAGGCGAACCATTTAACGAAAACAGACACTCAAGCTACATCATGACTGGAATTAGAGAGTTTGCAATGTCTGGTATCCAAAACGGAATCTTATTACATAGAGGTTTACGTTGTATTTCAAGTTCATTCATGGCTTTCAGTGACTACTTTAAAGCTGGTATTAGATTAGGCGCTATTTCAAAATTACCAAGTGTTTATGTATTAACACACGATAGTATCTTATTAGGTTCAGATGGACCGACACACCAACCAGTAGAACACTTAGCTGGTTTAAGAGCAATGCCAAACGTAGAAGTCCTACGTCCATGTGACGAAGTTGAAGTTTATGCTGCTTTTATTGAAGCAATGAGTTCAGTGGACACAACTTACTGCATTGTATTAACAAGACAAGCAACTAAATCTGGCTTTAAAACTTCTGTGCCATCAGCTTTAGCTTACGGTGGTTACTTAATTTACAATAATGCTGATAACTTAACTAACTTAACAATTTTAGCAAGTGGTTCAGAAGTGGCGTTAGCTGTAAAAACAGCTGACTTCTTATTAGAAAACTACAACTTAACTTCAGAAGTTTTCAGTGTACCAAACTTAAACAAATTTGTGCAAACTAAAGACTTAAAGACTACATTAGACTCTTCAGTGGGCGTCTTTGCGATTGAAGCTGGTAATGACTCAATGTGATACCGTCTAGCAATATACGACTCAAGATTTACAACAATTGAAGTACCGGGTTATGGTCACTCAATGGATGGTAATGTATTGTACAACTTGTATGGTTTCAACCCACAAGCAATCGCTTACAAAGTAATTAACAGTTTCTTACCAACTAACCGTGAATTAATTGATAAAGTAAATAATGATTACTTACAATTCAGAAACGAATTTATTGCTAAAAAATAGCAATCAAAGTTAAAGGAAGAAAAAACTATGGAAAAATATACTCAAGCTGAATTAGCAAAATTTATTGATCACACTAATTTATCTGACGTAGCTTCTAAAGCAGATATTGAAAAGCTTTGTAATGAAGCTAAAGAATACGGTTTTAAATCAGTGTGTGTTAATCCGTTCTACGTGAATGACTGTAAAAGATTACTAGTTGGTACAGACGTTTTAGTTTGTACAGTAATTGGTTTCCCGTTAGGCATGAACACTATTGAAAACAAAGTGTTTGAAACACTAGACGCTGTGAAAAACGGAGCCGATGAAATCGATATGGTAATCAATATTGCTAAATTAAAAGCAAGAGACGAATCTTACTGTTTAAAAGAAATTAACGCTGTAAAAAGTGCGTGTCACCACAGAATTTTAAAGGTGATTGTAGAAACTTCACAATTAACACAAGAAGATAAAGTCTTCGCTTGCGAATTAATCGCAAAATCTGACGCTAACTTCATCAAAACTTCAACAGGTTTTGTGGGTGCTGGCGCACAATTAGAAGATGTACAAATGTGACATGAAATTTTAGGTAATAAAAAAGAAATTAAAGCTGCTGGTGGTGTAAGAACTTACGCAGATTTATTAAAATTCATTGAAGCCGGCGCAACAAGAATCGGTTCTTCAAAAGGAATTAGTTTAATTACTAACGAAGCAGACAAGACTAATTCAGGATATTAAACAAAAATTTATCTACTATTTTGCCAAAAATAAACAGATTAAGTTTTACAAATATATATGTAACTTATTTGAAAAAAATAAGTTATAAGCCTATCTAGACTTGACTAAAACAACTACATAAAAAGGAGCTCATCAAAAATGATGTGGCTCCTTTTATTTTGTTAATTTAATTTTGTACTTGATCATTTCATTTTTTTATATTAAACTTAAAAAATCAATAGTATTGGAGAAAAAACAATGAGTGAAAGAAAAGTTGTAGAACTTTTTGCCGGTGTCGGCGGATTTAGAGTCGGTCTAAATAATGTTCAAATAATTAATAATAAAGTTATCGAAGAAGATAAATTTAAATTTGTTTTCTTTAACCAATGAGAACCTGGTAGTAAAGTTCAAAATGCGTATAGATGTTATGCTGATAGATTTAATGAATTCTCAAATCCATTAAATAATACTGATATTTCACTTGTTGATGAATCACTTATTCCTAATCATGATTTATTAGTAGGTGGTTTCCCATGTCAAGATTATTCAGTTGCCAGAAGTTTAAAAGATCAAAATGGTATTGAAGGTAAAAAAGGCGTTTTATGGTGAGAAATTAATCGTATTTTAAAGCATAAAAAACCTAATTTTGTATTTTTAGAAAATGTCGATAGACTATTAATAAGTCCTTCAAAGCAACGTGGCAGAGATTTTTCTATTATGTTGAAATGCTTTGATGAATTAGATTATTATGTAGAATGAAAAGTTATCAATGCGGCAGCATATGGTATGCCACAAAAAAGAAAAAGAATTTTTATTTTTGCATGTAAAAAAACTACACATTTTTATAAAACTAACATTAAAAAATATAAAAATCCTTTAGATGTATTAGGAACTAGTAAAAGTTTCTTTTTTGACGAATTTAAATATAATATTGAATCAGAAATTGAACGTGTTGAATTGTTAGAAGACATTAAAACCATTTCTGATTCAAAAACAACAACTTATAAAGATGCTGGTTTTATGGATTCTGGCATTGTATATTCAACGAAAACATCACCTATTTATAATGGTGGTCAAACGTTGTTAAAGGATGTTGTTTTAAAAGATATTAATTTAATAAAAGATTTAATCCTTACAGATAAAGATAAAATCGAAAAAATTAGATATATGAAAAGTAGTAAGAGAATTGAAAGAATAAAAGATGGATATACTTACTACTATTCTGAAGGGAAAATGAATTTTCCTGACTTATTGGAATTACCGGGTAGAACAATGTTAACTTCAGAAGGAACTATTAACCGTAGTACTCATGTTATCGGTGTAGAAAATGATAAATATAGATTATTATCTCCAATCGAGTGCGAGAGATTGAATATGTTCCCGGATAATTGGACTGGAAATATTGGTTTATCGAATAAAGCCAGATATTTTTTAATGGGTAATGCTTTAGTTTGTGGGATTGTTAACAAAGTATCAAGTAAATTAGCGAACTTAATTGATAAAGAAAATGGCAAATAAAACAATTATTAAAAAAAGTCTAAAAGAAATTGAAGACTTTGCTAGAGAATGAGAAAATGCTTTATCTGATACTAATTTAAAAAAATTTATTAAATCAGGTTATGAATTCAATAGTAAAGATAAAGGATGATTAGGAAATTTAATTCAAAGCGAAATTTTTAAAATACCTGTTAACAGTAGACCGGAACCTGATTTTGATGAATATGGAATTGAATTAAAGGTTTCTGGTTTAATTCCAACCAACGATAACACCAGTTTTACAGCTAAAGAAAGATTGGTGTTCTCGGCTATTAATTATGAAACTTTAGTTAATCAACAGGATATTTATGAATCTGATTTTTTAAAGAAGAACAAATATATTTTGTTAGTTTTTTATAAATATGACAATAATTTCAAAACTAAAAATTATCGAGCAATTAAACTAATTAGTACTAGATTAATTGATTTGACTCAATTAGAAGAGTTTGAACAAATTAAAAGAGACTATGAAACGGTTGTCAAATTAGTAAAAGAAGGTAAAGCGGAAGAAATTAGTTCCTCACTAACCAAATATTTAGAAGCCTGTACTAAGGGGCAAAATGCCAACTCGTTACGCGTTCAACCGTTCTCTGATGTTAAAGCTAAAGCTAGAGCTTGAGCGTTTAAGAATAAGTTATTAACAAAGATTTTTTATAACACTTGAAAAAAATATGAATTTAAAAATTATGATTCAATTCAAGATGTTATTTCTGAGATTCTGAAATACCAGGGCCGAACTTTAAAATCTCTTTATGAAGAATTTGACATTAAAAATACTAATGGTAAAAGCAGTAGAAGTTCTGTTATAAAAGCCATTTTAAAGATAAAACGTTTTGATGAAATTAAAATATTAGCAACCGAACAAATTACTTTGAAAACTATTAATTTAGAAAAAAACGGGATGAGTTTAATCGAACATTCTCCAATTACACCAATTCGCATTGAAGATTTTAATGAAGAACAAAAGTTTGAAGATTCTGATTTATACAATATTTGTTCTTCTGGCATGTTAGTGGTTGTCTTCAAAAAAGAAAAAGATAAAGCAAAAATTGAATCAACAATTTTACAAGATTGTTTCATGTTGAACTTTGATAACGATGAAATTAAAACAATTAAATCCGTTTATTATAAAACAATGGATTTATGTAATAATGGTGTGGTTTACAGAGAAATAAATCCCGATAAAAAAAGACGCAAAACCTACTTGGTACATGAATCTGATAATCAAGTTATCCACATTAGACCTAAAGCTAAAGATAGTAAAGAAACATATCAAACTAAAAATGGTCAAATCATTACCAAAATTTCGTTTAGTTTAAACCATAAAACGATTGAACAAAAATATCAAAATTATTTAAAAAACAAAAAAAGAGCGGAATAAAATTCGCTCTTTTTTAAATTGCCCAAATTCCGTTACCTAATGAATTAATAATTGATTTGGGTGGAATTGTGGATAATCTAAATGTTTTAATATTATGTTCGTCTTTAGAGTTTTCATAAATTGCTAACGGAATAATATCGATGCAGAATATTTCGTCATTATTAATATATTCAAAATAATTAGCGTAACTACCTTTACCGAAAACTTTCAAACCATTATTATTGCAAAATACTACACGTCTGTATTTTCAGCTGTAATTAGGATTGTTTATATCTTTAAAATCTTCTATATTTTTGGAACAGTTATAAATGTATCTAACAATAACTTTCTTGTTTCAATCTAAAATCTTAGAATAAATATTTTTAGATAAATGTTCACCAAACATTAATTGATATTGTTTGAATAATTGTTCTTCTGAATAGCCTGTAAAAAAATAATTATTAAAATCTTCAATAGAATCAAACTTTAAAGTTTTGTAATCATTTTTAGTGTATATTTGTGTGTTACATATAAATTTATAGAACACTTCTTCGTTTGCTTTATTTATAGGACAAACAGAACCGTATATAGAAGGAGTATATTTCGTATTAGTTAAAGCGGTGTCGTTACTTTCTTCGGAATACATTTTACTGATAGATATTCTAGTAGCGTTCAAGTTAGAACCGTGAGTTTTTAGTGGGAAGAATCTAGGAACTAATTCAACAAACTCTTCGTTTTCTCTATTGCTTAGAATACTTTTGTAATAATCTATAGCTCAAGAACAATTTATATAATCTTCAATTAATTCAGGTGTTAGATAAATTTTACTTAAATATTTATATTGGTCGCGATAACCTAAAAATCTAGCAGCTTGTAAAATTGAATCAGCTTGTTCAGTATTACGCTCTAGATATGTGGTGGTTAAATTCATAAATGTTAAACCTCTAGATAATTTATCACTACCAATAACAATTTGGAAAGTTTCTAAATTAGTTTCGTCAAAGTTTATATTAAATGAAGGATTTTTAGGAGTATCTCCGTTAAAAACAATAACTTCTAATTTATTTAAAATCTGTTCTTTAATTAGTTTAAAAATATTTTCAGATTCATTAGGATTTAATAAATTGTATGTTTTAGCAACACCTGATTTATCAATATAATAGTTTTCTTTTATATACGTTTTGAGTTCTGAAATAACAAAATTTGTATATTTATCTGTATAAAAATATTTATTTAAAAATTCATAAACTTTAGATTCTATAATTTCATGCACCACTTTTTTTCTATCAATGTTTATCAACATTCTGGGTTTAGCTCCGTGGAAACAATTGTAATTACTTAAATAAATAACGCACTGCAACAAGTAGTTAAACAATGCTTCTTGAAAACTGTAATTACCCTCTTCAAAAGAAGAATCAATTGTTTTTATGATTTTTGATGAACCACTTTGCATTTCTTCAGCGTAAAAATCTATTCCCACATATCCACTACCAGGATTTAGTGTGAATGCAAAGTTTGGTTTCAGGTCATCTTCGTTATCTACCATTACGTGAGCAAACGGTGTAGCGGTTACAGAAATATATGTAATATTTCAATTAATAGATTTTAAGATATCGGTAATACACTCGTTGATAGTTGTAAAATCTTTGTTTATGTTTCCAAAAGATGCAACATCGCCTTCATCATCTAATATTGTCAGATTATTAATATTATGTTTATAAGTTGATAATTTAGATAAAAATTCATTGAAGAATAATTTTAGGTTATTGTGCTCCTTTAACAAAAACACAAAAATATGTTCGTTACCATTTAATTCATCTGATGGTTGTCAATTTTTTAAATCATTGAAAGATAAAAATTGTGCTTCAGCGTTAATTTTAGTAAATTCATTTTTAAATCTTAATATAGTTTGAGTTAGCAAGTTTTTATTGTTAGAAGATAATACTAACGTAACATTAAGCCCTTTATATTGTTCTAGAATTTTACTAGAAAATCCAATCATAAAATCAGTTTTTCCTGATTGAATAGAACCAAAAACCAATAGTTTTAAAGGACTAAATTTTTTATTGTTTTGTATTGATTGATAGACAGATTCTACTGTATTTTTATAAGTTTCAATATCTTTAATAATGGTTTGTTCATTAGAAATAAAATTTCTCATTTTATTTCTTTTTGAATCTAAAAATTTATTAAATAAATCATAGTTTTTATATGAATAAATTAATTCATCGTCATTTTTATCATCGTTTTTACCGAAATCAAAATTATTTCATCTAAAAATATTATTCATTAATCAACGTCTCAATCCGTTCTTCAAAGTTAGAAAATACAGTATTAGTAGAATTTGTAATTTTAAAAAAATAATCTAATACAGTGGTGCATTCTTCGCCGATTGCATTGTAGAAGAATTTACACTGAATTTTAGGCAAAAATGTTTTATCGTAAAATAAAAATTCTGTTTTATTTAAATTGATTTTATATTCAACAAATAAATCTGGAGAAGAATTATAAATTTCGGTTATTTCCTTTTTAAACTCTGTTCAAACTTCGTAATAAATAACGCTTCTAATATCTTCTAATAAGTCTTTCAAATCTACACCTTCTTCAGAATCTCAATTAATATTGATTACGACTAATTCATTTTTGCTGCAATTGTTAATACTTTCTAATTGAGATTGAGAAAGATAAAAATTTTCATTTTCATTATCAGTAAAAACTAATCCTAAATTTTGATTTTTAGGAAAATGAAAGTTCAATTTGTTGGTATCTTTTTTGTAAAAGGGGAATGTGTTAACATTGAATGATAAACATTTTTTGATAAATGCCAATTCAGAAATTTTAGTTTTGTAAACGTGTTTTAAATCTTGTTCTTTTTTAATTTTAAAAATAGCTTCAATTCTTTTAATAATTGCTTCAATTGTTATATTCTTTTGTGAGTGCACTTGACTATTAAAAAGAATGCACATTGATTCAACAAATTCTTGTGAAGCGTGTTTGCCGAATAGCAACACCCAATAAATACCTTTAGGTAATTCAGGGGTATCTTGAACGTTAGTTCTAGACAAAATTTTTATATCAGATAGATATGAATTTAAATTTAATGAGCCTAAAGCTATATCTGCTTGCGAGGCAATTATTCCATATTGCGATTGTTTGTCATCGGACAATAAAAAGGTTTTAAAAATTTTATTATTTTTCATGATTTTATTCAAGTTATTAGTTTAAAAGATATAAATTATTTAGAAGACTTTTTAAATACTTCTATTTTAATTTTATTAACTATATTAAAAGAACGTTTAATTTATAAAATATAAGCATTATGAATCAATATAATTACGAAAAATGAACAACTGAAGACGTTTTAATGACTCCGTTTGTAAAGTGGGTTGGCGGCAAACGTCAAGTTATAGATAAATATTTAAAAGATAAAATCCCTTCATTTAACAGATATGTAGAACCGTTTGCTGGTGGGGCTGCAATGTTTTTACATCTAAAACCAAAAGAAGCTATTATCAACGATTTAAATGAAGCGTTGATTAATGGTTTTCTAGCTATTCAAAACGAACCATACGCATTAATGCGTAAACTAGATAGTTTTGCTAAAAAACATAGTGAAGAGTTTTATAACAAAATGAGAACTAGAAAATTTAGAAAAACTTCTTCAATTGCTGCACAACTAATTTATTTAAACAAAACTTGTTTTAACGGTATGTATAGAGTGAACTCTAACGGCTTCTTTAATGTACCTTTAAATAAAGATACACTACTTAAACCCAAAAGAATGTACGATACTAACAATATTACGGCATTAAACGTATATTTCAATACAGCAAAAGTAGAGTTTACATCTAAAGATTATTTAATTACTTTAGACAATGCAAAATCTGGTGATTTTGTATTCTGTGATCCGCCTTATGATTATGACCAATCTGAAAAAAGTTTTGTGGAATACACTAAGAGTGGTTTCAATCAAGAAGATCAAAAAAAATTAGCACAAAAATTATTAGAGTTAGACAAAAAAGGTGTGAAATGATTATTGACTAATCATGACACTAAATTAATTAGAGAATTATACCAATCTGATGATGCTCACATCAAATTAGAACCAATGACTACTAATCGTTTTATTAATAGCGATTCTACTAAGAGAGTGGCAACAGGTAAGGAAATTATGGTGTATAACTATGAAATCTAAAAATTTAAAATCAGACAAACTTGATAACGCATTAGCGGAATATTTAGACACAATTCAAACAACTAATATTGAATTAGATTCATTTGTAGATTTTGATAAAATTCGTAGTCAAATGAATAAAATTTCTAATAATTTATCAAAGTTAAATTATTTAATTGCTGGTTCTTATGAAGAATTAGATAAAAATATTGAAAGATTATGAAGTCGCAATCCAGAATCTTTTGCTTTAATTTATGATGTTTTAGCTATCAATGATATTCGTAATAAAAGCGCTATTGTTGATAACAAAGTTTATTTATTAGAAGAATTGTTACAAAGTTTAGAAGGTGTGAAAACTTTAATTTACCGTTCTAAATTAGCTGATATGATCGTAAACGGCAACATCAACAATTTTTATGATTATTTATATGGTGTTAAAGTTGGTTCTGACAGTAACACAAGAAAAAACCGTAATGGTTCTAAAAACGAAGATGACATCTACGATATGTTGGTAAACCATTATAAAGATAACAAGGATATTGTTATTGAAACTCAAGTAAATTCTGAGATTTATAACATTTTGAGAAACGATAAGAAACGTTGAGATTTTCTTGTAATTAACAATAAGAACAAGAAAAAAGTTTTATTAGAAGCATCATTTTACAATTCTGGTGGCTCAAAAGTTTCTGAAGTTTGTCGTGCTTACAAAGAAATTTTTGATAATGTATCTGTAGAAAAAGATAAGAAGAATCCAAATTTAAAAGGAATTAATTTTGTTTGAGTGGCTGATGGTTTCGGTATGACAACAATCAAGAGTGCTTTATCTGAAGTCTTTGGTTATGATTACATCTGTAATAAAAATCAACTATTAGATAAAGTTGACACACTGTTAGGATTAAAAAATACTAAGGCAAAAACAAGTAAAAATCCAAAAAAATAGTAAATAAAAACACTGGAGTCGCATTACAGAGGGAAATAAAAATGGGACACTCCTTAAAAAGAAAGGAGTGTCTTTTTATATGTCTAGACACCTAAAATGAAGTGAATGACTTTATTATTTTCAATTATTTGAAACTAATACTAAAAAATTT
>NZ_BAABQM010000004.1:0-109548 GCF_040369755.1 Ureaplasma ceti | reverse complement strand
AAATTTTTTAGTATTAGTTTCAAATAATTGAAAATAATAAAGTCATTCACTTCATTTTAGGTGTCTAGACATATAAAAAGACACTCCTTTCTTTTTAAGGAGTGTCCCATTTTTATTTCCCTCTGTAGAACTCCGAGGGTTATTTTTTTTATAGATATGGGTCGATGTTAGTGTGTAACTCTAATTCTTTCATTTCTTTTTTAGAAATGAATCTGTATTTTCTTAATTTGAAGAATAAAGTGTTAGATAACACTGAAATATCACTCGCCGCCATAATAAAGACAGCAATGAAAGCAGGAATAAAACCTACAATCGTTAATGGTAAAGTGATTAAGTTGTAAACAAAAGTTCAAATTAAGTTAAATAGAATCATCTTTCTAGTGATTTTGGTTAACGTTACCGTTTTTAGAATACTCATAACTTCTTTATTCAAGATTAACACGTCAGAGACCGCATTAGCGATACTGTTTTCTTTGTTAATCGCAATTGATAAATCAGATTGTTTTAGAGCTTCTAAATCGTTGATTCCATCACCAACATAGGCTACACTTTTACCCTTTTGTTGGATAGATTCGATAATACCTTGTTTTTCTGATGGTTTTACATCGTAATAATAGTGTTCAATACCTAATTGGTCTGCCACGTATTTTACAGCGATTTCGTTGTCACCACTAATCATATAAACATCGATGTTTCTATGTTTTAAGATTTTAATAACATCAAAGGCCTCTGGTCTAATTTGGTCTTCAAAAACAATAAGATTAACTACTTTTTTGTTGATTGAGAAGCAAGTAATACTTTGCATAACATTAATTTCTTTTTGTTTATTAAAGTTATCAATGTATTCTTGGATTTCTGGTTCCATTTCATATCCTTCACTTAAAACAAATTTTAAGGAAGTCATTTGGTAAAGTGTTTCTGTTCCGCTTTCTTCTGTTTTTACCTCTAAACCAACGCCAGGAATTTCTGTTACGTTAGTTAATTCTGGTAAAAGCATATCTGGATATTTTTCGTCAATATGGTCATTAAAAGCTTTGGCTAAGGGGTGAATTGATAACTTTTCTAATGATTGCATCATTGATAAGTTTTCAAGATCACCTAAAATGTTTGATACTGTGAATTTACCTTCAGTTAAAGTACCAGTTTTATCAAATGCAATAGCATCAATTTTTTTCACTTTTTCGTAAGCTTCAGCTCTGTTAATAATAATTCCGTTTCTAGCGGCTTTAGATGCTCCCACTAAGGTTGCTAATGGCACAGCTAAACCTAAAGCACAAGGACAAGCTACACAAAGTACACTCACGCCATAGAAGACAGCAAGTGATCAGTGTTTTGCTGAATGTAATTGTTCAGCTTTAGTCATTTCGTGACCAGCACCTGGTAAAGAACTATTATTTAATCATTCAGTAAATGAATGGTGGACGTTATCCATTACGCCAGGAATGGCTCATAAAATAAACGCTAAGATCGCAAGAGCAATAACAAACGGTACCAATCATAAAGCGACTGTATCGGCAATTTTTTGGTAACGCGGTTTTTGACCCGCAATTTTTTTCACATTATTTACAATGGTATTTAATACGGTATTTCTACCTACCACTGTAGCTTTAATAATTACGGTGTTAGTTAAGTTGTTAGTTGAACCAATAACACCGTCGTTTTCTCTTTTTTCGATTGGTTTTGATTCGCCGGTTAGCATTGATTCATCAGCTTCAGTACTACCACTCACAATAATACCGTCTACTGGGAATCTGCCACCTTTTTTCACCATTAAAAGATCTCCGACTTTAATTTCTTTTGTACTTACTTCAAAAGTTTTTTTAGAAACTTCATCATATCTTAAAGCTTCTTCTACTTGTAAGCTAGAAATAGCTTCCAAGTCGTCGTTAGTTCTCATTTTCATGTTTTCAGTGATTGTGTCACCGAATTTAATGATAGTTACAATCATTCCGGCTGACGCAAAGAATGAAATGGTATGAATGTCTAGGTTTGCACCTGGATGGTTTTGGTTTCAAGCGAAATTAACTGTATTTAAAATTAAAGGATAGAAACTGTACAAGTAAGCAATTAGTGAAGAAACCATCACTAAAGTAGCCATACCTGGACGGTGTCACTTGAAGATTTCTTTAATTCCTCTTTTATAGTAACTTAAACCACAAGTTCAAATTACTACTGAAATTAAACACATCATAAATCATTGGAATCAAATTGGGTCACCAATCGCGTGACCGTTATGCGTTTTTGCGAACATTAACACAATGTGCGCAATTAATAATGGAATCACAATCAGCAAAGAAAAGATCAAAATGTTTAAGTTGATAAACGATGATCTTTCCTTTTTAGTTAATGTTTTAAAGTTTTTGAAATTAGATCAATAGCTAGTTTTTTTATGTTGCCTAGTCATCTAATTTCCTATTATTTTTTTAATTATTTATAAAAATTGTTAATTTAAATTAGTCTTCTAAAACTTCGAAGCCGAAGCCTGCAGCTTTTAAAGCTTTTTCAATGTCGGCTACTGATGAAGTAGTTTCATCGAAGCCAACTGTAACTGTTTTTTCAACGATATCAACGTTAGCGTTGTTAAAACCTCTTTTAGAAAGTTCTTTTAACACTGTGTTAGCACATGAAGTGCATTCTAATTCGTCAACTGAAAATACAACTGTTTTCATATAAATAATCTCCTTATAGATTTCCTTATTATTGTAGCACCTTTACAAAATAAATGTTGTGATTTACAGTTTTTATTATTTTTAAATTATTTATGTGGATAAGTGTGTTTTGTTTTTTATTATTTGAAAGAAAAAACAGTCGTTGAATTTTAATTCAACGACTGTACGTAATTTTTTATTTTGTTAATGATTTTTTGAATTAGCTTTCATATCTGAAATCACTTTTTTAAGTGTAGGGATTAAAGTGTCTGGGTAACAACACAATACCCGTGATTTTCAGCTGTTAACTTGGTCTGCAGCAATTTCGTTAGCCACAAACAAAAAGATTGCTTGTTTATCTTTTTGTACGACTCTAAAGGCGTGTTTCGCATCTACGTCATAATTCATCAAACCATTTTTCTTTTCTACTAATAAAGCTTTTTTTCTCGCGTTTAGTTCATATTTAAATTGGTTCACTTTAAAGTTAATAAAAATGTGGTAAACCTTATCGTCAATATTTACAAACAGACACAATTCGCATTTTACGTTAAGAGGTTGACCTTCGTAATGAATTGTGGCATTATCGCCATCAATTCAGTTTCTATAAAGCACTAAACCCTTAGTTTTGGATTTATCCAACCATTCGTTGATTAAGCCGAGACAAGTATTTTGAACATCTTTTTTAAGAAGGGCCATAAGAGGATGTTACGCTTTAATTTTCTTCTTCTAATCCGTGTGAAGGTTCAGAATTTGAAGTAGCTGTGTTAGATTCACTGTCATCTACTTCTTCTTCATCGGATGACTTAAATGTTGCGGCAAATTGAACTTTTTCTTCAGTGTCTAAATCCATTAATTTAACACCAGAAGTAGTTCTGCCGATAATTGAAATACTTGAAGCTTTTAGTCTAATGATGTTGCCGGTATTAGCAATTAATAAAATTTGGTCGTCTAATTCGACTAATTTTACGCTAGCTAATTGGCCAGTTTTATCATTAATTTTTAATGTAGAAATACCTTTGGCTCCACGTTTAGTAAGTCTGTATTCGTCTTTATGAGTTAACTTACCAACCCCATTTTCGCCAATAGATAATACGTAGTTTCCTTCAGAAGAAACGCCAGTACCAATTACGTATTCTGCATCAGTTAAGTTAATACCCTTAACCCCTCTTGCAGATCTTCCTAACGGTCTGATAGTATCTTCGTGGAATCTTACTAAGTTTGCGTTGTTTGATGAAATAAAGATTTCATCGTTACCATCAGTAATATGTGTTGCAAACAATTTATCATCATCATTTAGAGTAATAGCAATTTTACCATTAGCTCTAATTGATTCAAATTCAGAAAGAGCAACTCTCTTAACAATACCTTTTACAGTAACAAAGAATAAGTATTTGTTTTTGTAATCTTCTGGATTGTTAATTGTGATTAAGTTGAAAATTCTTTCATCTTTTTCAATGTTTAAGAAGTTGTTTGCTGGAACACCTTTAGATTGTCTTGATCCCATAGGGATTTTGTAACCTCTAATTCTGTGTACTCTACCATCTGTTGCAAAGAACAAGATGTCAGCGTGAGTGTTTGAGATAACAATTTTTTGAATACTGTCATCTTCGTGAGTTTTAGCGGCTAAGATTCCAGTACCGCCACGGTGTTGCACTCTATAAGTGTCAATTGGCATTCTCTTGAATCAGCCGTTTTTAGACATTGTAATCACGATGTCTTCTACTGGAATTAAGTCTTCGTCATCAATATTAGCAGAAGCACCTTCTAAGATTTCAGTTCTTCTATCATCACCGAAGTGTTCAGAGAAGTATTGTAATTTTTCAATAATAATTTCGTTACGCTTATCTGCTGAGTGAATAATTACTTTCAATTCTTCAATTAAAGCCACTAATTTGTCTAATTCGTCTTTTAATTTTTGGTATTCTAAACCACTTAAGACTCTTAGACGCATTTCTAAAATGGCTTTGGCTTGAATTTCGTCAATACCAAATCTAGCGATTAATTTTTGACTTGCATCTTCTACATCACGAGATTCTTTGATGATTTTAATTGTTTCGTCAATATCACTAATAGCGATGATTAAACCACGTAAAATGTGAGCTCTGTCTTCAGCTTTTTTCAATTCAAATTGAGCTTTTCTTGCAATTACTTCGTGTTGGTGTTCTAAGTAAAGGTCAATCATTTCTCTTAAATTTAAGATTCTTGGTTTGCCTTTTACTAGCGCTAAGTTATTAACTGAGAAGTTAACTTGTAATTGCGTAGATTTACATAATCTGTTGAAGATGATTTCTGGAATTACATCACGTTTTAATTCGATAACAATTCTGATACCTTCACGGTTAGATTCATCTCTTAAGTCAGTGATGTCTTTGATTTCGTCTTGTTTAACTAAGTCTACAATTCTTTCGATTAAACTTGTTTTGTTTACATTGTAAGGAATTTCAGTTACGACTAAGTTGGTTTTTCCGTTAGCTAATTCTTCAATATGGAATTTAGAACGGATTGTTACACTACCCTTACCAGTGTTAAAGTAATCTCTAATACCTGAGATACCCATAATTTGTGCACTGGTTGGGAAGTCAGGACCCTTAATGTGTTCTTCCATTAATTCATCAATTGTGATGTTTGGGTTTTCAATTACTGCTTGAATAGCGCTGCAAATTTCACGTAAGTTGTGAGTTGGCATACTTGTAGCCATCCCTACAGCAATCCCGTTAGTACCGTTTGCTAATAAGTTAGGGAATGCAGATGGCAATACAGCAGGTTCTTTTTCTGAACCATCATAGTTATCTACAAAGTCAACTGTATCTTTATCAATTGAATCTAAAATACCGTCTGAAATTTTTGATAATCTGGCTTCAGTATAACGCATTGCGGCAGCTGAGTCACCATCAATAGAACCAAAGTTACCATGACCATCAATTAGTAAATAACGCATACTAAAATCTTGTGCCATTCTAACCATAGCTTCATATACTGATAAGTCACCATGTGGGTGGTACTTACCAATAACTTCACCGACTAATCTGGCTGATTTTTTATATGGTTTATCAGAGAACATACCTAAACCGTAAGCAGCGTATAAAATCCGTCTGTGAACGGGTTTAAAACCGTCTCTAACATCAGGTAAGGCTCTAGATACGATTACGGACATAGCATAGTCCATAAAAGATTTTTCTAATTCTTTAGTAATTTGTAAATTAACGACTTTAGATTTCGCTAATTGTTCGTGAATTTGTTCGCTAGTCAAACGACCTTTTGAACTTTTCTTTAAACTAGACATATTCTTATTTCGCCTCCTTATGCATCGATGTTTTTAACGCTTTCAGCGTGTTCTTCGATAAATTGTTTACGAGGTGCAACTTCATCACCCATAAATAACGTGAACGCTTGGTCAGCAGCGATTGCATCATCAATTGTTACTTTTAAAAGAATCCGGTTAGTTGGGTCCATTGTTGTTTCTCATAATTGTTCAGGGTTCATTTCCCCAAGACCTTTATATCTTTGAATGTTAAATCTACCACTTGGTACTTCTAATTTGAATTGTTCTAATTCTTCATCAGAGTAAGCATATCTTACAGATTTACCAGCTGTGAATTTGTATAAAGGTGGTTGTGCGATGTACACATGGCCATCAGCAATTAAGTTCTTCATGTATCTGAAGAAGAATGTTAATAACAAGATTCTAATGTGAGCCCCGTCGACATCGGCATCGGTCATAATGATAATCTTGCTGTATCTTAATTTTTCGCTATTGTAATCGTTTAATGTACCAGTTCCAATTGCAGTAATCATGTAAGCGATTTCATCACTACTAAAGACTCTAGTAGAGTTAGCTTTTTCTACGTTTAAAATCTTACCTTTTAACGGTAAAATTGCTTGGAATTCTCTTTCTCTACCAGTTTTAGCAGAACCGCCGGCTGAATCCCCTTCGACTAGGTATAATTCAGTAACACTAGCGTCTCTTGAAGAACAGTCTGCTAATTTTCCTGGTAATGAGTTAGATTCGAACGGAGATTTTCTTCTCGTTGCTTCTCTTGCTTCTTGAGAACGTTTTCTCGCTTCAGCGGCTGAGAAGGTTTTTAACACTATTGTTTTAGCAATGTCTGGGTTTTCTAATAAGAATTTTTCAAACATTTCTGTTACAACAGCGTTAACATACTTTCTCACTTCGCTGTTACCCAATTTTTTCTTTGTTTGACCTTCATATTGAGGGTTTGGGTGTTTAATAGAAATGATGGCAGTTAAACCTTCTAAAATGTCATCTTTTGCCACTTTTTCTTTGTTTGGATCTTTGATTAATTTTTTATCAGCAGCGTAGTTGTTGATAATTCTAACTAACGCTTGTACAAAACCTTCTTCGTGAGTACCACCTTCTGAAGTATTAATGTTGTTACAGAATGTGTGTAATGAAGAGTTGTATGATTTGTTGTATTGGAATGCAAATTCACAACGGATTAAGTATTCTACTTTTTCTGCACCGTGTTTTGCAGAACCGCCGACAGCTGAAACCATTTCAGTTTTGTCACCATAAATAACTTCTTCAAATAATGGTTCTTTGTTAGAGTTTAAATCTCTTGCGTATTCTCTTAAACCACCTTCAAAGTGTCATTCTAATTTGCGGTTAGTTAATTCTGATGCAAAACGAATTTTAATACCCTTGTTTAGGTATGCTAATTCTTTTAATCTAGATGTAATTTTTTCTTCATCTCATGGTGATTCTTCCATAATTGAAAAATCAGGGTAGAACTGAATTTTAGTTCCGTTTTTCTTGTCTGATTTACCAATAATTTTTAAATCTTCTAACGGAATTCCACCATCTCTGAATTCAATGTAGTATTCTTGGTGTTCTTTAGACACTCAAACTTTGAATCATTCACTTAAGGCGTTTACAACTGAGGCCCCAACCCCGTGTAACCCACCAGAAACTTTATACGATTCGTTATCAAATTTACCACCGGCGTGTAAAACAGTTAAAACAGTTTCTACAGTCGATTTACCGGTCTCACTGTGGATGTCTACCGGAATCCCTCTTCCGTCGTCTTCCACTAAAATTGAACCGTCTTTTTTAATTGTTAAAGATACCCCAGTAGCGTAGCCAGCCATAGCTTCATCAATCGAGTTATCTACAATTTCTCAAATCATGTGGTGTAAACCATCAGGTCCTGTTGAACCAATGTACATACCAGGACGTGTTCTTACGGGTTCTAACCCCTTAAGAACTTTAATGCTGTTACTGTCATATTCGTGTTGTTTGTTTTCAGACATGGTTTTATTCTCCTTTGTCTTGTTCTATAACATAGTCGCCCACACCTTGGATGGTAATGGTCATTGTAGGATAAAGTTTTCTACCCCGACGATTATCTTCTACTCCGTCCACTAAAACGGTGCTATTTTCTAAAAACATTTTAGCCTCGCAACCATTAGTGATAATTCCGGCAAATTTTAACATTTGTCCTAAAGTGATGTATTTAGTTGTAATAAAAATTTTTTGCATTTTAATGGACCTTTTGAATCTCTAACTATTTATATATATATTAATATATTATAAACATCAATAAAACGTTTTAAACACCACAAACACGAAAGAAAGCACAAATTAAGGGGATTTCTCCTTAATTTGTGCTTTTGTTTCTAAAAATGGGGTTAATTCGCTTTAATTTGTTCTTAAAGGTAAAACTAGTTCTTTAAATTGTTGATCTGTTTCGGCATAAACGATTACTGGTTTGGTGTTAGATTCAAACTCTAACACTACTTCCTCTGCCTCAATCGTTTTTAATAAATTGATTAAAAAAACAGTGTTTAAAGAAATTTTTAAACCGCTTCCTTCAAAATGATTTACCTTTACGTTTTCTTGAGAGGCACCTAGTTCGTATGAAACAAAGTCTACGGCAATGCCGTTTTCATGAATATTTAAAGTTACCATCGGGTTTTTTTCGTTAGACACAAAGAATTGACCACGTTCTAAACTAGAAATAAATTCATTTCTGTCAACCTTAACCACAGTGTTTTTAGCAATATTAAAGGCGTTATATACACTGGTTGGGTAAGCACCTTCAATTGTTTTATTTTGCAATAACATATTATCAATTTTGATGATAATGTTGCTGCAATGACTTTGTTTATCTAAATATAAAGTCATGTGATCAGCTTCGCTATCCGACTTCATCAAGTCAATTAAGATTTTGATGATATTTGTGTCTAGTACAAACTTAAACATACTTGAAATGTTCACTGGTTCACATAAATATGACAATTTATAAGAGTCGGTTGCTACTGTAGATAAAAATCCAGGTTTAGTTTCTGTATCAAATAGAACACCATTTAAAATTTTGGCTTGTTCACCTGAGTTTAAAGCTGCTCAAGCAACTTTTTGACTAATTTTATGAATTGTGGCGTAAGAAATTTGGAATTCTTCAAAATTTTTGTAATCAAAATTAGTGTTAGGGAAAGAATTTTCGTCAACAGTATTAATTTGTGCGTTAAACGATTCAGTTTTAATGTTTAAAGCTGATTCTTCGAATTTATTAAGAATAATAGTTTTTTCTTTTAGCTTACTAATAATATTCAAAAGCAATTTGGGTCTAATTAAAATGTCGCCTTCTTCTTCAATCTCGATTTTAGAGTTATCTAAGTTGTATAACCCTGAAGCTAAATAGTTAGAACAAATCGCAATTGAACCGGATTTACGGATTTTTAAATAAAGAAAACTCAAAATGGGATTGAAAGAACTTCCTTTGTTTTCACTAGTAATACGATCTCCAAATTTTAATAATTTAAAAAGTTCATTTTTTTCTATTTTAAATTTCATAATATTTCCTTTATTTTTGTTTTATATTTTTATTATTATTATAAGAACACGTAAATGTTAATAATAACAACGATATTTAATGTATTAATTATACAAGTATAATTAAAAAAAACAAATAATCTCGAATTTCGTGTGGATATTTAAAAAAAAGGTGTGGATTAAAATATGGATAAATTTTTAATTGTTGGATTAGGCAATCCAGAAAAGAAATACGACAATACAAAACATCAAATGGGCTTCATGACAATAGACGTCATATTGAAAAATTTAGGTTTAGAACTAGATCAAAACAAATTTAATGGGGCTTTTACAAGCTTTAAGGACGGAAATAGTACCGTTTTTGTGGCAAAACCACTAACTTACATGAATTTATCAGGAGAATTTATCGCTCCATTCATGAAATATAACAATATTCCTTTAGAAAATCTATTAGTCATCTACGATGACATGGATACAAAGGTTGGATCACTAAAAATTAAACCAAAAGGATCATCTGGTGGGCAAAATGGGATGAAAAATATCATTAATTTACTAAAAAGTGAAAATGTTCGCAGAATTAAGATCGGAATTGGTCGCCCAGGCGTGGATAAACCTGCAGAAGACAAGAAAGATTTCGTACTTTCTAAACTTTCTCCAAGAGATGCAGAGCTAATTTATCCAGTTATCAACAAAGCTGCACAATTAGCATTAAGTTTCCCACGTGTAGAATTTGAAAAGTTGATGAATTTAGCAAATACTAAGTAGGAAAGTGGAAATGTCTATTTTTAATAAGAAAAAATACATTGCTGCGATCAGTGGAGGGCCAGATTCAATGGCACTTCTCCACATGTACAGAAGACATATTAAGGCGGTTTGTACTGTAAAGTACAATAAACGCCCTGATTGTCAACATGATGTGGATATTGTGGAAAACTTTTGCAAGAAACATAAAATTAAGTTTGAATTGCTAAATGTGACCGAAGAAATGTATGAAAATGTGGATAACAATAACTTTGAAGCTAAGGCAAGAGTGATTAGATATAACTTTTTTTTGGAAATTTGTGCAAAATATAACGCTAAAGAGTTATTAGTGGCACATCATTTGGATGATTTTATGGAAACGGCCTATGCACAAAAGAAAAAAGGCTCATTAGCCTTGTTTTATGGGATTCAAGAAAGATCAGAATACAAAGGAATCACCGTTTATCGTCCACTTATCAACATGTACAGAAAAGCAACCTTACAAAGATACTGCGACGACTACAATTTAGAATACGCAATTGATTCAACCAACAATAGTGATTTATATGAAAGAAATCGGATTAGAAAAATTATTCAACTCTGAGATAGAGAAAAAATTCACGATTTCTTAAAAGAAATAGATTCATATAATAAAAACAATAGAAAAATTTATAAGCAAAAACAAGAAACCTTCAAAATGTGAGAAGTTTCTGAGTTTGAAGTAAAACTGTTTAAAACTTTTGACAGTCGCATGCAATATTATTTGATTTATGACTGACTGATGCAAAACAGTTTATACAGACCAACTCATAACAAGATCCACGGTATTATTGAATTTATCTTAGGAATGAACGGAAAAGTCTTTAGATTAACCGATAATTTGGGGTTATTAAAGAAAAATGGTCATCTTGTTTTAGAAGAAAACAACAAGGAAAACACACATGGCAGTCTTCAATAAACTATATGCAAAACAAATTGTAGAAAAATTTGATCTAGAAGTTTTAGCTAACGGCGACCAATTGTGCAAAAGGGAAATTAAATTTCCCGACATTGGTCGGGCTGGGTTTGAACTAACTGGTGAAAAGGTGTTCGACGACTTCTGAAATATTATTTATTTAGGCGTTAAAGAGTTGAGATATTTAAGAAAATTTTCTCAATCTATCGTGCGGGAAAAAATTGAAAAAATTTTAAAAATGAAACCCCCAATGATTATCTTGGGAAAGGGTTTTAAGTACGATAAATTGGTGACAGAACTTGCCCAAAAAACACAAGTTCCTGTAGCTAAATCTGTAATGTCTTTACAAGAATTAAACTTTACAATTTCAACGTGAATGACAGAACAATTAGCTCCTCACTCAATGTATCATGGATGTTTGCTAAACGTCTTTGGGGTCGGCACTTTAATCATCGGAGCGTCCGGAATTGGTAAATCAGAAATTACAGTTGAACTTGTTAAAAGGGGTCACATTTTTATCGCCGATGACGCGGTAATGATTACTCGTGTTGGGCCAAAAATTTTCGGCAGAGCCGAAGATAGTGTTAAAGACTTTATTGAAATTCGTGGGCTAGGAATTTTATCTTTCTCAAGAACCTTTGGAATCGAAAAAATTATTAACTCAACGAGAATTAGAGTAGTCTGTGAATTGATTGATGCTAACAATCCAGAAAACAAAAATATTATGTTTGAAAGATTGGGCCAAGAAGCTAAATTTATGGACATTGAAGGGGTAAAAATCCCATACTACAAGATTCCTGTTCTACAAGGTAGAAACACCTCTGATTTAGTGGAAACTGCCATCACAGATTGAAAGTTAAAAAAACAAGGTTATAATTCTGCTAATGAATTTATTCGTCAATTACAAACTTTGAAAGAGAAAGAGGATTAAAAATTGTTGGGACAATGATATCCAGATTTAGTTGGTAGCAACGATTCCTTTTCAATTGCTTTTAGAGTAGCTGGCTTAGATATTAGATGGTATGCCATCTTATCAATGTTAGGTTACTTAACAGCGATTGCGGTTTACATGCTGTCAATTTGAAAACGGTACAAAATCAGCGTAGACGTTGGTTTTTACTACATTTTTGTAGCTATTCCTGTTATTTTATTTGGTGCTCGGTTCTGATCGGGCTGTATTGGTGACTTACAATGGCCAGATTTCTTTAAATTTGGCACTGGAGGGCTCGCCATCCAAGGAGGGGTTGTCTTTGGAATTATTGGGGCGTTAATTTATTTCCCTATTATTCTTCACTTCCCTAAATTCCACAAACGTGTTGTAGAAAACGGTCACGTTTACATCCAAAGACCGTCTATGTGATTGTATGCGGATGCGATTGTTCCCACTATTCTATTGGGACAAGCAATTGGTCGTTGAGGAAACTTCTTCAATGGAGAACTATTTGGACACCCTGTGTCTGCTAGTGAATTATCTTGACTAAAAGCAATCATGCCAGGTGTCTTTGAACACATGTTCTCAAGAAATGGTGCAACTATTCCGCTAGACCATGAATACTGACATACAGCTTTCGATTCAGGTTTAACTGCTGTTAACCCTAAAACTGGTGTTGTAGAACATATTGCCGTAGTAGGTACTTTCTATCAACCGTTATTCTTGTATGAATCATTCATGAATATTATGGCCTTCGTCTTAATTTACGGCCTGGTAGCTGAAATTAAGAGCGCTAGAGCTGGAGTACCGACCGGTCTATACTTTATTTTCTACGGAATTATTAGATATATTACCGAATCACAAAGAAACCAAGACTTCACATTCTTGGGCACTTATATCCTAAATGGTATCTTGCTATCCGTTGGTATTATAATCTTCTGCTTCGTTCAATTTGTGTCATTCAGATTACGTAAGTACTACGTAATGTTCTACATTAAAGCTCACTTCAATTACTGATTTAAATTAAAATCAGCTAAACGTAGATTGGCTTACGTAAAGAAGAATAATCCAAAAATGTCACAAGCTAAAATTAACCAATGAATTGAAGATAACATGCCAACAAAAGAAAACTTAGGTTATGTTCAACCACCTAAAATGGTGAGAGAACCAGGTGACATGAACTACTTCGCTGGTAGATAATTTAGCGTTATTAACTTGAAAAAACATAAGATTCTTTTATAATAATAGTACCCTTGTTTTGGGTACTATTTTTTGTCACTCTACACTAAAGTTAGAGTGACAAAAAATAGTTATTCTTGTTTTTATTACTTGCTCGAGCCAGGCCCAATTCTGGCTCGAGCTTTTGTTTTCATAACTAAAACTCAAAAATAAAAAAACAAAAAAAGCAAAAACTTACGTTTTTGCTTTTCTTTGTACGCAATATTCTGGTTGATTTTTAACTTTCGGTGTTATTTATTAATTGTTTTTGGAAAAAACGAGAAAAGAAAGTTATTACAACCTATAAAAAATTATAACTGAATTAAATTAATTAATTAATTTAATATATAAAGAAACGTAGGAACCGCTTTTGCGGCGGTTAATATTTATATTTTCAATATAAAATATACTTAATATCAAAACAAAAATATAGGAGAAGATTATGGATTTTTTAAAATATGATCTTGCAATTGTTGGAGCAGGTCCCGCAGGATTAACTGCAGCCATTTATGCAAGAAGAGCGAATGCGTCTGTAGTGTTCGTGGATAAGGCAGCTCCGGGCGGTAAAGTGGTAACTACTGCTGTAGTAGAAAACTATCCTGGTTTTGAATCAATTTCAGGTCCGGATTTAGCTTTAAAATTCTTTGAACAAGCTCAAAAATTAAAAGCTAAATTTATCTTTAGTGAAGTAGTGGAAATTGATAGTAACACTGATGAATATAAATATGTTTATTTAGCAAACGGCAAGGTAATTCAAGCGAAGGCTGTTATCATTGCAACCGGCATGGTAAATAGAAAAATTGGTGCTGCCAATGAAGATAGATTATTCGACCATGGTATCAGTTACTGTGCAATTTGTGATGGAGCTTTATTTAGAGATAAACCAGTAGCGGTAATTGGTAGCGGCCGTAGTGCTGTAGAAGAATCAATTTACTTAAGCGATATCGCTTCTCATGTTACAGTTATTTCTAACAAAAAAGAATTCAAAGCTGACCAACCGCAAATTGAATTGATGATGTCTAAGGCTAACATTGATGTCATTATGGACTCAGACACATTGTCATTTAATGGTCAAGATAAACTAGAAAGCATTACCTTAAAAAATAAAACTACTGGTGAAGAATCCAACTTAAATGTGGATGGAGCTTTTATTTTTATTGGCTTCTTACCTATTTCTCCAAGCGTAAACAAAGAATCATTCTTAGACCCAGAATTAAAGTTTTTAAAAGTGGATTCAGCAATGAAAACTAATATCAAAGGAATCTTTGCTGCAGGTGATATTACTTCTAAAAATATTAGACAAATTTCTACAGCAATTAACGACGGTACAATTGCGGCGTTATCTGCATGTGAATACATTACTCATAATAAATGAAACTAGATGAACAAAATTTAATCACATTTAGCGAAACAGTTAAAAACGAAATTAGTAAAAGTGAAGATATTACCGAAGTAGAAAAGGAATATCTCACTTTTTCCATGTTAAGAAATACTGGCGACTATTTATTGTTTGAAGATATTTATGAATTAAGAACTCGGTACGTATCTGTTATCAAGTTATTAAAAAGTGTTTTAACGAACGAAAAATATAATTGCAAGATAACCCTCTTTAAAAGCAACAAAAAGACTTTAAAAGATAATAAAACCGACTATATCTTAAGAATTGAACCGAAAGATATTAACCAATTTAACGAATTGTTAGATTTTAATGAATTATTAACAGAGTTAAATGATTTTGAACAACAAAAAACCAACTCTCACGAGTTGGAATTAGAGTTAGATTCAGAAAAAATGAAAGGCTTTTTAATGGGGGCCTTCTTATCTAGCGGTAGTATTAACAACCCACAAAAGGGACAATATCACTTTGAAATTCGTACCAGCTCAGAAGCTTACAAAAATTTATTGTGCCGGATCTTCAATGTTTATAATTTGGAACCGAAAACATTATTTAGAAGAAACCGTTACATTGTTTATTTCAAAAAATCTGCTCAAATCTCCGATATTTTAAAAATTTTAAAATCACAAAACGCTATGTTCCACTTTGAAGATGTTATTATTGGCCATGATTTCACAAATAATATGCAAAGATTGGTTAATTTGGATGTGTGCAATATGAACAAATCAAGTAAAGCGGGTGCACAACAATCCACAATGTGTAAAGTGATTCTTACAAGTTTCCACTTTTCCACATTGAAAGAACGTGAAAAGTTATATTGTAAACTAAGAGCTCAAAACCCCAACCTTTCTATGGTGGAAATGTGTGAAGAAATGAATAAAAGACTTCCCGAAGGTGAAGAAATCACCAAGGGAAGCTTATCGCATATTGTCAAAAAGATTAAAGATATTTATGCCAAGATTTAGTTTAAACTATTGATTTTCTTAATAAATCAAATATTAGACTTCTTTAATTCGAAAGTTTTACTGTTTAAGTAAGCTAAACAGTCATTTTTATCTTTAATATTAAATTTTAATTTATAAGACACTAAACATTGGTATTTGAAACGGTAGTCTCTATCGCTTGATTTACTAATGTATTTTTTTTCACCTACAAGTGGGAATCCTAATCATTGGAAAGAGGCTCTAATTTGGTGTTTACGACCAGTAATTAAGTTAATATCCACTAAACTATACTTATTTTTAACGATACCTACAGTTTTAAACTTAGTGATTGATTCTTTATATTCTGGTAATTTAGAATCGGAAACTTTTACAATCCCAGTTTCATCATCTTTGATATAAAGTTTTAGAGTTTGCGATCCACCTTCTTCTAAAACGCCGTGTACGAGTCCTAAATAATTCTTAGAAACTTCTTGGTTTTTAAAGCAATTTTGTAAAGATTGTAAGGCTTCGAAATTTTTTGCTGAAACAATCAAACCAGAAGTGTTTCTGTCTAAGCGGTGACCTAAAGCGGGCGCAAAGGAATTTTCGTGGTTAGGGTTTCATTCGCCCTTATTCATTAAGTATTTCTTAATTCTGTTAATTAGTGTATCGGCGTTTTGTTTATCGTTATCTTCGTGAACCACTAAACCTAAAGGTTTATTCACTACGATGACGTTGGCATCTTCATAAACAATGTCTAATTCATCCTTAGAATTATTGAAGTCAGTATTAACCACTTTTTCTAAGAATTCATCGTTAATGTAAAGCTCTAAAACGTCTTTGGCCACCACTTTGTAAGCGATGTCAGTGATTCTTTTATTATTCACTTTTACACGTTTATTTCTAATAGCTTTATACAAAACGGCTTTCGTTAATTTCGGAAAGCTTTTCAGTAAAAAGTTGTCTAATCTTTGATTAGCATCGTTAGTATTTATGGTAATTTTTTTCATGTTCTAAATCCTGTAAATTTTGCTTGGATACGTGAGTCTTCTTGCATCAAATACTTGTTGTAAAAATCAATGCAACTTAAGCTTTCGTCATCAGTTCTTTTTTTCAACTTAATCACATAGTTTAATGTGATGTAAGTTAGGTGGTAATAAACACCGCAAGCATCGTAAATATTCTCTAATAAGTGGCTAATATTTTTTCTGCTTACATTATCAAAAAAGAATGCTCTGTTTTGACAATTAGTTACTAATTTATTTAAAAAACGTTCGGCTCTAGGTTGGTAGAAATCTTCATAAGTACTTTCAGATAAATCAAAACTTTGTGTGAATTTATACACATTAGTTTCTGACTGTCTTGGGTTTCAAATTTCGTATTCCATATTTTTAATATAAGAAGTACGCACAACCTCTTTAGTAATTCGGTTTTTTAAGTCAAAGTAGCCCAATTCTAGTTTCTTGATAATCACTGGATTAAACTGTTCGTTAGGGTGATTTTTGCAAGGGTTGTTCAATTCTTTAGAGGTAAAAATCTTATGTTTTGGGTATAAATCACGGGGTAATAAATTAGTGATTTTGCAGTACTTAGACACCTCTTCTTCTGGTAATTCTAAAACTTTGTAATATACGTCTCTTAACATCAATGCATCGTACAAAGCGTCGTGCTGACAGGTACTATCAGGATTTTGTACGGTTAAAGTGTATAAGTTTTTTAAAGAAATTTCAGTGCCAGAATACTCTTTTAAAAAGTGTTGTAAATCAAACCATTCGTTAGGTAATTCTCTGTTTAGACGTTCGAATTCTTTTTGCAATTGAATTTTGTCAAAAGAACCGAAACTAATTAAAACAGCTCCCTCTAAAAAGGGCATTAAGTCATCGACTTTGTCTTTGAATAAAGGCATGTGGCTTAATTCGTCATCGTCTAGTTTGAGTAGGTTAATAATTTCGTTAGTTAAGGGTTGTTGAGGATTAAATCTGACATTAAAAGTTGAAATAGTTTCTCTGTCTGCACTAATTCTGTAACCACTTAACTGGATGATTCTTTTATCATCAGGTAAATCAGTGGCTTCAATGTCTAAAAAGGTTAAATCTTGACCTTGTAATTTATCTAACTGTTCGCTTCTCATAATGCCTCTCTTTTAGTCAAACAAAGTGCTATTTATTGATTATAAAGTGTTTTAAAAAAGACTCGTAATGTATTTATTTTAAGAATCAATTTGATAATTTGTTATAATTTAGCACGTGTATAGTAAACTTATACTCTAAAAACTTTATTAGCATGTGGTAGAGAAGTTACTCTCGCGTTCAATAAAACAGATATAAGAACTTACCACGTAGTGAATACATTTCAAAGAAAGCAAGGTATTGCATGTGGCTCCTAAAGCAAAAACAAAAGAAATTACTAGAATTGCAAAGCTAAACCTTATCGGTGGCCAAGCTAAGCCAGGTCCAGCATTAGCATCTGTTGGTATCAACATGGCTGAATTTACAAAACAATTCAACGACGCAACTAAAGATAGAATGGGAAAAGTTATTCCAACTATCATTACTGCATTCAAAGACAAGAGTTTTACATACGTTACAAAAACAACTCCTGTAACAATTTTATTAAAAGAAGCAGCTAAGATTAAATCTGGCGCTAAAGACCAAACTAAACAAAAAGTAGCTAAAATTTCTCGTGAACAAGCATTAGAAATTGCTAGATACAAATTACCAGATACAAACGCTTACGATGAAGAAGCTGTTTTAAGAATGATCGCTGGTACTGCAAAACAAATGGGTATCGAAATCGAAGGCGTAAACCCATTATCACGTCAAAACAGAGGTAACAACTAATGGCTAAATTAACTAAAAAAATGACAACATCTAGTCAATTAGTTGACAAGAACAAACACTACGACTTAGCAGAAGCTGTAGAAATAGCTCAAAAAGCATCAATCTCTTCATTCGACGGTTCAATCGACGTTGCTATCAAATTAAACTTAGATACAACTAAAGTTGAACAACAATTACGTGGTTCTATTTCATTACCAAACGGTAACGGTAAAAAAGTTAGAATCTTAGCAATCGACGACAGCATTACAGCTGAACAAGCTAAAGAAGCTGGCGCTGACATCTTCGGTGGATCAGACATTATTCAAGACGTTGAAAAAATGATCGGTCAAATCGACTTAATCATTACAACTCCAAAAATGATGCCTCAATTAGCAAGATACGGTAAAGTATTAGGTCCTCGTGGTTTAATGCCTAACCCTAAAACTGGTACTGTAACAACTGATATGATCAAAACAATCTCAGAATTCAAAAAAGGTCGTACAGAATACAGAACTGACACATACGGAAACATCCACATGTGTGTAGGTAAAGTTTCAACTCCAGCTAACTTAATCGTTGAAAACATTGAAGCTTTATTACAATTAATCAAATCAAGAAGACCATCAACTGTTAAAGGTGCATACATCCAAAACATTAGTGTATCTCCAACAATGGGTGCTGGTGTAAAAGTTATCATTAGCAACAACTAATTAGAACTTTTCAACAACAATCAATAGTAAATGCGGTTTAAAAAGCGCTCTCTCCGAGCGATTTCTAGACCGCTTTTCTTCTCTAAAATTTTCTTTGTTATAATAAATATATTTATTTATAAATATAGTAATCAAAATGGAAAAATTTAACCAACTTAAACTTTTAATATTAAATGCCTTTAGAATCTTGTGAAAATCAAGAGTTTTATTGGTGCAGTTAATGTTGTTACTGCTTATTGCTGTAACTGTTTTGGTCACAATTGTTTTATCTAATGACTCTTTACAAGCCTCTAGAAGTAATATCTTGAACAAAGGTAATCTAGCAGACTTTACAGTGTCAATTCCAGCTAATGTGGTTACTAAAAGTATTAACGAAGCTAACTCTAAAGATAACAGTAGTAAAACTTATCTACCTGGAACTTCTCCAGCTGATATTCAGTTACAAAACGAGTTATCTAAATTAGGATTACAGTACTCTATTTCTAAAACTGTTAACTTATCTGACATGTTAACGAGAAAGTCATTCATTCTTTCAAACAATGAACAGCCTTCTTCAATTAACCCAACAGTAGTTAATAACTTGGTTTTACAAAATGGTAGTAGTGAAATACCAACTATGGTATATACGAATGCGAATATGCCAGTGATGATGAGTGGGTTCAAATACTTTGAATCAATTCAAATTAGTAATCCGAACGTATCCGGATATCAAAAAAACATTTTTAATTACAAAGTCTACATGGAACAACAACCATGAAACTTTGCCAAAGCAATTTTAAATGCGGTTTGAAATCTAGATACTGCATCTACTGAAAAATTCATTAAGACAATCGCACCTTTAGCCGAAGTGCCAAAGAATGAAACTGTCTTTAATGAAAACTACAATTTATGACAAGTGGATGCTGCAGGAAACCCAACAAATAAATTTAATACAAACTCATATTGATACAAGTGAAGAAGCTTAATGGGGATTAACGGCTTCACTTATAACGGTTATGGTTTTACTTTAGACTTAAAGGAAAACATTCCGCTACTAGGTGATAACGCTCAATTGCCATTTACAGCCGATGTATACGATCCTACATCATACTTCGCAATTGCTTCTTCAAACTTTATGAGAGCAAACGCTGGGACTAAAGATTTCATTCCTAAAGAAACTTTAGAACAAGCTTTGAAGTTACCATTTAAAACTTATTTAAATGTGGACTCTTCAACTAACCCAACGACAGCACACACGGTTTATAATCCTGTTACAAAAACTGAACAAGTTTATCCTGACTTCTTAACATGATTATCTGAATTACCAGATAAATACAAAATTAAAGTCAACTCACTAAATTACGTCTTGATTGGGGCTGGTATGGCACCAAACATTATGTATCCGGTACTAAATGCTAACCAATTATTGGTTAACAGTACTGATAGTGGAGTCTTGTTTGTTAATAACGCTGGTTTTGCTAGAGCAACTTTTGGGACATCAAATAAACCAGAATTGTATTACTCAGTGAGATATCCTCCTGATTTCAACGGTAAATATGGTTTATTCGAAACTAGACATAAATTGTTTGAAGCTGTTCAACAATTTACAATTAAGAACTATGGTGAAAATACTGCTTTCTTAATTAACGATCCAAAGCAACCAAACTACGTAATTTATTTAAGAGCCAACTTCTTAGATAACTTAAAAAATATCATTTTAATCATTACATTAGTAATTGCTTTAATCATTGCTTTATTATCACTATTCTTCATTTCAACTTTACTACGTTCTATTATTAAGCAAAGTAAAGTAACCTTCGGGGTAGGGTTAGCTAACGGTATTTCTAAAGCTGAATTAGCAACTTCATTCTTCCCGTTCGCTTTAGTGCCTGCTATTTTCTGTGGGGCATTAGGATACTTAATTGGTTACTTCTTAATGAAACCAATGAACAGTGTTTACTTAAACTACTGAACCGTATCCATTCCACACTTAGACATGCAATGGTGATTATTCTTTATCATTCCATTAATTGTCTTTGTCATTCTTTATGTATTAATTCTTTTAGTAATTTTCTGAACTTTAAGAAAGAATACGCAAGAAATTCTAAACTCATCATCTGAATTTAGAATGAACGCGTTAATTATTTACACTAAGAAATTAACTTCTAAGTTAAGTGCTTTAAGTTCATTTAGATGAACATTCATGATGGGTAACATCACGAGATTTATTGTTTTAACCGGAATTGTCTTTGCGTTCATTTCGTTATCAACAATTACCGTTGGTAGTTTATATGAATTCCAAAACTCTCTAAGTTACACAAACAGAAACAGACAATATACATTTGCATTTAACTTGTATTCACCAACAATTAATGATGGATACTACTCTGCAATGCCATTCACACAATTAGGTATTGCTCAAGAAGGTATGTACAACAACTATACAACCTTCAGTTCAACTGATGGTAACTATGATGCGCCAAACGCACCAGGTAACACCTTCAACTATAGTGGTCAAGCTTATGCTAATGCCTTGGCTTACCCATACGCAAAGAATAAATACTTTACAAGTTTATTCTTGCCATCAAATAAAGTAGCTACTGAATTAGACCATAACATTCAATTCTTCAACAATAAAGTATTTACTAAGTTAGACTTAGATGTTACTTTAGATGTTGCTGGTGCGATGATTAACCCTTGAAACGTAGCTCAACAAATTGCTCCACAATCAGTCATTTCGTTAGCTGATACTTACTTACAAAATCAAGTACAACAAAACTATGACTTCTACTACTGACTACAACAACAAAACGACCTTGCGTTAAGTGGTGGTCACAGTGAAAAGATTCCGGGAGTTAATAGTCCATTCAACGGACAAAAAATCTACTACTCAACATATTTACCAGGTGTTAACTCACAACCATTCACTTTAAACGGTTCACCAATTACTGCAGACTTCAACAATGCACCAAACCAATCTGAATGAATCTTCATCAGACAAAAGAACCCGTTAACAGAAAAAGAAGAATGAATTATCAACCAAAAACACGCAATCTTAGAAGCACCTTCATACCAAGCGACTCCTAAGGCTACTCGTTTATTTGTTGAAATGTTAACTAACGTGAATAACCCATTATTCCAATACTGATACAAATATGTCAATCCAAATAACCCATTAAGAGGTAAGGCTGATCAACCAATCAGAAACTACAGTTACTTAATGGTTCAAGGTGCGGTTCCGTTAGAACCAAATGATGAAACTTATACTTACATTAAAGCCACAGTGGATAAAAAGAATGGTGTGAAGATTCAACCATTTGCGGCCACAATTAACGGTATTAAGCCAGACTCTGACTTCTTAACTTTATACAACAGTAAGAACCAAGACTTGAAATACTTATTAAACTCAACTTTACCAGAAGAAAATGGTAAACCAGTTTATCCTTTAATCGTGAACGAAGTTGTGGAAAGAAAGTATAAATTATACGTTGGTAGCGAAATTCAAATCTTACCAAACAACACATACGATAGATTCAATTTAGAAAATATCGGCGAACCAGCTTACGCTGGTGCAGAAACTACTTTCAAAGTAGTTGGAATTACTGATTCTAAATCAGAAGAACAATTCTACACATCTCAAAGTATTGCAAACAAAGTGTTAGGATACCAAAACTTCAGTACTGATGCAACACCAGTTCAATGAAGAGGTCCAAAACACCCAGGTAGAGGTTATGTACCGTTTAATGGTATCTTTACAAAACAAGAAATCCCTGAATTTGCAATGAACTTCGGTGGGGTTTATGCTCCTAGTGGTATGAGCACTGCAAAAGGTGCTTGAAACACAAATATTGGTACTAAACCTGGCCAAGTAAACGGTGGGGAACAAGCTTACTTAGTTTGAAACAACTTAAAAGAAATGAACACAATCACTTCAATTAACGAAATGGTTGATCGTCAAGATGGCAACAAACTGGTACCAATCCCTGCAAATAAACAAAATCCATTCTACGTAGATAATGCTGAATCTAACGCGCTATATAAAGCAATGTCACCAGACTTAATTGGTAATGCCGTTAGACACATTGTTAAAGTATTTGGTAATACTTCACCAATCGTAACGCAATTACAAAGTGTTGATACACCATTAATTAGCAACACGATCGGTCCAACAATTGATAATACTTTAGCGAATATTGAAAAAGTTATTACAGCTTGTTTAATCCCAACATTAATCATTATTATTGCTTTATTAGCTTCAATGATTGTTGTGGAAGCTAAGAGATTGATTTCATTGATGAAAGTTCTAGGTTACTCAGACTTAAAGAACACCTTCTCATTCTTATTCGTATATCTAATTGTTTTATTCTTAGGAACTGCATTAGCAATTCCATTTACATACGGTATGTTAGCGGCCGTGACTGCAATTGCCTTCTCAGCCTTTAACATCATCATTGCTCCAGTAGCGCCAGTATGAATTTACTTTGCTGCATTCGGAGCAGTTGCTTCAATCTTTGTTGGTTTATTCATTTATGTTTGAAACCAATTGAAGAAAATTAATTTATCTCAAGAAATTTCAGTGAGATAAGTCAAAGGAGAATTATCTTGAAAAAGAAGTTTTGAAAGTATGTTATTCCATTAGGATTCTTGGCAGCTGTCACTGTGGTGGCAGCTCCTTTGACTTTAACTTCTTGTAGTTCACCTTTTAAACATTATGCACAAAACGTAATTGCTCAGAACGCAAAAGTTTATAATGTGAGTCTAAAAGAACCGTTAATAGTTTTCGGACAGCAAACCTTTGCAGAATGGCAAGCGATTAAAGAGAGTGACCCTGCTTTAATCATTAATACCATTAAAGCTTATAAAATCCCAGCCGTGTTAAAAACTGGTTTCCAAATTAATGATCACACTAGAATTACTAATTTAGAATCTGAATTCATGGCAAACACTGCGATTTTTGTAAACATGGTTGTAACTTTAACTAACTCTAATAAAGACAGCATGGAACAATTAAAATTAACGATCCCTCAAGTTCCAGTGGCTAATTTATCTGGGAATTTAATCAACCCTCCTGAATTAGGCACTCCAGTGACTGTAAATAAGAAAAAAGCTTTAGAAATTAACTTAGATCAAGTAAATATGCCTACGATTATGAATTCATTACCCCAAGATATTAGTAACGTAGAATGAACTACCGCAATTAACTTGGCAACCCCTCAAACAGTTAATAATAAACCGAACACAGTGCCATATATCCCAGCCTTTTTATATAAAGTGGTAAATGTAACTTTACCGCCGAAAGGTTCGGATATCATCACTATTACTTACTCACCTAACGAACAATACAAGAGTAGCATTGAACAACAAGTGGGTAATGTTTGAAATAAATATTGTGACATCATTGTCAAAATTAAAGAGTCGCCATATTTAAACAAAACTTTAAAAACTGATTTCACATTAACGAAAGCAGAAACTGATAAAGTGTTTGGTGCAATCTCACCAATTCAATTAAAAGCTATGAATCCGGTAGCAGTTTACAACAAACTAAAAGCCTATGTAGCTGAACAAGATGATGTACAACCATTGAGAAATTGTCTTGATAGTAAGACAAACACAATTTACAACTATTGATCTAACATCAATGTTATTCAAAATGGGGTCAGAATTACTTTTACAAGCAATCCTGACGATAGCCAATCGGCTATTTATAACTATGTATTTAATGTTGAATTTAATAAATAATTTAAAACACGGATTAAAGAGGTAAGACACAATTATGAAGAAGAAAAAGTGAATTAAACCATTTGCGATTGGAGCAAGTTTACTTGCGGTTACTGGAGCGGTTGCTCCTTTAGCTGTTATGTTATCTTCTTGTTCTTCAACCGCAACGGTTCAAGATTATTCTTACCAGCCTGAAACTAAAGTTTTATCTTTAAACTCTACATTGTTATTCCCTGATGAAAACGTGTTTTATGGTTATCAACAAATTAAATTTGATACAAAAGCACAATTTACAAACGGCAAAACGCCTTTTAATTTAATTACCGCTATTAATAAAGCCTTACCAGATAATAAGTTTTTCAATGCTTATTCAGTTCCTGAATATGACAAAGTAAACTTCCCTAACGGTAATACTCTAACTATTCCTGTAGTAACGAGCGATGCTACTAAAAACATCCCGGTGAACCAAATTGTGATTCACTTCCCTAAGGTAAAAAATGTTCAGTACGTACAACCTATTTTAGTACAAGCGTCGAAGTTCTTCCAAGGCATTTCTATGTCTGAAGTAAGTACTTATTCTGCTCAACAAATTATTGCATCTTTAGGTCAAAGTATTATTCCGGTGGGAACAGTAATTGACGAAAACGATAAGCAAATTATTAACAACAGTAAAAATCAAGAATTAGTGTATAAAATCTTTATTCCTAATTCAGGAATTTCTTACTTGATCTTAAATTTCAACCCAATTATTGTTCCTGAAGTAGAACCTCAATTTAACATTGCCAACTTAAAAATTCAAAATGATTGAAAGAAGATTATTAACTGATCACCAGAGTTACCTTCAATGATTTCATATAAAACCATTGATAATTCAACTAACTCAGTGAATATGCTGCTAAAACCAGTTTTAGCAACTTACAACGACGCTATTCACGGTGAAAACGTTATTAATAAGTTCAACCAAGTATACTTTGGTAATGGCACTACTTACAATAAACATTTAAATTTAGATAACTTAAATCTAGATGTGGATTATTTCTTGAAGACTTACACATCGAGTGTAGTAACTTCTTGAGCTGGTCAAAACATCTTAAATTCTCAAGTATACACTGGTAGCAACTTAACGGTTAACGACCAAAACCAAATTAACGGTAATATAGTTTGACAATTACAAAACTTATCAGGCAGTACACAAACTTTTACGTTGCCTAATAACTTAGCTTCATTAACTATCCAACCTAAACAAACGGTATCGTTAGTGATTGGGTTCCATAACTCAGAAGTATCGCCTTATTTAGTACAAAATAAAAACGCTAATAATCAAGCTTACTTGACTACAGCTTTTAGTAATTTAAGTATTAATGTTATGGTGAATGATATTACGCAATACGCAAATAATTGAGTACAACCATTAAACTTATTTGAATATTCATACGCGTTAAAAACATTGGTTAATAATGTTGTGGCGGGTACAACTTATTTACAAGCCGCTCCAATCTTAAATAATGCAATGAATAATTTAACGGCAACAAATTTAAATCAAATCGTTGCTGATTCTTTACAAGTTAAGTTGGATAAGATGAACATCTTTACAAGAGGGGTTCAAGGAATTGCCACTTCTTGAGCAAATAATCCAACTATTGCAGATTGATTACAATCATTAAGTCCATATTTATATGATATTTTGATTGTGTTAACTGATAATAAACCGCTATCAGCGTTAATTTCTAATATTTTCTCACCAAGACCGGTTTCTAACTTTATCTTCTTTAACTGAAAAAATTTAGTAGATTTATTAAACGAAATTCATGTTCCTGGATTTGAAAAACAAATTGAATCCTTTAGTAAATTAATTCAACAAATCGGCGAATCTAATAAAACTTTACCAGAAATGGAAAAATGAGTAAAAAACGTTGGGGCATTGTATTCAACATTAGAAAAATTATTCTCAACAAACGAAAGTTTGGCATGAGTAATTCCGATGTTAAAACACGCAATGTTTACTTTACAAACTAACCCTTCAATCATTGATTTTGTGTTTGAAAACTTACCAGTTATCTTACAAACGTTTAGTAAACCAGAATTTGGTAATAAGCAAGTAAGAGATATCTTCATCGCTATTGGTAAATGAGTTACAGAATTAATTAAATACGCCGATAAAGTGAATGGTACTGATTCTAAACCAACTCCTGAGCCTCCAACACCGCCAGGTGAAGTTTCTTCACAAATGGGACTAAATAAAGTGTTTATGAACATTAGAACGTTAGATCCAGCGTTGGATGCTAACCAATCTAATTATGTATCTTTATTCACTTATTTATCTCAAGCCATACCTGGCAAGGCTAGTCAAATTTTAAAAATGATTGGTAGTGTATTTGATGCTATTAGTTACAGTGGTTTATCTGCTGCTAGTATCAAACAATTAGTGGACTCTTTCTTTAATGTGGAAGTAGGTACTCAAAAAACTACTTTAGCCGATATGTTAACTGATAACATTATTGCAACCGTTAATAAAGATAACTTCACTTATAACAAAGGTAATAAGTCAGTTACATTAGACCAATCTTGAAGATTAGCTTTCAAACAAACAGTTAGTTGAAACTTTATGCCTTTAGTAAACTTCTTAAACAGTATTAGAATTGCTACAGATAAAATCATCGGTTTCAACGGCAAGCCATTAGATTTAAATAATTTAGTTGGTCCCAACGGTAAGAAAATTAACTTATCCCCAGAAGTTCAATCAATTATTAAAGTGGCTTTAAAAACCATTAATCAAGGTGGGTTGGGTAATGTGTTAGCTCCAGCCAAATTAGTCGTGAGCCCTTTCAACTCAGTAAACTTAACTTATACGGCAAATAATTCACAAGTTTATCCGTATGTTAACGCTAACGGACAAGTTCAATATAGATATTTAGTTAATAAATTCATGTCTGTAGATTCAAGCCACATCTTAAAAGATTCAGTTGGTAACAACGTCTTTGTCTTAGGTGACTTATGGAAGAACATGATTAAAGTGATTATGGCTAACATTTCAACAAGTAATAACTTTAATTACAGTGAATGAATTTATTCTCAGCCAATCGCGACAACAATTAAAAACTTTGTTTCAAATGGATCATTATGAAACGTCACAATTGAAGAAAATAGCATGAAAAAGAAGTTTAAAACTTATTTAGAAGCAATGATTAAAAGCAATGTGACTTGAACAGCTAAGGGTCCAAATGGCGAAAAAACTATGACTTACACTCAACCGAAAGACTTAGACCACGAAATTAACCAATATTTCAAATTTGGTTCAGCCTTCCACAACTCTAACTATCCGTTCATCAACTACTCAACCGATTTATCATCGGTGTTGTTAACAATTAGAGGCACAGACGTGTACTTATACAAATTTAGTATTAATTTCTCAGTACCAACACTATACACAAATAGTTGAGGTATTTGTAAATTAACTAATAACTTAAGCTGAATTATTCCGGTACCAACCGGTAAAATCAGTTTTAAATAATTGAAAAAGTATGTCCCCCATTTTTTGGAGGGCATACTTTTCTTTTTGGTTCAGTTTATAAAGTAAAATAAACAGTATTAAGGAGATTAAAATATGCCGACTTGACTTATTGGACTAATCGCAACCGTTTGTGTTCTAGCGATTATTGCATTCTTATACATGATTATTGCGTTTAGAAAAATCAACATTGTGTCTAAAAAATTAGATTACTTAGTAGAAGACTTAACGTATAAATCAGAAAAACTAAACTCAATGGTAGAAGCTATTGTAAAAATTTCCAGTTACGTAGACGTAGCTGAAACGCTTCTGAAAAAGAATTCAGAGGCTATTTCGTCATTTATTAAACGTAATAAAAAAGATGTAGATATCTACAAAAACCAATTAAATAAAAGTTTAGAAAATTATATGGAAGAAAAAGATAGCAAACGTCATGAAAACAGTTAACCGTTTATGGGTGGCCTTGGGTTTAGGCTATATTGTTTTGCACAGTCTGTCGACAGAAGATTTTAATCAATTTGAGAAAATTATCTTAACGAAAATTTATCAATTAAGTCCTAACCTATTTAATGTTTTGGACCGGGTAAATGAACTGCTAAATGCAGATTTTAACGACTCGCAAAAAAACAAAAACGAACTTATTCAGAACAAAATTGATAAAGTTCAAGAAGAAATTAATAATTTTAAAACAAACGAACTAGCAGAAATCTTTTTAGAAGAATTAAAGAAAGGTGAAAAACATGGCTAAGTTTGATAACGAAATTGTAATTAAAGGTGCACGGGAAAATAACTTAAAAGGCATCGATATTAATATTCCTAAAAATAAATTAGTAGTAATTACTGGATTATCTGGTTCTGGAAAGTCTTCATTAGCTTTTGATACGATTTACGCTGAAGGTCAAAGAAGATACTTAGAATCTTTATCTAGTTATGCAAGACAATTCTTAGGTGGTAACGAAAAACCAGATGTGGATTCCATTGAAGGGCTATCACCAAGTATTGCCATTGACCAAAAATCTACTTCTAACAATCCCAGATCAACAGTGGGAACTATTACAGAAATCTATGACTATTTAAGAGTCTTATATGCAAGAATTGGGACGCCTTACTGTATTCATGGACACGGGGTGATTAAAACTCAAACCATTAAACAAATCGTTGACTTTATTGTGGGATTAGAAGATGGCACTAAACTTATCTTATTGGCCCCTGTGGTTGAAAACGAAAAAGGTACTCACGCTGATTTATTAGAAAAGTTGAAAAAAGAGGGTTTCTTAAGAGTCAGAATCGATGATGAAGTTTATAGTTTAGATGATGAAATCGAACTTGAAAAAAATAAACGTCACAACATCGATGTGATGATTGACAGAATTGTATTAAGACCAGACCAACAAACTAGATCAAGATTAAACGATTCTGTAGAAACTGCTTTAAAACGTAGCGGCGGACGGATTATTGTTCACTACAACGATGAAGACCATTTATTTAACGAAAACTATTCATGTGATATTTGCGGCTTTAGTTTACCAGAACTAGAACCAAGATTATTCTCATTTAACAGCCCGTTAGGCGCTTGTGGACATTGTAAGGGTTTAGGATTTACTTATGAACCTGATGAAAACAAAATGGTACCAAACAAGAATTTATCAATTAATGATGGAGCCATTGACTTCTTTAAGAATACAGTGAATACCACTAATTTAGATTGACAAAGATTTGAATCTTTAATCTTGCATTACAAGATTCCTACTGATGTACCGTTCAAAGATTTATCTGAAGAACATAGAGATATCTTAATGCACGGTAGTCATACTCCAATCGAAGTTGTAATGGTTTCTGCTAACGGTAGAAAATATGAACAATACGAAATGGTAGAAGGGGTTTTAGATTTAGTTAAAAGACGTCACGAAGAAACCACTAGTGACATGGCGAGAGAATATTACTCTAAATACATGTCAGAAAAGAAATGTAAACATTGTCGTGGTCAAAGATTAAATGAAACCGCTTTATCGGTAAAATTGGGCGACAAGAGCATTATTGATTTAACCGAAATGGATATTCAAGATGCCATCGATTATTTATTAATGTTGGAATTAACTGAAGAACAAAAGGTTATTTCAAAGTTAATTATGAAAGAAATTGTAGACCGTTTACAATTCTTGGTTAATGTTGGGTTAGATTACTTAACTTTATCAAGAAGTGCAATGACATTATCTGGTGGAGAAGCTCAACGGATTAGATTAGCAACCCAAATTGGTTCACACTTAACTGGAGTGTTATACGTTTTAGATGAACCTTCAATCGGTTTGCACCAAAGAGATAACGAAAAACTTATCAAAACTTTAAAAGAAATTCGTGATTTAGGTAACTCTTTAATCGTTGTAGAGCATGATGAAGACACAATGGCAGAATCCGATTGACTTGTAGATATCGGACCTGGAGCAGGTGTTTATGGTGGTAATGTAATTGCTGAAGGAACGCCAGAACAAGTGAAAAATGATCCTAATTCGTTAACGGGACAATATTTATCAGGCAAGATGCGGATTGATATTCCTAAAACTCGTCGTGGTGGTAACGGTAAAAAAATTATTTTAAAAGGTGCTTCAGGAAATAATTTAAAAAATGTGAATGTTGAATTCCCATTAGGCAAAATGATTGCAGTTACTGGGGTTTCAGGATCTGGTAAATCTACTTTAGTTTTAGATACTTTATCAAAAGGAATCACTAACTTAAACTTTAACCAGTTCCAAGAACATGCACCTTACAAGAATTTGGTAGGAGCTAACCATATTGATAAATTGGTAGAAGTATCTCAAGATCCAATTGGTCGAACACCAAGAAGTAATCCGGCTACTTATGTAGGTGTCTTTGATGATATTAGAGACGTCTTTGCGAATGTGCCAGAAGCAAAAGAAAAAGGTTACCAAAAAGGTAGATTCTCATTTAACGTGAAAGGCGGTAGATGTGAAAAGTGTCAAGGTGACGGTACTATCAAAATTGATATGCAGTTCTTGCCAAGTGTTTACATTAAATGTGAAGAATGTGGTGGCCGTAGATATAACGAAGAAACTTTAGCTGTGAAGTTTAAAGGTAAATCAATTTACGACGTGTTATCAATGTCGATTGAAGAAGCAACAGAATTCTTTAAAAATGTTCCAGCTATTCATAGAAAACTAAGTTTATTAATGGAAGTGGGCTTAGGCTACTTATCATTAGGAACACCATCAAACGTCTTATCCGGTGGTGAAGCGCAAAGAATTAAACTAGCTAAATTCTTACAAAGAAGACCAACAGGTAAAGCTTTATATATTTTAGATGAACCAACAACAGGTTTACACGTACATGACGTAGCGAAATTAATTGAAGTATTAAACAAAATCGTCAATAACGGAGACACTGTTATTGTTATTGAACATAACTTAGACTTAATTAAAGTGTGTGACCACATTATTGATTTAGGTCCTGAAGGTGGTAATAGAGGTGGTACCATTTTAGTCACTGGTACTCCTGAACAAGTCGCTATGTCTAAGAAGTTCTCGTACACAGGACAATATTTAGCGAAATTATTTAAAAGAGGATATTAAAAATGAAAGTAATTCAAGGTGAACATTACATTAATTTATATACTGGTGCTTGACAAGTATTAAAAAAAATTATTCCTGATGCTAAATATTTAGTGGTTGGTACAAACTGTTTAAGTTTAACAGCAGGCATCGCTTTCAACTGTTTAAGAGAAGAAAAAATGAATATTAAAATCGTGTACTACGATGAATACGGCATTACTAACCAGTGAGAAGATAACACAATTTATTTAGTGGTTACACAAAGTGTCAATAATCTTAAAGAAGAATGGTTAAAGAATGATATGGTACTATTCTTTGAATATTCTGGACAAGAAAGTAACATCTTAACATGTTCAAAATAGGTAACTCAATTGATAACCATAATCTAGTGCCAGAAACTACGCAACAAAAGTTAGGTGGTATTATTTTTGAAACCCAATATAAAGTGGTAGCTCACTCTGACGGAGATGTAATTTTACACGCTGTAGCCGAAAGCATTTTAGGCGCTTTAGGTCTAGGAGATTTAGGTGAACATTTTAGTGATACAGATGTAAAAAATAAGAATTTAGATTCTGAAATTATTCTAGAGAAAGCACTTTCACTAATGGATGAGCGTGGTTATATGGTGAGTAATTTAGACTTAACTGTAGTTTGTGATTTGATTATGTTTAAAGACAAAAAGAGTTTAATCAAAGCCTATTTACAAACCAAATTACAAACCGAAAACATTAACGTTAAAGCTACTCGGTTTGAAGATAAAACTCTATTGAAGATTACATGCTTTTGTGGGGTCTTACTTAACAAAAAGACGATATATTAATATAATTAATAAACTATATATACAAAAAAATGCAGATTTAAAAGGAAGAAGGAGCTAATATGGCTAACGTAATTGATCCAAGAATTAAAGAAGTGTTATTCACTGAAGAACAACTTGAAGAAGGAATCCAAAAAGCAGCGGATTACTTAAATAAAGAATACGCAGGTAAAACACCTGTTGTAGTTGGGATTTTAAAAGGATGTATTCCATTCATCGGAAAAATCTTAACTAAGTTAACATTCGACTTAGAAATCGATTTCATGGCAGCAAGTTCATTCAAAGGTGGAACAAAATCTACTGGTATTATTGAACTAGCTTTAGACTTAAGAACTGACATTGAAGGTAGAGATGTTTTAATCTTAGAAGATATCATTGATACTGCAAAAACATTAAAAATGATTGTAGAAATGTTAAAAGCAAGAAACCCTAAATCAATTAAGATTGTGACATTATTAGACAAAAAAGAAGGTCGTCAAGTGGATTTAGAAGCTGACTACTACTGTTTTGAAATTCCAATGTGTTTCATCGTTGGTTTCGGTTTTGACTACAAAGAAATTTTAAGAAACTTACCATACATCGGAATTCTTGACGAAAAAGTGTATATGGGAGATTCTAACGACCCTAAAGAAAGAAAAAAATAGGAGATTATAAATTTGAAAAGATTTACATTTAGATCATGAATCTATAACCTCTTTGATAAACATGATTCTAGAAAGAAAAGTGATGAATTAGCCCAACCAAAAGGAGAAGTTAACACTTCAGCTAATGCGTCTAGTAAAAAAGATGACAGCAAAAAGAAAACGCTGTGAAAAAAACTGGGAATTTGAGCGTTAATCGTTTCGATTCTTGGTGCTATCATTGCAATTATTGCTGTTTATGCAACTAGAAAAACCGAAATTAAACTAACTGATCCGACAGTCTCATATACCCTAGATAGCAAGGCAAAAACTGCACCTGGCCAACTACCACTGGTTTCAGCTGGTAATATAACTACTAAACCGATCACAATTAGTTCTGGTGTATTAGATTTTACAGACAGAGTAACTGGGGAACAATATAGTGTTGATTTGAGTGCCACAAACCCTAATGGGGCTTTATTAGCAGCTTACTATAGAGGCACAAGCAACCAAATTAGCTTAAAATTACAACCTAAAGCTGGTTTACCGATTGTGGTAAACGTTGACAGAACAGTGTTACCGTCTGACAATAGTTTAATGGTGTACCACATTGGTCAAAGCAGAATCATTGTTCAAATGACTGACAAAGGTCCAATCATTACATCTACAAACATTGAAAATGCTAGTGTATCAGCTCTAAACGAACAATTATCTCCACTTATCCACATTTTAACTTCTGCATATAACAATGCAACTTATGCGCCTGCTGGATTTAATTGATGAGCATTATTCTCAACATTAGTGCCAATTATTATCTTGATCTTAATTTTCTGAATGTCTAACAGCATGATGAAAAAACAAATGGGTGGTCAAGATTCAATCTTTGGTATGGGTAAAACCAACTTAAAACCAACTAAGACTAAAGTGAGATTCTCAGACGTAGCCGGAATTGATGAAGTAGAAACTGAATTAAGAGAAATCGTAGACTACGTTAAAAATCCTAAAAAATATGCCGCTATGGGGGCGAGAGCGCCTAAGGGTATTATGTTGTACGGTCCTCCCGGAACTGGTAAAACATTAATTTCTAAAGCTGTAGCTGGTGAAGCGAACTGTTCATTCTATGCTATTTCTGGTTCAGCTTTTGAAGATATGTTAGTCGGGGTTGGGGCAAAGAGAGTAAAAGATTTATTCAGCAAAGCTAGAAAAGATGCCCCATCAATTATCTTTATTGATGAAATTGACTCGGTAGCTTCAAAGCGTGGTAAAAATGACATTATTGGTGGCGGTGGCGGCGTAGCTGACCAAACTATTAACCAATTATTGACTGAAATGGATGGATTTAGCACTGACTCTGGTGTTGTGGTTATTGCTGCAACAAACAGATTAGAAGCTTTAGACGAAGCCATTTTAAGACCGGGTCGTTTTGATAGACAAATTCAAGTAACTTTACCAGATATTAAAGGCCGTGAAGCTATTCTAAAGATTCACGCAAGAAACAAAAACTTATCAAGTAAAGTTAATTTAAGAGATATCGCTAGAAGAACTGCTGGTTTCAGTGGGGCGCAATTAGAAAACGTTATGAACGAAGCTGCTTTATTAGCAGTTAGAAACAACCAAACAGTGATTACAACTAACGATTTAGACGAAGGTATTGATAGAACTATTGGTGGACCAGCGAGAAAAGGAAGAGCAATTAACGAAGAAGAACGTAGACAAATTGCTTACCATGAAGCTGGACACGCCTTGGTTGGCTTACACTCTAAGAATACAGACGTAGTTCAAAAGATTACTATCATTCCTAGAGGTAATGCAGCAGGTTATACAATGCAAACGCCAGCTAACCAAGAAATGAGTATTCAAAGAAAAGTTGATTTATTAAACCAAGTTAGAATGACTTTAGGTGGCCGTGCTGCTGAAGAAATCATCTTTGGTAAAGACGCGATTACTACCGGCGCTTCAAACGACTTATACAAGGTAAGTCAAATTGTAAGAGCGATGGTATTACAATTAGGTATGACTTCAAAAATGGGTCTAACACAATATGTTCCTTCTGAAGGTCAACAACCTTACCAAAAACTTTACAGTGAACAAACTGCTCGTGAAGCTGATGAAACAATCGAAGCAATCATTCAAAAAGAATACCAAAACGCTAAAGATATTATCTTAACGAACAGAAAAGAATTAGATTTAATTGTCGAAACTTTATTAGTGTTAGAAACGATTGTAAAAGAACAAATTGATTACATTCACGAAAACTTAAAATTACCACCAGAAGTTTTAAATAGTAACACAAGTAAATTAAATGATAAGTCTTCTGATGAAAACGATAAAGATAGCTCTGGAACGGATTCAAACGAATCTAATGATGAACAATCACCAAAAAACGATGACAATAATAATGGTCCAAATAATAATCCAGTAGATTCAAATTTATAATAAAAAATACACAAGAAAAACGTGTTGAGATTATCTCACACGTTTTTTTGTGTATCTAATTTTTTCTGACATTTTGGCGTGTTTTTTCTTGATTTTTTCGGCCTTAAATCAAGTAGAATATTTAAAATTTGAAATTTTATATATAAAAGACAAAATGTCTTTTAACAAGTAATTTAATTAAGAACGATTGAACTTATATCTTAAAACGACCAAAGGGATTATATGAAGAAAAAAATATTGAAGAATCTTGCGATTACCGCATCTGTGGCTATGATAGCTACTGGAATCGTGACTCCTGCTGTATGATTTGCTTTCCAAGGCCATAAGAGCGAAAAAACAATCCATACGGAAAACAACCAAAATAATTTAATTAAGGTTTTACGTAGCGACATTAAAGTCCTATCTGGACAACAACTAGGCTTGACTAACCAAAACAAAAGTTTAGAACAAGAACAACAAAACAACGAAAAAAGAATTACTCAATTAACAAAATCTGAAAATGCAATTAAAAGTGTAGACCAAAGTTTACAAAACACTTTTAACCAAAAGAAAAATAAAATCAGCGATTTAAACAAACAAATCGCCGCCTTAGAACACCAAATTCAAACAGTAAAAGCTGATACAAAAGCGAAGTTAGATACTTTAAATAATTCAGTGCAAAAAACTGACAGTGCTATTGCTGATCAACAAAAAGCGTTAGCACGTGAAGAAGCGTCTACAAAGCAAAAGGTAACAGCTCTAACCCACCAATTAGATCAATTAAAATCTGATTTAAATAATGCACAAAACGCTTACCACAAAAGCCAAGCTCAACAAGCAACTAACAATGCTCGTTTAATACAAGCAGCGATTGATAATGTTCAAGCGGTGGATAATGAATTACCAACTCAAACAGCTGTCAATAACGCTCAATTAGCTAACTCTAAAGCTGTCGCTCCCACTTACGCTGCAATGAAAAAGAATTTAGAAACCATTCTAAATAACCCGAAAACTCCGAATAATGTCAAGACACAAATTCAAAAGACATTAACAGCCTTAAATAATTTAGTCAATTCAAGAACTAAATTAAATAACCAACTAGAACAACAAAATAAAGATTTAAACGTTTTAAATAACGCTAATGGTAAGACACCAAACACAGGTTTAGCACAACAATTATTAAATGATTTAACTGGTTTAAAAAATCTTTATACTAAAAAAGCTAGTTTAGAAAACCAATGATTAAAAGCTAGTCCAACTGACAAAGCTAGCGTGAATAAAGAATTATCTGCTAACCAAACTGCAATTAACAACCAAGTACAAACTGTTAAAACAAGCAATGACAATTATGTTAATGCGGTAAACAAAGTAAAAGCTGGTGTTAATTCATTAGTTCCAATTGAAGCTGATGTAAATAAAAATAGAGCCATTTTAAACGACAACATCAACACTTTACAAGGTTTACAACAAGCTAATTACAATAAGGCAGAAGTACCAACAGTAACTCCTCAACAAATTGGTTTAGATAAAGAAAGCCAAAAATTAGCTATTGCTAATGCTGTTGTGGCTAACACTAACGCTACTAGCGCAACAAATAACGCAAATAGCAACCAAACTGCTGCTGCTCAAAACCAAACAACAATTACAAACGCTAACAGCATTATCAAGAAAACTACAGCTTCTAATAAATCTGAAAAAGATAAAAATATTGCTGCTGATCAAAAAGCAGTAATTAAAGTAGCACAAGAAGTGCAAGCAGATGCAACTAAAGCTCAAGCATTGCACAACCAATTAGCTAAAAGTTTTAAACAATTAGCTGCTGATAACGACACTTTAAATTCACAAAATAAAGCATTAGCTAAATTATTAGGACAAAAAATAGCTCAAGAAGAAATTATTAACAATCCTAAAGCTTCTCTTGCAGCAAAACAAGCTGCTCAAAAGGAATTAGATAATTTAGATAAAAAAGCGAATAAAGCTAACGCTGATATTCAAGCAACAGATAAAGTGATTGATGATTTACAAAACCAAATCGTTAACGATCAAACTAAATTAAACGCTAACCAAAAAGCTTTAAACCAAGCTAAAGAAGCATTAATTCAAGCTCAAGCTAAATTAACTAATGATGTTAATACAGCTAAAATTAATGCTTTAAATAAAGCTATTGCTAACAAAAAACAAGAATTAGCTCAAACTCAAGCCGCTGCTGCCGCTGCTAATAAAAAAGCTCAAGCTGAAATTCAACAAGATGAAAAGAAATTGGCTGATGCTAAAACCGCTTTAAAGAATTACGACAAACAAGCTACTCAAAAAGTAGACAGTTTAACTCAACAAAAAAATCAATTAGCTAAAGCATTAAATGATACTGAACAAAAAATGCATCAAGAAGCATCAGCTGCTGATACAGCTAACGCTCAAAATGCACAAGCTGCTGCACAAAATGCACAACAATTAGCTAAAACAGCCGCTGACCAAGCTAAAGCAGTAACGGCTACAAAAACTTTCCAAACTCCTGCTTTAAACAACGCTAAAAATTTATTGTCTCAAGCTAATGCAGTAACTAATCCAACTAAGAACAGTAAAGTATCTGAAGCTAAGAAAGCGTTAATTAATGCAGCTAACGATATTACAAAAGCTGCAAATGCCGTGAACGATAAAATTGCTACTCAAGCCAAAGATTTACAACAATTAAGCAAAGATAGCAATGCTTTAAGTCAAAAAGAACAAGCTTTAGCTAATGCATTAAAAGCTAAAGCTCAAGCTGAACAAGCGTTAACTAATCCAAAAACAAACATTGCTGCTGAACAAAAAGCCATTGCTGCTGCTAACAACCAAATTAAATCATTAATACCAGAAGTTAAAACTTTAAACACTAAAGTTATTAATGATGAAGCTAAATTACACAATGATCAAGCAGATGTTCAATCTGCTAAAGCAGCTTTACAAAAAGCTAACAACGCAATTCCAGCTTTACAACAAGCATTAAATAATGATGTAAGTAACGCTCAACATTTACCAAAAGTTGCGCCATTAAAAGCAGATGCTGGTGTAGCAGAATCTAACTCACAAATGAGTGCAAGTAATGCTAAAGTAAACCAATTAGCAGCTGATTCAATCAACAGCAACCAATTACCAAAAATCGCAAATGCTAAAAACAATGCAACTCAAGTCGCAGCTAAAACAGCGCAAGCATTAAAAACTGACACTAATAACCAATTATTAAAAGCTGTTAACCAAGCTGCTAACAATGTAGAACAAAAAGCGGATGCAGCTAAAACAGCTAACCAAAATTTAGCCAAAGCTTTAAATAAGTTACAACAAGCTAATAACGATTTATCACAAGCACAACACCAATTAGGTCAAGATTTAGCTAAAAAAGCTCAAGAAGAAGGAATTATTGCAAATCCAACTTCAACTCCAGTACAAATTGCTGCTGCTAAAAAAGCTATTCAAGACACAATTGATCCAGCAATCAAACAAGACCAAGCTAATGTGATTCAAAAAGCTACTGCTGTAAATAATTTAGAAAACGAAATTAATGGTAACCCTAAAGCTCATCCTGCTACAGTTGGTTTAAAAACGTTGGCTAACCAAGCAAATAAAGCATTAGACGATGCTCAAAACCAATTACAAGCAGCTCAAGACAAAAATCAAGCTGCTCAACAAGCGAATGACCAAAAGAAAATTGCTGACTTGAAAAATGACTTACAAAACGTTGAACAAAAATTAGCTGCTGCTAAAAAAGCTAACGGAGAAATTCAAACTAAAGGCAATGCCGATGTTAAACAATTACAAGCGAAATTAGCAACTGCTAAGAAAAAATTAGCAAGCTATGAAGCTCAAGCTAAAAAAGAATTAGCAGCAAAAGAACAAGCATTAAAAACTGCAGAAAATGCTTTAAAAACCTCAGAAAACAACTCTAAATTTGATGCTAATACAATCACATCAACTGCTAACTTATACAGTGATTGAGCTAAACAATTACAAGCTGTTGTAACTCACGAAACTGCAAAAATGGTTTCATTAAAACTAGACTTAGCTAAAGAAACCAACTTAGATAATTACTTAACAACATTATTAACTTCTTTAAACGCTGATATCAAGAACACTACTTTACCTTCTAATGTAGTATCAGCATATAAAAAAGTAATTAGCACCGTTCAAGCTTACCAACCAAAAGTAAAAGCTTTAGTTTCTGAATACCAATCTGCAATTAAAGATTTAACAACTTTAACTAATGCAAATAAAACTTTAGAAACACAAGCCAATGCAATTGCTCAAGGTTATAAAGCTTTAAATTCGTTAGTAAATAAAATTAATGCTTTAAGCCCAAGCTCAAGCACATACGACAATGATTTCCAAAGCGAATACTCTACTTACTCTAAAAAAGTAACCGCTTTAAATGCTGAAATCAATAAGTTTAATGCAATGTTTAAAAATACAACTACTGCAGAAAACAATTTTAATACAGACCAATCGAACATCCAACAACGTGAAAATTTAAATATCAATGGTAAGTTAGGTTTAGTTGATGATTTAAATAATTTAAGTAAAGCTTTACAAGCAGCAAACGCACCAACTATCCCATTCGATACTGCTGTAACGCAAAACAGCATTGACTTAACTAACAACGCTATTAAACACAACGAAGCAAGACAAACTCAAATGAGTAAAGAAGCTAAGAATGCTGCTGCTCAAGCCAAACAAGAAGGCGGTCCAACAATCGCGTGAGCTAAATCTGTTGTACAAAACATGTCTAAAGCTTTAGGTCCAACTTCTCAATTAACACCAGCACAAACTAAAGCAATTGATAGTATTAAACAAGCCGCTGCAGGAGTAGCTCCATTAGCGCAAAAAGCCGCTGCTGCAAACGAAAAATTAAGTTCAGCTATGAAGAACTTAGCGCAACAAGAAGTTGCTTTAGCTAATGGTCCTCAAAAAGACTTAGTTACAGCTTACGAAAATGTAGCTAAAGCTCAAAAAGCTTATGAAGCCGCTAAAGGCAATGTGGCAGCGCAAGCTGCTGCTTTAAAACAATTGAATCAAGCTAATGCTGCTGCTAAAGCCGCTTTAGGAAAAGTTCAAACCGCAGAAAAAAATATTGGTAATTTACAAGACCAATTAAAAGCGTTAAAAACTGCTGCCGGTCAAGCTGACGTAGCTTTACAAGCACAAAAAGATAAAGTTTTAAAAGCTGTTATTGGTTTAAATAATGCTGATCAACAAGTAATTCAAAACTTGCAAAAAGAAAAAGCTGATAAACAAAACGCTTTAAATAGTGCAAACAAAACTTTACAAACAACTACAGCACAAAACAAAAAACAATTGGCTCAATTAACTGATGAAAAGAATAAATTAGAACAAGAAATTTCTCAATTGAAACCGAAAGTTCAAGAAGCAGAAAATTCACAAACTAAAATAAAATCTTTAAAAGCAGAAACCAAGAAATTAGAATCTGAAAACCAAACAATTCAAGCTGCTAATAAAGCTAACTCTCAAATTGTGGCAGATAAAGATTCACAAATTAAAAAGTTAAAAACTGATAACGAAACAATTCAAACACAAATCAATTCAAATAAAGTTATTGAAAAGAATTTACAAAAACAAATTGATCAAGCCAATAGTACAAACCAAAGCATTTTCTTTATCTTGAAAGACGAAGACGCAATTATTAAACACGTAGAAGCATTCTCTGAGTTTACATACAACCAAATGAATAATTACTTCAATAGTGGCAATCCAACTCAAGCAAACATTGCTGCTACTGGATTCGATTTATTCATGCCTCTTGCAACTCAATTAACTCCAACTTCTTACTTAAACTACAGTTCATTAACTTCTGATGATAATGATATGAGTAATGGTTATTTAGCTACTTATTTAGCTCAACAAGGTGTAGCATCTCAAAACTTAAACTTAAATTCAGCGTTCAGCAACTTCTTATCAAGTTATATGCAATATACATGAGCTAAGGCTGGCTTATACAATATTCCTAATACTTATATGAACCCATTGAAGTTCTTCTTGAAGTACTTCTCATTATTAAGCGATAACAATGTTAACTCTAATTATGGACCGGTAATTAATTACCAAGGTAACACCAAAGATAAAACTGATATTGGTATGACTTATACAGATCCTAGATTAGGTTCTTCATGATTAACTTACTGACTAGAACAATGATTGTCATTCTATAAATTACCAAATCCAAGTAAACCAAGTGAAATGATGAAACCATTGACACCTCAACAATTAGAATTCTTTAATGATTGAGCTAGATATAATTTCATCGCTTCAACAAACACTGAAGGAAATATGAGATACGACCTTAGAATGATATATCCTCAAGGCTCAAGTTCTGGTTTCCAAGAACAATATTTCTACAACTCTCAAGATGCGATTATTGATTTAACATTTAACCCAGTCATTGTATGGGGTGGTAAAAAATATGTCATTAAACCACAATCATTATTAACCGGAGCTTTTGTAAAAAACGATATTGGTGCAGGTACTTTAGCTGTATCAGACGGCAATGGACAATATGATCACTTTGTACTAAATAGTTCAATTACCAATAAAATGTTAAGTTTTGAAAATACAGATAACAAAGGTATCATTTTTGACGTTAACTTCAATGGCTATGCAAAAAGTAATGGAAATTACAACAACAATAGTGGCTATACACCTGACTTATGAGCTACGGCTAATGACTTAACTCAAGGCACTTACAGCTATTCAAATTACTCTAATTTATTTAATGATCCAAATTGATCTACTTCAATCTTGTCAAGATCATTATCGTGAGCAACACTATGAAATGTTCCTGGAACTTCTACATTCACAAATACTAATAACTCATCAAACTCAGCATTAGACTTCGATTACATCGTGACAAACTCAACAAAATAATTAATAAGGAATAACTGAATTTATGAAACAATCCACAAAAAAAGCGCTTTTAGGCACGGCTGTTGGTTTAGTTACTGCTGGAGCTGTGGGTCCCATAGTTTACTTTACAGTTTTGGCTTCTAACCAAAACAAAGTAATCCATACAGAATCAGAACAAAACAGTACGATTGAGCAATTAGATAACAGAATTAAATTGTTAAAAAATAATATTGATGGTTTAAACGGTACAAAAAATAACGTTCAACAACAATTGGTGAACAGTCAAAACAGAATTAATAAATTGTTGAACAATACTAAACAATTAGAACAATTAAAAAAACAATTAGCTTCTGGAATTGAAAAACAAAACATAAACATTCAAAAGTTAAATAATGAAATTCAAAAATTAGAAAAAGACTTAGCTGACACAAAGACTAAATCTGCACAAGAAATTCATGATTTAACTAATAAATTAAATAATTTAAAACAAAAATTAGCTAACGTTACAAATAAATATAACGAAACTAAAAAGGCTGATGCAGCTAAAATTGAAGGTTTAAACAACCAAATTGCTGCGCAAAAAGCCAAAATCCACCAAATTAAAACTAACCAAATTGATACACAAATTGCTCAAGCACAAAATGCTAACAATTTAGCAACTGCTGCTGCTAAAAATGCAACGGCTATCGCTCAAGAAAGTGCACAATTTAACAACGCTTATTCTGGAGCTAATGTTCAACAATGAACTAAAACTAAAGCTTCATACGAAAAATTAATTCAAAAGTTAACTAATGAATTAGGTCCTAAGTTAAAAAACGATAACGCTAATCATAGCGGAGCTAAAGCTTTAGCTGCTTTAAAAAATATCGTAGCTAAGATTAATAAAGTGTTATCTACATACCAAGGTTTAGCTAAAGATTACAAAACTGCACAAACAGCGAGTGCAAGTTTATCTGACAAAAATACAACTTTAGCTAAAGATTACGACCAAAAAGCTCAATTATTAAAAGAACTAAAAGCAAATTTAGGCACAGATAAAGAAGCTGGCATTCAAAGTCAATTAAAAACTTTAAATGCAAAAATTACTAAATTATCAGAACCAATTCAAATACAAAACCAAGTAGCAATTAATGCACAAAAAGCTATCGCTAGTGCTAATAAATTGTTGGCAAAACAAATGAGTATCATTGGTGACAACCAAAACAGTTTGATGAAAAACGTTAATGAATTAATTAACGATCAAAACAATAAAAACCAAAAGTTATATACACAAAACAGAGTAGACTTAGCTAATTCTGAAAAGAGCTTAGACAACTCCGCTGCTCAAACAGCATTAAATAATGCAACTGTATCAAGCAAAAATGCTGATACAGCCAACAATGAAGGTTCTTACGCTACTGCACAAGCAAAACATTCAACTGATGTGGTTAATAATGCTAATAAAATAGCTGCAGCAGCTTCATCAGCAGCTAAAGCACAAAATGTTACTCCAACAGTTCAAAAATTACAATCTAACATTGCTACAGCGGCACAAAACGTTGCAAAAGCAGCTCAAACCTTAAGTGAAAATCAAACTAAAAAAGCTCAAGCTCTTAGCAGCTTAGCTAATGCTGACAAAATTTTAAGTGCATCACAAACTAAATTAGCTAATGCTTACAAAGAAGCAATTGTTCAACAAAATGTTTTAGTTAATCCAAATGCTACTAAGAAACAAATTGATGAAGCACGCAACGAATTAAAAACTATTAATGCACAAATTGAAAAAGCTCAAGCTCAAGTGGTAAAAAACGACGCAAAAGTGAAAGCTGCTTCTGCTGATCTGAGCAATATTCAAAAAACCATCGCTCAAGATAAGGTGAATTTAAGTAAGGCTCAACAAAAATTAGCTGCCGCTCAACAAGCGTTAACCAACGAAGAAACAACTAACTTACAAAACTCATTAGCTGATACTAAGAAAAAATTAGCGTCAGCTCAGGCTGAAGCTAAAGCTCAAGCTGTTAAAAATGCTCAACAAATTAAGTCACTAAACCAAAATATTGATAATACTCAAAAACAATTAGCGGCTAATAAAACTAAGTATCAAACTGAAGAACAAAAATTAAATAACACTATTAGTAATACTAAAAAAGCATTAGCCAATGCCAACCAAACTAAGGCTAATACGTTATCAAATATTGCTAACAATCAAGCTAATATTGCTCAAGATGTGGCTAATAATGCACAAGCAGTAGCTTCAGCAGCTCAAAAAGCTGTTCCAGCAGCTACAACTCAAGCTCAAACTTACAACAATTTATTAAACCAATACAAAAAAGAATTAGCTCAGTATTCAGATGCTAAAAACTATAACCCAACCAAAGTTAAAGCAATTAAAGATGCTTTAAACCAATTAGTAAACGGCTCTTCAGTTGATGGAAAAGCAACTCCAAGTCCATTGGCACAATTAAATAATTTAGAATCTGAAAAAGCACAAAAACTTAATGATTTAAATAAAGACAGTACAGCCTTACATGATTTAGAAAATAAATTAGCTAAAGCTTACGTGGCAAAAGCTGCTGCTGAAAAAGCGTTAGCGAATGCGAAAACTCCTGAAGCTAAAGCTCAAGCTGAAGCACAAATTTCAGCTCAAAATAAATTAATTAAAGCTGATGAAGCTCAAGTAAAACCAACTAACGATAAAGTGGTCCAAGATCAAAAGGTTTTAGATAATTTAGCTAACCAAATTACAAAACAAATAGGTAAATTATCAACTTTACAAAATGATTTAAATCAAGCAACTAATTCTTATAATTCTGACCAAGCTAAAAATAACAAAGAAACAGCTGGTGCTAAAGATGATAATGCACAAGCTCAAACAGCAATTAATAATGCTAAAATCGCCAAAATTAATAGCGAAGTTGCTGCTGGCAATGGCGCCTTAGCAAACGGTGAAGCTCAAACAGTAGTTCAAAATGTAGCACAAAATACAACTGCACAAACAACAGCTCAAGCTTTAAGTAAACAAATGAAAGCTGATGTAGCTCAAAATCCACAAGATAAAACTTTAAACCCATTAAGACAAACTGTGGCTAAAGATGCAGATGCAGTAGCTACTCAAGCTGCTAATGTAAATAAATTACAAGCCGCTAAAAAAGCTTTATTAAATAAAATTGCTACAGTTAACCAAGGTTTATCTACTGATCAAGCAGATTTATCTAACGCAGAACAAGCTAAAGCGGACGCCTTAAAACAAGCTGCTCAAGAAGAAGATAAAAATGGTTCAATTTCTAAAGTTACTCAAGCAGCATTAACTAAAGCTAATCAACAAATTATTGCAGACCAAAACAAAGTGAAAGCAGCGAATAAAACAATTGAAGCTTTAAATAAAGAATTAACTAATGGTGAAGCCACAATCAACAAAGCAAAAAATGGTTTATTAAACGCAGAAAATCAATTAAATAAAGATCATGATGCTTTAAACAATGCAATTGACACAAAAAACCAAACTGCAATTAATAAGTTAAATGGTGAAATTGCTAAGAATACTGCAGCATTAAAAAACCAAAACGCTGCTAACGCTCAATTACAAAAGCAGTACAGTACTAAAGAACAAACTTTAAATAATCAAATTCAAGCTGATAAAACTGCTTTACAAAACTTAACAAATAAAACTCAAAAACAATTACAAGATTTAAACAAAAAAATTGCTCAATTAACTCAAGAAGCTAAGGCAAGAAATGCTGAAGTTAATAAACAAAAACAAGCGGATAATCTGACTGCAGCTAATTCTTGTGAACAAATCATTAATTATTTAAACAATGTTTTAAAACCATACTTAACTAAAAAAGCATCTATTGCTAACGCACAAGTTAATACATACAAAACAATGGCAACTAATGCCGCAAACCAAGCTAAAAAACTATTAAATTCAGATAAGACTAAGTCTGCTGAATTTAACAAATTAGCTAAAAAAGTTTTAGAAGATTTAAATAGTTTAACTTACACCGCAAGCAATATCGAAAAAGCTTATCAACAACAAGCTGCTGATTGCAGTAATAATGTACAAACAGCTATTCCTAATTTAGTAAAACAATTGACTAAGTTGGCCACTTTATATAAGAACAATAGTACATTAGACCAAACATTAGTAAAAGGCGAAAATCCAAAAACTGAAGCTCAATTAACTGCTAACAAAACAGAAATTGCAAATATTTTAAAAGATTTAGGTATTGCTGGTGTTACTAAAACAGCAAACAATCCATTCCAACCAATTATTAGTAGTATTGCTGATGAAAACGCTAATGCATTAAAATCGTTAGATATCAATGTTCCTTTATTTATTACATGTGAACAAGAATTAATTGATGCTGAAAGTAAAGTCGTTCATTTATTAAAAACTGAAGTTGTAGCTAACCAACAACAATCTCAAGAATTAAAGAATGATGTTGCAAGTATTAGAAAAGCTCAAGCAGCTACTGAAACTGCTGGAGCTAACAGACTAGCACAAAGTATTGCTTCAAATAATGCCACAATTAAAGCATTGCAAAACCAAATTAAAGCTAATACAACCACTGGTGATATCGTAGATAGTTTAATTAATCAAGCTAAAAAAGAATTAGCCAACCCTAACTTAGAACCTAAAGCTGAATGACAGGCTTGACTGCATTCATTAGAAGGTTTAAAAAATGGACCAGCAGGCAAAAATGCCAGTTTAGCTGACGTTAATAAACAATTAACAAAAGTTATTAACGATTTAACAACAGAAAATAAACAACAAGCAGCATTACAACAAGCAAAACAAAATTTAGCAAAAGCTTTGGACTCTAATGCAAGCAATGCTGACATTATTAAATTACAAGACGCTGTAAAAACTGCACAAAACAATTTAACAACAGCTCAAACAACATTGCATACTGACACGACCGCTTTAGATACTGTTAAAGATGTAAGAATGCAAGCGGGTGATACTTCTGAAAAAACTTTCAGTGATAACCCAATGGCGGCTAACAATAAATTGATTAACGCTCAGAGAGTGGTTATCAACAAATTAACTTCTGATGTTAACAATATTAACAACGAGTTAAATAATGCAAACGCTCAACAAAAAGCTAACGCCGGAAAACAAGCTCAAACTGTTAAAGAGTTAAATCAAGAAATCAAAAAATTACAAGAGCAATTAAAGAATTCTCAAGCTACTTCTCAAACAGTGAAATCATTACAAAATCAAGTTAATACTTTAACTCCACAAAGAGATGAAGCTCAAAAGACAAATGATAACTTGAAGAAAACTCAAGCAGCTATCGACAAACAATTAGCTGCTAACAAAAAAGAAGTGGACCAATTGACAAAAACTAACCAACAATTACAAACACAAAATAATAATTTAACAAAACAAATTACTAAGAATAAAACTGCTTTAATTCCTTTAAAGAAAGCTCAAGAGGAAGTTGTGAAGGATTCAGCGGAAGCAAACTACTTCTCAGAAGTATTAGCTAAATTGATGGACTTCTCATTTGTTGGTTCAAATCCGTACATTCAATATACATCGATTATTATGAATGGTAATATTACTGGTGTGGATTTATTAACACCATTATTGGTGGGACTAAATAATGGTCAAAAAGTAAGTAATAGTTTTGGTAGCTTTGATAAAGCTGGTATGATTCACAGAGCTTTAGAAGCCTTTACTTTCCAAGGTCACCGTTTAACTGCGAATAACACACCAGTTAAAGTCAAAAATGCAATCACTGGAAAAGTAAGTATGCAGGTGCCGCAATTGGCGTTTAACAACGGAACTTCAATTCCTTCGTTAGCTCAATTTATTCAAGCAAAAGATCCTAACGAACCAAGTTATGATTTAACAACTGATGCACTTTTATATACAACATACGGTAGAAGAGTATCTCCAATCGATTACTTCTTAAAGATGTTTAACGTTTTAGCCAACCAAAAAGGATTTGATGAAGAAAATAACTTTGGTGGTTCATGATTATCATGATGATTACTATACTATCTAGCTTATAGTGGTGTACCATTCACTCTTGATGAAGCTAAATTCTTTGCGCAATATGCTAACTATAAGTTAATTTATAGTCAACAAACTGAGACTAAAAATAGTTGTTTAGTACAACAACAAAACTGAATCAATTATTGAAACTATAATCCTATGACTTATTATGCTTATACTCAGTCATCTGCTGTATTATCTTTATCATTTACTAAAAAAGTAACTTATGAATATGAAGGACAAAAGAATATCATTAAGTTACAACCAGATATTGGTAATACTAAGAGAATTGACCCCGAATTAACGTCTAATGACACAGTTGGTAAATCTCAATATACAGTTAAATCAATTATCTTTAAAGGGTTGTCAAATAACGCTCAACAAGAATTGTTTAATACATATTTAGGCACTTGCGTGTTTGATGTAAACTTTAACGGTATTTTAAGTCAATACAACAGTAATCCTGAGAATACAACAGAACCGCTTCCTAGTGTAATTGATCCAATTACAGCCTCTTTAAATACAGCATTTAATAAATTGGATACTAATACTCATCAAACGTTAATTCAAGTTAACCCGGCTTGAGGTAACTTTGTACCATATACAAGCACATGATGAAACCCACCTCAAGACTCTACTTTAGTATGAAGATTTGGTATCATGAGATGATAGTTTCTCTAAACGATATTTAATCTATAAATTAGTTCATTCCGCAAGGGATGAACTTTTTTATTGCGTATTTTAAGTTTATAGGTACAAAAAAACACTCCCGTAAAAGGAGTGTTTGGTTAGAAATTATTTTTCAATAGCTTTACTTAAAACGACTGATTCGTTTAAAGCTTGAGTTCTATCGATGTATGGTTTTACTACTTCTGGTTTATGTAATTTATTAAATTCATAACCAACGATGAAGAAGATAATCATTGCAGCGCCGATACATCCTAACATAATTCAGTTTTCAATCATGTATGCACCCATGTATGAGTTGAATGACATATCATGGTTCATGATTTGACCTTTAACTCAAGGAGCAAATCAGCATGCTAATGAAATTCCGACAGCTAAGAATGTTTGGTAAATACCCATTGTGTTCATTACAGCTTTTCTTGAAGCTAGTTTTAACACTAAAGCTAAAACTAAGTTGAATAATAAGCCGTAAGCAAATCCGTTTAAGATTTGGATGAATAAGTAACCAATTGGGTTTCTAATGAATGCTGCAGCGACTTCGTAGCCCATTCAGATTACTGATGCTAAGAAGAAGATACCGATTAAGTTTCATCTTCTAATTAAAACTTGAATGACTAAGACTCCAGCGATTAATTGGAATAAACTGAAGATGGCAGGCATTCATCCTTCGTAAGCTCAGCTTTCGATACCTGTGTAGTGAGCAAGCGCTTGAATATGCAACATTGCCACTGCACCAGAGTTAGTGAATTTCACGAAGACTATCAACATACCAGCTACTGCTAGCAAGAAGAATAAGAATGCTTCTTTAGAGTGTCTGATATAGAATGGTTTTAGATGTGTGTAGTATTTTCTATTCACTAATGTTGTAGTGATTCTCTTATCTTCTCTTAAGAAAATCAACATTAAGAATACTAGACAAATAATAGCTAAGGCTAAGGCTCATAAAACTAATAAAGTATGTGTGTTAATTTTATTACCTTCAGATACCACAGTTGCTGCACTTCTCACAACTGACATTAATGGTGCAGAAATGAAGTTGGCAACTAATGGTGGAATTGTTAATAAAGAAATAGTTAAGAACGATCTGTCTTTACTGTATTGTTCTTTAAACAACAATTCGTAACTTCCAATACAACTTGCTCCGATACCGATCGCAAGTGCTTGTAAAATACTTGCAGTTGTAGTTACTTCACATAAAATTGGTGCTAATAAACAAATTTGCACAATAATACTGAAGAATAAGAACGCTTTACGGTATTTAAATACGTAACTAATGACGTTCGCTAATAGTCTCACTACCACCGAAGAGAATCCGTAACCGGCGACAACAATTCATAATAAATCTGTATCACCGATTGAAAGTTGTAATGTACCTCGGTAAGAGCGGATTAACATAACTGGAATTCAGTAAAGGGTATAGACTATGAAAAAATATCTAGTTGTGTTATTTTCGAATTTCATCAAGCTAATGGCTAAAATAGCTGCGATTAGAATCAAGAAGAAAAACACCAAATTAACAGCAATGGATACAACCTGCGAGTGCGTATGAATTAAATTAATGTAATGATCCATAATTACCCGTTCAAATTAATTAAATATTTTTTTCTTAAATAAAAATAAATTAAATTTACAAACCTTTCAAAGAAGTGTTCCCAATTAATGTATACATTAATTAGTTTAATCTTATCTATTTAATCTTTATAATTTTACTTTATTATTTTGATTTTAAAAATGGAATAGACTTTTCCACATATTCAACAAAAATGATTCATATTAAGCATAATAAATTCGATTTTGTCTTTTTATTTTCCGAATTAACTTTTATTGTGATTAATATAAATTAATCATTCTATAATAATAGATATTACTTTTAAACGAGGATTGAAAATGTTTAGTATAGATTTAATTAGAAATAAACCAGAATACGTAAAAGAAAAATTAGGCCACAGACATTTTGATACTAAGGCCATCGACGAAATCATCAAGTTAGATGAACAAAATAGATTGATTAAAACTGATTTACAACAAATCAACGCAAAAAGAAACCAAATGTCTAAAGAAATTGGTTTATTAATGGGTCAAGGCAAAAAAGAAGAAGCCTTAAAAATCCAAGCTGAAGTTGCTGAATTAAAAACTCAAATCAGTGACTTAACTACTAGCCAATCATCCTTAGAAAAAGATTTAATGTACAAATTAGCTTGTGTTCCAAATATTTGTGACGATAGCGTTCCAGTAGGAAAAGATGAAAATGATAACGTGCCACAACACTACTTCAGTGAACCAACTAAATTTGGTTTTGAACCTTTAGCTCACTGAGACCTTGCTGTAAATAACAAGTTAATCGACTTTGATAGAGCGACTAAGATTTCAGGAGCAAGATTCATTGTTTATAGAAATCTTGGAGCAAGATTAATGAGAGCCTTACAACAATTCACATTAGACCACAACGTGAAGTACGGTTTCACAGAAATCTTACCACCAACAATTATTAACGCTAACTCTTTATACGGTTCAGGACAATTACCTAAATTTAAAGAAGATGTTTACGTTTTAGAAAACGACGGCGAATCAATGTACTTATCACCAACTGCTGAAGTACAATTAGTGAACTTACACCGTGATGAAATTATCGATGCTAAAGAATTACCAATTAGATACACAGCTAACACACCATGCTACAGAAGTGAAGCGGGATCTGCTGGTAGAGATACTAGAGGGGTTATTCGTCAACACCAATTCTGAAAATCAGAACTTGTAGAATTTACTAAAGCTGAAGATTCATGAACAGAACATGAAAAATTAACAAGATGTGCTGAATTAGTTTTAGAAGAATTAGGTTTACCTTACCGTAGATTATTATTATGTACAGGTGATACTGGTTTCAGTAGTGCAAAAACTTACGACTTAGAAGTATGATTACCTTCATACAACGAATACAAAGAAATTTCATCTTGTTCAAACTGTTTAGACTTCCAAGCAAGACGTGCAGCAATCAGAACAAGAAACGAAGAAGACAAAACAGTCTTAGTTCACACTTTAAACGGTTCAAGTTTAGCAATTGACCGTTTATGAGCTGCGGTAGTAGAAAACTACCAACAAGCTGATGGTTCAATTAAAGTTCCTGAAGCTTTAATCCCATACATGGGTGGCTTAACAGAAATTAGATAATTTCAAAAACATTAAATTAGACAACAAAAAAACCACCTTTCAAGAAAGGTGGTTTTAAAATCTTACATAAAGTGGCTTGGCCGGCTACCCGGTATAGTTAAATACGACTTGGGAGAGAAGTGTTGCAGTGGAAAATGCGTCTTCTACATTCTTTCGAGCCCGGTCCTTAAGATTTTATTATTTAATAATAATAGAAAATATGAGAATTGAGAAAATAAAATGCAACATAAGGGATTATTTATTACATTTGAAGGACCTGATGGCTCAGGAAAAACCACTTGTTTAAAGAAAGTGACAGTGTGATTAAAGGAACTAATTGAGCAACAAAAGATTCAATTTAATGATGTATTTGTCACAAGAGAGCCTGGTGGCAAAGGCAATATCATGGCCGAAAGAATTAGAAACTTAGTTTTAGATACACGTGATTGTACTATTACCGACAGAACAGAAGCGTTATTATTTGCGGCTAGTCGTGCTTCACACGTAGAATTAACAATTAAACCACATTTAGAACAAAATGATTTAGTGCTGTCTGACCGTTTCGTGGACTCTTCATTAGTGTATCAAGGTGGCACTAGAAATTTAGGAATTGATGCAATTCGTACTATTAATGACTTTGCAACTGCTGGTTTAAAACCGGACTTTACTTTTTTATTGATGGTGTCAGCAGAAACTGGTTTAAGTAGAATTGCAAAAAACAACAGAGAAACTAATCGTTTAGATGATGCTGGGATTGAATTTCATAAAAAAGTGCAAAACTTTTATAATGACTTATTAAATACAGATTCAGACAATAGAATAATATTGATTAACGCTAATCTTAATGAAGAAGAAGTGTTTAAACAAGTTCAAGAAAAATTAATTGAAAAGTTACATATAAATGAATAAAGCAAATTTAGAACACTTAAAACAACATAATTATCATGCTTTGCTATTGGTACAAAGCCCATCGTGTGATGTTGACGGATTCATATTAGAATACTTTGAAAGTATTCTACAAAACAAGGTTTTAGATCTAAACATCCAAACCCAAGCAATTAATAAATTACATCATGAGCAATATTGTGATTTACTAATGTTTGATGGTTCAAAAGGAACCATTAAAAAAGAAGATATTTTAACTATCCAAAACCAGTTTATGCGTGCGGGTTTAGAATCAGCAAATTGTAAATTTTATGTTTTGAAGAATTTTGAACAAGCTACTGCTCAAGCAGTTAATTCATTATTAAAATTCTTAGAAGAGCCTGTAGAGAATGTCTATTGCGTCATTACTTGTAGTAATGAATATAAGTTATTGCCAACGATTGTTAGTCGTTGCGAAAAAATAAGATTAGTGACTGACTGAAACGCGGTGAATGCGGTTTTACATGAATACCAGTTGCAATCATGACAACAAACCACTTATCCACATAGTTTTACTAATTTAACTGATTTAAAAACTTACTTAAACTCTGAGGAGTTCACTTTATTAGATAATTGACTAGCCGTTATGTTGCAGTCTCAAATTGACGTGAAACAACTAAAAAACTTACAAGATACCTTTAAAACTTTTGGTTATTCACAAATTAACTTTTTATTAACTTGCCTAATTAATTTAGGCAATAATATCCAAAAAATTAAGTTTTTAAAATTATCTGAAGACTTAATTTACAATCCTAACAAAACCTTACTTTTCAACCAAATTATTCAAATTTTTAAGGAGTAAATTTATATGTTTAATTTACCAACTATTTGTGCGATGGCTACAGCTAGAATGAACTGTGCTATTCACATCATTAGAGTGTCAGGTTATGACGCTTATGATATTGTTAATAAAATTACTAACAAGCCTGTACAAAAGAAATCTTTTGCTATCCAAAGAGCTTTAATTATGGATGGCGACCAAATCGTTGATGATGTATTAATTAATACTTTTGTAGCGCCAAAAAGTTATACAGGTGAAGATACATTAGAAATTAACTGTCATGGTGGTGTGGTCGTAGCTGACTACATCATGCAATTATTATTAAAAAATGGGGCTACTATGGCTACTCGTGGTGAATACACTAAGAGAGCAATGTTAAATAAAAAGATTGACGTTTCTCAAGTCGAAGCTATCAACAACTTAGTGTACGCTAACAACAGATACAGCGTTAAAGGTTCTGTAAACGCTTTAACTGGTAAGGTAAGTGAAGAATTAAAACAATTCCAACACAGTTTATTTATGTTAATCGGTCAAATCGAAGTAAATATTGATTATCCAGAATTTGATGATGTCCCAGAAATTACACCAACTAAAGCTTTAGAAACTACTAAAGAATTATTGACAAAAATTGACAAATTAATCACTAACTCTAAGAGATTCGTGCCGTTAAATGAAGGGATTAAAATTGTTATTTTAGGTAATCCAAATGCTGGTAAATCTTCATTATTAAACGAGTTATCACAAGTAGATAAAGCGATTGTAAGTGATATTGAAGGTACTACTAGAGACATTGTAGAATCAACTATTAACGTGGATGGTATTACTTTAAAATTATTTGATACTGCTGGATTAAGAGAAACTGAAGACTACATTGAAAAAGTGGGTATTGAAAAAGCTCAACAAGCAGTAGATAATGCGGACTTAATTCTGTTATTAAGACCAGTAAACGAAAAAGAAAAACCGTTTGAAGAAATCTACAATCCTGCTTTAGCTAAACGTCACTTAATCGTGTACACTAAAGCCGACTTAGATACTAACTGTCACCAAGCTGATTTACAAGAAAACGAAATTTTAATTTCTGTAAAAAATCATGATTTAAACAATCTATTAGACAAAATTAAAGAAATCTTCCAAGTAAAAGATTTCGAAGCATCAGATATGACTGTTTTACAATCAACAAGACAAATTGGTGTATTAGAAAACGTAAGATTATCTTTAGTAAACGCTATTGATAACTTAAGCAATAACGTACCGTTAGATTTGATCGTTTATGACTTTGAACAAGCTAACTTAAAATTAAACGAAATTTTGGGTAACGGTAACGAATACGATTTCTTAGATGAATTATTCGCAAACTTCTGTGTAGGTAAATAATTATGAGAGCATATGACACACATACCCACACTAATGTGGAACCCTTAGACCAAGAATTTCAAGCTATTAAACAACAATTAGAAGACTTAAATTTATACGCAAACATTGTAGGTTATGACGTAGAAAGCAACGCTTTAGCTATTGAACAGTCTAAATTATCTAAAAATTTATTTTGTGCGTTAGCCATTCATCCTAATGATGTTGGTCGTTATGACATTGAACCCACTTTACAAACTATCGAAGAACAAGCATTGGCTAACCGTGAAAAAGTGGTAGCAATTGGTGAATGCGGTTTAGATTACTATTACAACAATGATGAAGCCACTGTAGCAAACCAAAAAGTTTGATTCAGAAGACAAATTGAATTAGCCAAAAAATTAGATTTACCAGTGAATATGCATATTCGTAATGCGCATAAAGATGCACAAGCTATTATTGCTGAGTATGCTAACCAAGGAATTACATTCATTGTTCACTGCTTCACAAGTAATAAAGAAGATTCAGAAGCTTACGTAAAATTAGGCTGTTATATTTCAATCCCTGGAGTAGTAACGTTTAAAAACGGTGGTGACATCAGAGAGGCTTTATCTGTTATTCCGCGCGATAAATTATTAAGTGAAACTGACGCTCCATGATTGGCGCCAGTACCTCACCGTGGTAAAACTAACTATCCATATTATGTGTTAGACACAAATAAATTTTTAGCTAACGAACTAAATATGGAATACGAAGAATTGAGTGAAATGCTGTTCCAGAACGCTGTAAAAGCATTCAAAATTAAATGATAAAATAATTAGTTATAGTCCATTAATTAATAAAGGAGAATTCCACATGAGTTTTTGACACAAAAAAGGTTCTTTTAAAAAAGACCAAGAAAACGATCAAGCAAAAGACACAAATAATGAATTTTCATTAGATCATGATGAAACTATTCCTAATAGTCACGTTGAAACAACAAGTAATGCCACTGACAATAATGACAGTGCTCAACCAGAAGAAAAAGTAGAAGCAGAAAGAGTCAACGAACCAACTCCTGCTGAAAAAACTGAAGAAAATAAACTAAAAGATAGAAAAGAATTAAAGAAAAAAGTTAATACTGCGCGTCAACAAAAGAAAGAACAAAAAGCGTCTTTCAAATCTTTATCAAAAGAAGATAGACAAGCTTTAAAAGACAGAGCTAAAAATGTGGAAAAGTTAAATAAACCACATAACGGTCCTAAAAATCTTCCATTATCAGGTGATAACATCATTGAATTAAAAGATGTTGTTAAATTTTACTCTAACGGTTACGTGGTAACCCAAATTTTAAAGGGAATTAACCTAGAAATTAAACGTGGTGATTTTGTAATTATTTTAGGTCCATCAGGTTCTGGTAAAACAACTTTAATGAATATTATTTCTGGTTTAGATAGAGCTTCAGACGGTATTACAAACGTTTGTGGAACAGACTTAATTAATTTAAAAGACAACGAATTAACTAAATTTAGAAAAGACAACGTTGGTTACGTTTTCCAACAATATGGTTTATTACCAAACTTAACTGTAAGAGAAAACGTTGAAATTGGAGCCAACCTACAAGCTGATAAGTCTAAGAGATTAGATGTTTTTGAAATCTTAGATTCTGTTGGTATGTTAATGCATAAAGATAAGTTCCCACACCAATTATCAGGGGGACAACAACAACGGGTTTCTATTGCGAGAGCCTTTGCGAAAAACCCTACAATCTTGTTTGGTGACGAACCTACTGGGGCCATTGACGAAGAAATGTCTAAGATGGTTTTAAAAGAATTTGTCGGCATCAACCGTAAATACCAAACAACTGTTATTATCGTTACCCACAACCCTATTTTTGAAGAATTAGGTACTTTAGTAGTCAAAATTAAAGATGGTAACATTTCGTCATTAATTAGAAACGAACACCCTAAAGAAGTAGATGAATTACCTTGAGGACAAGAATAGCGAGGGAACATGCGTTTTAATTTTTTAGATAAGGTAACACCGGCGAAAAGAATCTTAGACAAGGCATCTAGGATTGCTGATAAAGTTATTGCTCAAGAAGAAGAGTATAAAAAATATAGTCTAGAAGAACTAAGAAATATTACAGCTGATTTTATTGAACGTTTAGCACGTAATGAAGTTACTTTAGATGATATTTTGATTGATGCATTATCAGTTATTAGAGAAGCGTTTGATAAAGTTAACGGCATGAGAGCTTATAAAGTGCAATTAATCGGGGCGATTATTGTATATTTTGGGGACTTTGCCGAAATGATGACAGGGGAAGGGAAGACTTTAACCCTAGTTTTAGCGTCATACGTTGGTAGTTTGGTCAAAAAAGGGGTCCACATTGTGTCTGTTAACGAATATTTGGTACAACGGGATGCTGAATTTTCTAATAACGTTTTAAACAAATTGGGCTTAACTGTAGGTTACATTAAATCTGCTATGAGTCCGGATGAAAAGAAAACGAACTACAATTGTGACGTGACTTACTGCTCTAACTCTGAATTAGGTTTCGACTACTTAAGAGACAACATGGTGAAAAGATATGAAGACAAAGTGCAACGTGGGTTACACTTTGCGATTGTCGACGAAGCCGACTCAATCTTGATTGATGAAGCCAGAACACCATTAATTATTTCTGGTTCGCCAGCTAATGATATTACTGACTACATTCAAGTGGATAGATTTGTTAAAACTTTAGAACCTAATGACTACTTAATAGACGATGAATCAAATTCTATTACTTTAAGTGATGAAGGGGCTGCTAAAGCAGAAGCTTACTTTAATGTAGAAAACATTTACGACTTAGAGTTTAGTGATAAAGTACATAAAATCAGTAACGCTTTAAGAGCTAACTACTTATTCTCAAACGGTAACGAATATATCGTTAAAAAAGACGATAAAGGTAAAGACGTTATTGCCCTAGTTGACCACTTTACTGGTCGGATCATGGAGGGTAGAAGTTATAGTGCTGGGCTACAACAAGCCATTCAAGCAAAAGAAATGGTAGAAATTGAACCGGAAAACTTAACAGTTGCCACTGTGACTTACCAATCTTTATTTAGACAATACGTACGTCTAGCAGGTGTGTCTGGAACGGCTTATACAGAAGCGGAAGAATTATTAAACATCTACAACATGGTAGTAGTAAGAATTCCGACTAATAGACCGATTGCACGGATTGACCAACCAGACTATGTTTTTGGTGATAAAAAAACTAAATGAAAATATGTTATTGCCGAAGTTATTAAACGTCATAAAACTGGTCAACCTATTTTAATTGGGACAGCTGCTGTTGAAGATTCTGAAATTTTACACTTGTTATTAATGAGAGTGGGAATTCCACACTCGGTTTTAAATGCGAAAAACCACGGTCAAGAAGCTGAAATTATTAAACATGCCGGCGAGAAAGGTCAAGTAACTATCGCCACTTACATGGCTGGTCGGGGAACCGATATTAAATTAACTCCTGAAGTAAAAGCTTTGGGTGGTTTATATGTAATTGGAACGGAAAGAAATGAATCTAGACGGGTAGATAACCAACTACGTGGTCGTGCTGGTCGTCAAGGTGACCCAGGCGAATCCAGATTCTTTATTAGTTTACAAGATACCTTATTTAAAAGATTTGCCACTGATAAATTCCAAAAAGCCAACACTAAAATGGAAGACGAAGTGATTGACTTGAAGTTCTTTAGTAGATTGTTAGATAACACGCAAAAGAAAGTTGAAGGGTTAAATTACGATACTAGAAAGAACTTAATTGACTATGATTATGTATTAAGTTCACAAAGAGAATTAATTTACAAGCAAAGAGACAAGATTTTATTATCATCTAATGTATTACCTTTATTAAAGAAGATGTCACGTTATGTGATTGATGAAATCTTAAACAGAAATAGAGATGAAGTTAACCGGGACACAATTAATGTTGCGGTAGTTGTAGAAGAATTTAATAATACAGTTTTCCACAAAGAACTTTTAAAATACGACGAATTAAAAACACTTAAAGCTGGAGCTTTAAGTGAAGTCTTACAAAAACAATTAAACGAATGATTGGATGAAGAGTCACAAGTACTTAGCTTTGACCAATTTAATGATTATGCAAGAAATATTTTAATTGACAACATTGACGAAGCTTGAACTCAACATTTAGATGCAGTAAATAAGGTGAGAGAAGGGGTTAACCTAAGAGCTTACGAACAAAGATCGCCATTAAACATTTATGTAGCTGATGCTGATAAATTATTTAATGAATTAAAACGTAAAATTGCAATCAGAACAATTAAAACAATCTCATCAATTAATAACCCTGAATTTGGTGGTAATGGTGGTTTACACTTCCAAGAACAACCAAATATTAACCAAGATGATGAACTACGTGCTTTACTAGCTCAAACTAACGGTCACTACTTACAAGATATTTTCAGTATGGACCAAAAGAACTTTGTTTGAGAAATGGTTTTACCACAAGAACCAATTCCGTATAAAGATATCGATACTCCAGTAGTCAACATGGATATTAGTACTGAAAATAATTTATATTATTAAGATTGAGAAAAACAGTTCCTTATGACTAGGAACTGTTTTTATATAAAAAAAACAATACCACCAGAAGACCTGGTGGTATTGGTTAAGCTGACATTTTAAACTTTTTCTAAAAGGGAGGTAGTTTAAAAGTGCGATTGATATTTAATTTTATAAGAGAAAGAATAAAGATGTATCTTTTATAAAATAGATTACTTGTTAGATAAGATTAGTCGTTTGTTAGAGAGATAAGTTTTTCAGTTTCGTTGTTTTCGTTAATTTGGTTACTGATTTTTAATTGTGTAGCGATTTTTTGGAATTTTTGTTCTTCGTATGCGGCAACAGAACCGTATTTATGCGTTGCGTATACGTTTTCAAAAGTTGTTGGTAAGAAAGTGAATGCGAAGTATAATAACAATACAACTACAGTTAAAATTCTTGAAACAAGTTCAACGTGGTTTGTAGTGTCTAAATGTTCAAGTCTGAACAAGAAGAATAAGTTAGCAATTGGTTCAAAGACATTGAAGAATAATGGGGCAACCATCAAGATAATTGATAAGATTGCAAATGTTTTGAAGTATTTATTAGGTGCTACTTTTACGTGTTGAGTTTTTCTGTTTTTTAAACCACCGTAGATGGCTACTGTGATGAAGGCAAATGTGAATAATGATGTTCAGTTTGCCATTAAGTCACAGAATGAGTATAATTTAGCCATACCGGTTCCGTAGTTGTAAATAAATGTTGCATCAGAAGGGTTGATTGCTTGACCTTCAATAGTTAAGGCTTGAATTGTTGTACCGTGTTGAAGTTGGTTCAATCAAGTACTGTAAACTAGTTTTCTATCTGCAGCATTACTTAAATTTTCAGTAACATTTAGTAATGGTACATCTGGGTGTTGAATACCAGATTGTAACAAGGCTTCAGCCAATTTAGGATCTGCAACTGCTAATTGTGCAAATGATACGAAACTTTGGTTAGCATAGCCACCAGCATCAATATATCCTAATCCTCCGATAATGCTAAAGATAAGGATGACTGGTAAAGTGATGATGATATCGTAAGTAATACCCACCACTGGTTTATGCGGATTTAATTTAGCTACATATTTAGCTGATAATGGTAATTCACCATCTCTAATTAAATCTTCAGTGAAACGTGGTTTTCACATTGCGTATCCGTTAATAATACTTAATACACTAATACCTAAAATAATTTTAAATGTCGCATAAACTTGAACACATTTATGGTCGGCAAAGAAGAATAGTAATCCTTGAGGTCCACCATTCTTTGAACCTAATGACATTGAAATTGCTAAGATTAAGTAAATAACAGTAATGACTGATAATCCTAAAATAATTGCCATAGGCGCTTTTTTAGGTTCCTTCATTTCTGATTGAACACCGGCAGCAACATAGAAACCGTCGTAAGCGAAGAAGATACCGGCAGCGGCTAAGAATAAACCGAAGCCAGGTGTCATACTACCGAATGATCACACCGCATCGCTATTTTGACTTCCTTCTGCTAAAGGAGGAGCGATAAATCCTGCAGCGTAGTTTCCGGCAACGTGGCCTAATTCGCCGATAATAACAAAGCCAGTAATAGCAGCGAAGGCTAATGGTAAGAACTTCACTGACATAATAATTCAGTTTTGAATGTTACCGGCTTTTGAAGAGAACCCACAGACTAAAATGAAGTATAAGGCAATGCAAATGGCAATAACCATAATGATTGCTCAGTCAGCGTGAGTTCCAAGACCATCATAAGCGTGACCGTCATTCATATTGATAGAAGCGATTCCATCTTGGAATGACATTACGATATAGAATGGCATAACAAAGTAATCTAAAGGCAAGTATACATAAAACATAAAGTTTTTGCATGCTTTGTAAATTCATCTTGAATTGAATGTTTTACATCATCCAATTACAGAAAGGTTGTCATTTCTAGCACTGGCAATTTCGATTAACGCAATCCCCATGCACATTACTGCAAATGCAGCAAAGATTCAGCAGAACATTGCGAAGACAATCGATCCATGAGAATCACTTAAAACAGAACCTGCTTTAAAGAAAATTCCAGAACCAATACTAGACCCAACGGCAACTAACATTGCTGAGAAAAATCCGATTTTTTTCTTAGTATCAGCGTTAGCAAAACTTTCTACATTTTCTTTCTTACTTTTTTGTAAAGCATTTAACTTTTTCATAAAAGAAGATTAAAAATTGAATTTTACCTTTGTTGAGACATATAATAATAAGTTTTAGGAATAAAAATACTTTTATTCCTAATTTAATCATATACAATAATTTCATTTAATTATGTGTATGTTTATTCCCTTATTCTATTAATAGAATACTTTCTAAAAAGCTTAATTTAGTTTTTTTGAAAAACCATTTTTCTTTGAGAAAAATTTTAAAATTAAGTTACAATAATAATGTATTTACGATAAAAAATATGATATTTTCAAGAAATAAGTAAATGCAGTTTTGATTTAAAAAACAATAAATAATTAGAGTTTCCTGATCCTTATTAAAAGGGTTGAGAAACTTTTTTTCTTTCTAAAAAAATATTTATCTTTATTGGAAATAAGTTAGTTTTGTTGAGTTACTTTCGTATAATGGAAATAGATGTTGCTTTAGACAACATTCATAACCGAATATGAATTTAAGTATTTTAAAAAAGAAAAGAAATTTTTTATTCGATTACGGTTCTCATAGAATTAAAGACCAACAAGTAACAGGTTTATTTTTAACAATTGTGGTCATTACTTCTATTATGTTTATTTTCGGAGCCCAAGTAATTTTTACTCCGGGTCCAGGCTTTAAAATCTTTATTGATATTTTTAAATACACCGTTTTAATGATTGGTTTACCTTTCTCAGCATTAATTATTGGTCATAACTCATGAACTCCATATGCGATGAAGTATCGTGATTGATGACGTAAAAATGCAAGGTTATCCATTTTTAATTTTTACTTCTGAGCAATTATTTTCATGATTATTGGATTGATTACGTTAGCTATATTAAAAGCAACGCATTCACCATACTTTCCTGGAGATAAATATTGAGCGTTAATTCCAACTGTAGGAATGCTGCCATTACAAAACTTTAGTGCACAAGGAACTTCATTCACTATTGCTTTAATTTGATTCAACTTATTGTTGCCATATATTATTAAAGGTTTCAATAAAATGTCATTCGCTGGTGCTACAATTTTTATTGCGACACTATTATTAGTTGCTGCTTTTATTGGTAGTTGAAATAACGTCTTCAGTCATTACCACAGCTTACAACAACAATATCCTTGATTTAATAACGTAACCAAGTATTTAAAAGTAGAAGTAATTTTTGCGTACTTATTCTTAGGAATGTACATTCGTAAATTTATTCGTAATGGTAATTGAAAGGTTCACTTAAGTTTATGAGTAGCCCTTTCATGTTCATTATTCATTATTGAAACAGTTTTAAACCAAGTGTTACATAATAATAAATTCTTTATTTCTGTGTTCCCTGGTGAAATTATTTCAACCATTATGATTATTTTTGCGTTTGGTTTCTTAAGCAACGTGAGCTTCCATCATAGATTCACTATTACGATCCATCACAAACGGATTGCCTGAATTAATAAAACTGCTCTAATGTTAATTGGAGACATGTTCATGATTATTCTACCTGTTTGTCACTATATTGATGGTTACTTAGTGGGTGTGGCCGGATTACACCTTACAATGGTGCCAATCGGTTCAAACTATTACATGCTTTATCCACAAACTCAACTTTTAGTAATAGGTTCTGCACCTGATGCAACTGGTTGAATCATGATGGGTGCTAGTTGCTTAGCCTTCATTCCTTTATTTACGCTAGGATTATTAAGAAATTATTTATATAAAAAGTTAGATAAAGCTCTAACAAAATGACACAACAAAAGAGAACAAGTTTTATCAATAAAAAAAGAACCCCATATAATCGTTAAGAACTAGGAATTCTTGCTGTAAAATAACGCCTTTAATTGCTTTTAAAGTAATTAAAGGCTTTTTCTTGTCTTAAATTAGGGTTATCGGTCGGTATGAGTTTTCTAAGAACTATAATTTAGTCATGATGAAAAAAGAATTTCAAATAAATAAACCTTATGAACCGCAAGGAGACCAAATCCGAGCAATTGAAGAATTAACTCGTAATTATAAAAACGGTATTGATAAGCAAGTTTTATTGGGAGCAACAGGAACAGGAAAAACCTTTACCTTTGCCAACATTATCCAAAACTTGCAAAAGAAAACTTTGGTTATGGTACATAACAAAACGTTAGCGGCTCAATTGTATATGGAACTGAAGGAACTTTTCCCTAATAACCGGGTAGAGTACTTTGTGTCTTACTTTGACTACTACCAACCAGAGGCTTACATCCCTCGAAGTGACACTTACATTGAAAAAAGTTCCCAAGTAAACGATGAAATCGAAATGTTGAGATTATCAACTATTACTTCTTTAGCTTCGTCCGATGATGTTATTGTGGTAGCTTCTGTGGCAGCCATTTATGCTTCTATTTCAAAGGCAAATTTTGAAAAATACGCAGTAAAAATTTCCGTTGGCCAAGAAGTTTCTATTAAACATTTAAGACAAGCTTTAGTTAAATTGAATTATGAAAGAAATGATATTTCTCTTACACCCGGCACCTTTAGATCTAAGGGTGATGTTTTAGATATTGCGCTAGGTTATACCGATGAATATTTCTTAAGAATTAGTTTCTTTGGTGATGAGATTGAAGATATCTATCTAGCTAATGCGTTAGAAGGTAAAAAAATTAAATCTTTAAAAGAATTCATCATTACTTCGGCTACTGAATATGTTGCAGATTCTGATAGACTAGGTCCAATTGTGGATGAAATCTTAGAAGAATTAGCTGAACGGGTAAAATGATTTAACAGAGAAAATAAGTTATTAGAAGCTCAAAGAATTGACCAAAGAACTAGATATGATATCGAAGCTATCCAAGAATTTGGTTATTGTAGTGGTGTAGAAAACTACTCTCGTTTCTTTGATAATAGATTACCGGGTAGCACCCCATATACTATTTTTGACTTTTTTAATGAAAACGGGAATGATTGATTATTAATCATCGATGAATCTCACATTACCTTGCCACAAATTAGAGGGATGTATAATACCGACCGTTCTAGAAAAGAGTCTCTAGTAGAATATGGTTTCAGACTACCAAGTGCTTTAGATAACCGTCCGTTAAAATACGAAGAGTTTTTATCTAAAATTTCGAAAGCTTTATTTGTCTCAGCTACACCTAATGAATGAGAAATTGACTACGCTAACAATACGATTGTGGAACAAATCGTACGGCCAACCGGTTTATTAGATCCTAAAATTGAAGTTAGACCTACCAAGAACCAAATGGAAGATTTATTGAATGAATTAAAAATTCAAAAAGACAGAAACGAAAAAACTTTCATTACAGTTATGACTATTAGAATGGCGGAAGAATTAACCCACTTCTTGCAAGAAAGAGGAGTAAAAACGGCCTACTTACATAACGAGTTAAAAACATTAGAACGTAGTAAGATTATTAACAACATGCGTCGTGGTTTATATGATGTTGTGGTTGGTATTAACTTATTAAGAGAAGGTTTAGACGTTCCAGAAGTAAGTTTAGTAGCAATTTTTGATGCCGATAAACCTGGTTTCTTCAGAAGCGATAAATCTTTAATTCAAATTATTGGTCGGGCTGCGAGAAACGCCAACGGCCGGGTAATTATGTATGGTGATGAAGTAACTACTGCAATGGATATTGCTATTACAGAAACCAACAGAAGAAGAAGTATTCAAGAACAATACAATAAAGAACATAATATTGTACCTAAAACTGTTATTAAAGCCATCAGAGAAGATGTAAAAGGGTTCAGCGCTACTGATATTAAACCAACAAACGTGAAGTCAGTGGATGACAAGAAAGTCTTAATTAAAGACCTAAAGAAAAAGATGCTAGATGCAGCTAATGATCGGAACTATGAATTAGCGGCTGAATATCGAGACGCGATTTTAGAATTAGAAGCTGAAATCGATGGTGATAAAATAAATAAAAAACGGTTTAAATAGTTTTAAAAAACCATAGGGTAGACCTATGGTTTTTGTTTGGCTATAGATTCCTATTCTTTAATTAGGGTTACAGTAATATGACCATCTTTAAGGAATTTGAAGCTAATGTATTCAGAACCATTGAATGACAAGATTTGTCCAGGTTGTAAGTGGTATACATCAGTAGAGTTCATTGTAGCTTCAATTTCGCCTGCTAAAACTGTAAACACGATGTTATAACCTTCATGGTTATGCTTAGGGAAAGTGTCACCAGCTTGACCAAATTTATTTAATAATTTAAAGTTTTCTGTTTTAATTTGAAAACCTTCTTCATTAGTAATTACTTTAATCATAAGAACGTTCATGCTCCTTTAAGTGAATTCAATAATATTGTAATACCATTTCCCACTTTTACACATGAAAGGCAACGAAAAAACTACTAGCTTATTCTAGTAGTTTTAGTTGGAAAAGTTATCTAATGTAGTAGAACGCTTTGATGATATTATCTACGTGTTCCACCATTCTTTCTAAGACACCAAAACAAGTAATTAAATCAATTAAAGTTTTGTTTTGAATAGATAAGTCGGCATCGTTGAATAATAAAACACAACTTCTAATTTTGTTTTTTAAGTAGATATGGTATTCTCTGATACTATCGCTAATATCTTCGCGACATTCTTCAATACTTTTTTCTACAAACTCGTTATAGATTAACATTAACAAGTCATTAGTTTGTTTATAACCATCAATAAACATATTGAAGACTTTATCTGGCACTTCTCTTTTGTAAAAGAAGTTAGTTAAGATTTCTACATAACTACTAATTCTATCAACGTCTTTAATTGAATCGATGACAGAGATAATGAATCTTAAGTGAGAAGCGCGTGGTTCATTTTTTTGAATCATTCACATTGTTTCATCTAAGATATCTTCGTAGTTTTTAGAAGCCTTTTCCACAGAGTATTCAAACTTTGCATATTGTTCATCATTCATTAAGTGTTTTACTTGTTCTTGTTCTTGTGAAATTAAGAACGCATACAAGTTATTATGAATGTTTAATACATCTTTTAGATAAGTGTCAAAAGTGTTTAACAACTCTTTTTCGGACTGTTTCATGATTGCATAGTTAGTAGACATAATGAAATTCCTTTCTAAGCAAGTTTACCAGAGATGTAATCTTTAGTTTTCTTTTCTTGTGGATTAGTGAATAATTTTTTAGTTGGCGCAAATTCCAACAATTTGCCTTTATAGAAGAAGGCAGTATCGTCACTTACCCGTTGAGCTTGCGCCATTGAGTGAGTTACGATGATGATTGAATATTTATCTTTGAGTTTTAAGATTAATTCTTCAATTTTAGAAGTGGCAATAGGGTCTAACGCTGAAGTTGGTTCATCCATTAAGATAACTTCAGGACTCATTGCGATTGTTCTGGCAATACACAATCTTTGTTGTTGGCCACCAGATAAATCAGTCCCCTTCTTATCTAAATCATCTTCCACTTCGTTTCATAAAGCAGCATCTTTTAAAGCTGATTCAACGATTTGGTCTAACACTTTTTTATCTTTAATACCATGTGAACGTGGTCCAAAAGCTACGTTATCATAAATACTCATATCAAATGGAGTAGGTTTTTGGAAGACCATACCCACTCTAGAACGTAATTCTAAAATAGATAATTGTTTAGATTTAATGTTAACTTTATCAAAGTAAATATTACCGTTAGTAATTAAACCATCGATAAGTTCATTCATCCGGTTTAAGTTTCTTAAGAAAGTTGATTTCCCACAACCAGAAGGACCAATTAAAGTTGTGACTTTGTTTCTCTTGATATCCACATTGATGTCAAACAAGGCCTGTTTTTTACCGTTTAAATATCATAAGTTAAAGTTTCTTACTTCAAAGATGTGTTCTTCGTTAAAGTCTTCTTTGGGCTTATTTAATTTTTCTTTACGTTCAATTAAATATTGTTTTAAATCTTTCTTTTGTTGACTTGATAATTTACAAGTTTTTAAGAAAGCTTTTTTGAACGGGTTCGCTTGCTTTAAAGTCATGTAAACTTCAGCTGGCGTTTGCTCGTTAAGTGGTTTATTGCTGTTTAGTTGATAAACCTTATTTTCTTCAGCTAAACCAGGTTGTGAGGTAGCTGATTCGCTTGCATTTAAATTGTTTTTTTCTTGCATGAAAACTATACCTTATTAATTAACGTCTTGTGTTGTGGTTGGATTATTGGAACGAATGAATTGCGGGTGTCTGCTCCAGAAGTCTTGCTGCATCTTTTCTAATTCATGTTTGCTACTGTATTTAATTTTTAAGACTTTCGAATTGTAACTTAAGTATAAATTTTTAGATTCATCTAATGCTAATGTCTTAGCTTGTTGGTGAGTTAAGTATAAGATTGAATCTTTGTAAATTTGTGGTTGGTAAGTATTCATATCAATGTTTACAGGATTTTTTCAAATCATTTTTTGAATATTTCAACGTGTCACAATTTCTTGTTTAATAGATGATCAGTACGGAATAATGGCGTGACCAATTACAGTTAATAATAGAACTAGTAATAAAGTTACAAACGCTGATTCGTACATGATGTGAATACTTTGAGTAGCATCATTAGAATACAATTGTGCATAAATTCTGGTTGTTAAAGTTTGACCAGGGTTCATTAAAGCAACGTTAGTTGATGATGATAACCCAGCAGTTAAATATAATGGGGCAGTTTCAGCTAATACTCTACCAATTGTTAAAATTGTTGAAGAAACAATTGTTTTATAAGCTTGTGGTAAGACTAGTTTAGAAATTGTATATCATTTACTGTTTCCTAAACCATAACTGTTTTCTCTAATTGCTTTCGGCACAGTTTCTAAACCTTGTTGGATCATTCTTGTGAAGGTTGGCAACACAACAATGATTAAAGTAAAGGCCCCAGCTAATAAAGAGTTACCCATTGTTCCACCGGCTGAAATCCCGATAGATTGAATAAAGAAGGCTAAACCAAACATCCCAAAGATAATTGATGGTGTAGCAGATAATGAGTCAATAAAGAATAAAATAACTTTTTTAACGTGTCCTTCTTTAGCATATTCGTTTAATCAAATTGCAATTAGCAATGATAAAGGTAATGAAATGATAATTACAACTAAGATTAATAAAATGGTGTTCAAGAATGATTGACCAGTTGTATTTTTTGAATATAAGAACATAGTTGAATCGGGTTGCTCAGCTGCCACGATTCCACCGATAATAATGTCTAATGTAATTCAAGCAACGAAACCGAAGACAATTAAAGTGTCTAAGATTTCTCAGAATAATTTATAACCACTGTATAGGTATAAAGTTTTATTCGTTTTGATTCTTCTTGAAATATAAGCTGACATTGTAGTTTCATAGTTATCGCTAGTAACTTTAATTGGACTCTTGTAAGTCATTTTTTCTCATAAGATTCCAATTTGGTCTGGCACAATGGCTACAAAGTTACCGAATTTTTTTAAAGCGATAGATAGTTTGTTGTTACGGTGTTTTTTGTTAGTAATGATTAAAACGATAGCGTTTAAAATCATGACAAAGATAAACATAACAATACCGAAAGCGTATAGTAAACCTCTTAAGCTTTCGCCACCATTTTCTGAGAACATTCCGACAGAAATTACTGATCCTAATGGTGATAATGAAGATGTTAAGATTGCTCCCAATCCGTGGCTAAAGACATCAGAATAATTTTGTGAAGACAAAATCATTGATACAGCCATTGTTTCCCCAATTGCTCTACCAGCAGCTAAAATAACTGCTACGATAATGGGTTTTCTAGTTTGGGCTCTGAAAATCTTATAAATTGATTTAGTTTTAGTATTCCCTAAAGAAATAGAGTTTGATATAAGGTTAGGATCAACTGTTTCGTAAGCATTTAATGTTAAAGAAATGATTGTAGGAATCAACATAAACGCTAACATGAAAATAGCTGTTAGAACTGTATAGCTAGTGTTTAAACCGAAAATATCTTTTAAAACTTCACCTAATGATTGTGAAGCGAATAACCCAAAGATTACTGAGGGAATAGCTGCACTTGTTTCGATGATAATTTTTAAGGTTTTTCTTAAACTATCATTTCTTACTCTAAAGTGTAAGAATGTAGCGGTTTTTAAAGCTAGCGGTGTAGCAATTAATAAAGCACCAACGGTGGTAATAATTGTTACTGTTAATGGTAGTCATACAGATGCTTGATGTTTGGTTACATCATTGATGTTGTATTTATTATTAAGGATAATTGAATTAAAGCCATAAGCTTGGAAACCAGGTACACTTTTTCAAATAATGTAACCGATTAAGCAAAGGAAGACGGCAACTAATAACCAAGCCACAAACATTGTGGTGTACTTGACGGTTTTATTAGTCGTTGCTCTGCTTTTGATTAATTTGTGATAATTAGTTTGCATATTACTTTTCTTGTGGTATCGCTCCGCATCAAATGTTTTGGTATTTTCTTAGGTTATAGTTGGCTGTTTGCATTAAATCGTAATCAGAAGTGTGGTTTCATAAACCACTTCAGTCTGGTTTAGGATTAACTTTTAAATAATCACTATAATTTGCTGTTGGATGTTCTTCTGCATAAGTTTGAATTTTGTTCAAGACTTGAGAACTACCGTTAAACATAGTTGCCATTTGGCTAAGGGTTAACGGTAAGAATCCTTCAGCATCTAAGACTTTGTGATATTGGGACTCAGGGAATAATGAGTTAGCTAACATTCATTCGATGAAATGATCAACTTGAGGTTGATTGTTATCTTTAAAGATTAAATTTAAAGGTCTGAATCAGTTATATCCGTTAGACACAGTTGCATTACTTGTTTTACCGTCTTTATGAGTAATTAATTGGACAGCATCAGAACCGTTATCGTTAGGTGAATAAGCGGCAATGCCGAATCCACTGTCAACGATATCTTGGTAGTTATTTTTAATAAAACCAGCTGATAAATAAGTAATAGGAATACCAGCTGAATCGAAACTTTTGACTGCTTGTCATGTTTGTAAGTTAGATTCAGAAGTGGTATGTGTGTATGGACCATAAGTACCATTTTCTAAAACATTTCATACTGTTTTTTGAATTGTTTTAGATTCAACTTGACCATTTTGCGCATAAGGAGCATTCCATCTAGAACCAATATGTTCTAGCGTGTGTTTGCTTGAAAGTATGCCTTGGTTGTTTTTTAATAGTCGACTGTCAGTCACAAATGACTCGGCAGTACCACTTTGCATTGACCCCCCACTTCTGGCGAAGGGAACAATTTCGTTTGCCGGATTATAGTCTACTGTTCAACTATTAGGAATTAAGTTATGAGCATTAATTTGCTCGTATCCAGAAAAGGCCAGATATAATCACTGGATTGTTTTTGGAGTCAGAATTAATTGTTTATTTTTTAAAATGCCACTTTTTTTATAAACAATACCAATTCCGTCTCATGCTACAGTGACGGTTTTAATCTTATCTTTTTGTCATTGTGTCGAGTCGGAACCATTGATAGCTTTTTGACCATCGTATGCTGGCACTCCGACCATTGATAAGTCTGGGGTCTTAGAAGCGGCCCCCATATTTTTATTGTTTTGTAAGACGTCTTGAATACCTACAGCAGAACCACCAGCATCAGCTGTGATTTCTGATCTTGTATACACTTTCGAGACGTTTTGTAAAAGTGGTTGCATTGTGGATGAACCAGAAATAAAGATTCAACTTGGGTAACTTCAATCGACCGAGAAGCCGATGATGACACCAACAATGGCTAATAGTAAAACTACTAGCGACAGAATCTTTCAAGGAATTTTTTTCATTCCTTTCCTATTTGCATCTTGTTGTTTGTTCATTGATTGTTTTTTAATTTTTTTCTATGTTTTTTAAAATATTCACCATTATTTCGAAGTAAATAATTAATTTAATGATGACATTTTTTTAATTTTAACGTATTATTTTTTAATTAAAAAGCGAAATTGGTAACTCAAAAACCTAAAAAAATGTAATAATATTGCTAATTTCTACTATTTATATACGAATTTATTTAGTTACAATAAAAGAAATACGTTTCGTTTTTTTCTATTAACTTTAAATATTTTTTGAATTAAGGAAACACCAATTTATTAATGAATATCGATAATTATTACATGTCTTTAGCGATTCAAGAAGCTAAGAAATATTTAGGGTATGTAAACCCTAATCCTCCGGTAGGAGCTGTAATTGTTAAAAATAACGAAGTTTTAGCTATTGGGGCTCACCAATACTTTGGCGGCAATCATGCGGAAGTGAATGCTATTAATCAATTAACATCAGAACAATTACAAGATGCAACAATTTACGTAACGTTAGAACCTTGTTGCCATTATGGAAAAACACCACCTTGTGTAAATGCTATTTTAAATAGTAAAATTCGCAGAGTAGTAATTGGTACATTGGATGTAAATCCGGTTGTTGCAAGTAAAAGTTGTCAACTTTTAAAAGAGCACGGAATTGAAGTCACTGTTGGAGTATTAGAGACTGAATGTAAAGAATTAATTAAAGTGTTTGCACACTTTATGAAATATAAAACTCCCTACATCACTTACAAGTATGCTATGACATTAGATGGAAAAGTAGCTGCTGATAGTGGTGATAGTAAATGAATAAGCAATACTCAGTCTAGACAACTATGTCATCTGTTCAGAAGTCAAAATATGGGTATTATGGTTGGTATTGGTACTACTTTAAAAGATAACCCTTTATTAACTTCTAGAAATGGACATAAAACTCCAATTCGTATTATTTGTGACTCGCATTTAAGAATTCGGTTAGATTCACAAATTGTTCAAACAGCTCGTGAATATAGAACCATCATTGCGTATTGAGATAATAATCTAACCAAGATTCAACAGTTACAAAGCTATGGTTGTGAATTATTATTTGTAGGAAAAAACGAAAATAACGAACTAGACCTAAAAGATTTATTAGTGAAATTAGGTCAATTATCAATTGATAGTGTTTATATCGAAGGCGGACCCACGATAGCAACAGATTTTTTAAAACAACGTTTAGTAAACTCAATTCAAACTTTTGTGTGTCCCAAAATTATTGGTGGAAACGAAAATTTTAGTCCAGTTAAAAATTTAAATTTCTCACGAATGTGTGATGCTTTAAAGTTAGTGAACGTTCGTTCCCAAATGTTAGGCGAAGATATTTTTATAGAAAGTGAAGTAGTGTACTAATTATGTTTACAGGAATTATAGAAAAAAAAGGAATTATTCACGATATTAAAATAAAACACGATATGAATAACCATATCGATGGTTGCTACTTAAGAATTAGTGAACCTAGTATCCAAAAAGCCGTTAAATTAGGTGATAGTTTAGCAGTTAATGGAGTGTGTTTAACAATTGTAGACATTACTGATAAGTATGTAGAAGTAGATGTCATGAACGAAACATTAAACAAAACCACAATTGGTTCTTTAAAACCTAATGATGAAGTCAACTTGGAAAAAGCTTTAACCTTACAAGATCCTTTAGGTGGTCATTTAGTGTTAGGTCATGTAGATGGTTTAGGAAAAATTATCAGTATTACAGAAGATGGTATTTCAAAAGTCTTTAGATTTACAACTAATTCAGAGATTTTAAATTTAATTGCCTACAAAGCTTGTATCGCAATTGATGGTATTAGTTTAACAGTAAGCGCTTTAGGCGAAGATTATTTTGAAATTAGTGCTATTCCGTTCACTTTACAAGAAACAGTGTTAGGAAACAAACAAGTAAATGACATGGTTAATTTAGAAAATGATTGCATGGCTAGATACATTTTTAGATACGAACAAGTAAAACAAGGAGCATAAAACATGAGTACAGTATTTGAAGCGTTAGAACAGTTAAAAAAAGGTGGCTTAATCGTTGTGGTAGACGATGAAGATAGAGAAAATGAAGGTGACTCAATTGGATCGGCTGAATTAGCTACAAAAGACATGATTAACTTCATGGCAACATACGGTAAAGGTTTGATTTGTATGCCAATGTCTCAAGAAAGAGCGGACAAATTAGAATTAAGTCCAATGGTAAACAACAATACCGATAATCACCAAACAGCTTTTACTCAAAGTATTGATTACGTTGAATCAACTACTGGTATCTCAGCCGAAGAAAGAGCAATAACTGCAATTCAAGCAGCGCAAACTAGAATTAAAGCAAAAGATTTTAGACGTCCAGGACATATGTTCCCGTTAGTGGCTAAAGAATTGGGCTTATTTGAAAGAAGAGGCCACACTGAAGCAACTGTGGATTTAATGAGATTAGCTAATTTAAGTGATTGTGGGTTATGCTGTGAAATCATGAACCGTGAAGGCGAAATGATGAGAATTACAGAACTAACTAGATTTGCTAAAAGACATAATTTGCCAATTATTTCAGTTCAACAAATTTTAGACTACCGTAAAGAAAATGAACAATTAATTAAATTAAACAACATGGTAGATTTACCAACGAAATACGGAATGTTCAAACTATACTCATTTACGACACCATTCTCAATAGAACCAGAATTGGCTATCGTTAAAGGTAACATTAAAAATAAAGATGAAGTGTTATGTAGATTACACTCAGAATGTTTAACTGGTGATGTATTTGGTTCTTTAAGATGTGATTGTGGTTTGCAGTTAGAAACAGCTTTAAAGGCAATTGAACAAAATGGTAGCGGAGTTGTGTTATACTTACGTCAAGAAGGACGTGGCATTGGTTTAGTGAATAAGTTAAAGGCTTATAAATTACAAGAAAAAGGTTATGATACTTTACAGGCTAATTTAGAATTAGGTTTTAGTGGCGATGAAAGAGAATATTTTGTAGCTGCACAAATTTTAAAATACCTAATGGTTAACTCAATTAACTTATTAACAAATAACCCACACAAAGTAAAACAATTAAGTAATAATGGCATTGTAGTAGCAGAAAGAACAGCAATTGAAATTGAAGCGAACCCTTACGATGCAACATATTTAAAAACAAAAAAAGATAAGATGGGTCACATCCTAACCTTAACAAAGAAGGTCAAATAATATGAAAGAATTTTCAGGAAATTTAACGTTAAATCAAGACCACCACATTGCTATTGTGGTGAGTGAATTTAACACAAGTATCACAGAAAACTTATTAAAAGGTTGCGTAGCTGGTTTAAACAAAGTTGGTACTGACAACATTGATGTATATAAAGTTTCTGGTGCTTTTGAAATCATTGGCGTGGCACAAAAATTAAGCACTATGCCGCAATATGACGCTGTAATTTGCTTAGGTGCAGTAATTAAAGGCGAAACAGACCACTATGAATACATCTGTAACGCAGTAACTAGTGGTATCACTAGTGTTGCTACTCACAGTCCTATTCCGGTGATTTTTGGGGTCTTAACAGTGGCAACAATTGAACAAGCAATGAACCGTGCTGGTTTAAAATCAGGCAACAAAGGTTATGATTGCGCATTAACTGCGGCTGAAATGATTAACTTATACGCACAAATTAAATAAAATGAAAACAAAAGAAAACCGTTGGCGAACCAACGGTTTTTTATTTTTAATTTATATTATTTAGCGATTTGGATTCTTTGATAAATTGGTTGTGATACATCTACAGTGATGTTATCTACGGCGTGTAAATCGCTAAGACTTGCTAAGGTCATAATGTCTTGTGAGAAGTTCATTTGTTGCATCATTAACTGCGTACCGTCAATTAAGATTGGTGCTAATAATACAGCAGCTAATTGAATAGTTTTAGCTAAATGGTTTAATAATGAATTCAATTTCGCTGTTTCTTCGTTTTTCTTTAATTCTCAAGGTTTGTTGTCTTCAATGTATTTGTTAGCGAACTTAATTAGTTCAATAACAGCAGTGGCTACTTTTTCTAGCTGCATGTTAGTTACAAACATTTCCACATCAGACACAGTTTTAGCCATTAAAGCTTCTAAATCAGCATCTTGATCTAAAATTTGACCGTTGTAAGCAGGAATAACACCGTCAGTGTATTTCTTTAGCATACCAATAGTTCTAGATACTAAGTTTCCAACGTTGTTTGCTAAATCAGCATTGATGCATTCAATTAAGATTTCTTCATTGTAAACACCATCTTTGTAAGTTGGAATTTCTTTAATTAAGAAATATCTTAAAGCGTCACGTCCGTATTTTTCAACTAATTCTACAGGATCTACAACGTTACCTAAAGATTTAGACATCTTACCTTCTTTAGTTACGATTCAACCATGTGACATGATTTGTGTAGGTAAGTTTAGGTTTAAACTGTTTAAGAAAATAGGTCAGTAGATACAGTGGAATCTAGTGATTTCTTTTGACATTAAGTGTACTCTTTCAGTATTTGGATCAGCTCAGAATTTTTGGAAGTTTTCGTCGTGATTAGTTCTGTAACCTAAAGCTGATAGGTAACTGAATAATGCATCTAATCAAACATAAAGTACGTGTTGAGGGTTTTCTTTAATCTCAATTCCCCATTTAATTGAAGTTCTGGAAATTGATAAATCTGTTAAGTTTTGTAAGAAGTTGTTTTCTAATTCACGAGCACGTGATTCAGGAATGATAAAGTTAGGATGTTCTTTATAGTAACTTAATAAACCTTCAGCCTTATCTGACATTTTAAAGAAGTATGAAGATTCGTCTTTTTCGATGACTTTATGTCCTACTGAACAATATAGACCATCTTCTTTTTCTACAAGTTGTTTTTCTGTTAAGTTTTCTTCACATTGAACACAGTAGTAACCTTTTCAGTTACCTTCATAAATGTAACCTTTAGCGTACATTTCGCTAAAAATTTCTTGAACAGCGTGTTCGTGTTCTTTGTTAGTTGTTCTAATGAAGCAATCGTAATCAATACCTAATAGTTTGAATAGATCTTTGAAACCTTCTGAAGTTTTGTCCACAAATTCTTGTGGAGTCATGTTGTTTTCAGCGGCTTTAGTTTCAATTTTTTGTCCGTGTTCATCTGAACCTGTCACAAAGAAAGTTTCGTAACCAAATAATTGTTTATATTTTTTTAAAACGTCAGCAATGATAGTTGTGTAAGCGTGACCAATATGAGGTTTTCCACTAGCGTAGTAAATTGGTGTGGAAATAAAGAATTTTTTATCCATAAATTTCTCCTTGAATATAAATGTTATTTATTTTGTTTTTCTAAAGCTGATTTAATAAACTTGGCATGAGTGTCATTCATCTTGGCCTCGTTTACATTATTATAATTGGGATAATAGTATTTTCTTTGAGCAAGTTCTGGGGGCATATAATCTTGCTCTACGTAGTTACCTGGGTAGTCGTGCGGAAATTTATACCCCTTAATCCCTAACTTGGCAGCAGATTTATAATGAGTGTCTTTTAGGTGAGCCGGAATTTCGTAAATGCCACCATTTTCTACTTCATAATCAGCTTGATACATTGCTTGGCTAATAGAGTTAGATTTTGGTGATAAAGCCATCTCGATAACGATTGCAGTTAATGGATATTTACCTTCAGGCATTCCAATTTCTTTAAAGATATCAATAGCTTGTTTAACTCTGAGTCCCATATTTGGGTTAGCTAGTCCGATATCTTCGTAAGCAATAACTAGTAACCTTCTAAATAAAGCTTCAAAGTCTCCAATTTTAATTAACCGAAATAAGTAGTACAAAGAAGCATCAGGGTCGCTACCACGAATAGATTTTTGTAAGGCAGATTTTAAGTTATGAATTTCATCGCCTTCAGAACTACCCAGAACATATGATTGAGTGTAGATTTTTTCAATGATGCTTTCGTTAATTTTTTGATCAGAATAAAGTTTAACTAATAAATCAAATAAATTTAATGTACTTCTGAAGTCTCCGTTAGTTAAATTGACAATTTGTTTGATGTATTTATCTTGAATGATTAACGGTATTTTTTTATTATCTATTAATTTTTTAATACCAACAAACATGTCTTCTTTGTTGATGGGTTTTAGTTGAAAAATTTGACATCTACTTCTTACGGCTGGATTAATAACAAAGAAAGGATTTTCGGTAGTGGTTAAAAAAGCTACGATAGATTTGTCTTCTAAACCAGATAATAAAATATCTTGTTTGTCACGATTCATCCGATGTACTTCTTCTACAATGACAATGTATTCAGTGGATAATTTAGCAGTGTTTAAAATTCTGACTAGTTTATCTTTGTTATCTGTGGTTGCATTAAAAATGCTGTAAGGAATGCCCAAAGTTTTAGCAATGGCCACAGCCATGCTAGTTTTACCGATTCCAGGATTACCATAAAAAATAATAGAGAACAGTGACCGTGTCTCAATCATTCTTTTAAGTACACCATTATCTGCTAAAAGGTGTTGTTGTCCAACAATATCATCTAATGATTCGGGTCTTAAATCATTAGCTAAGCTACTCTTATTGATCATTTTTAACTTCTAAGATTTTTTTGTATAGTTCTTTAGAATCTAAATTATATTTATCAGCTAATAAGAAACTAATTTCTTTAGTTTTTAGATTGTTATTTAACATAGTTTTAATTTCTGCCACTAAATCAACAGCTTCAGTTGGTACCTCTTCTGGTTCGTTGTAAACTACTAAAACAAATTCGCCCTTTAAGTTAATGTCTAAATTAACCGCTTCACTTAAAGTGGTGCGAATAATTTCTTCATGTTTTTTAGTTAATTCTCTTGCGATTGCGACTTTTTGGTCGCCTAATACACTGTATAAGTCTTTAAGGCAATCTTGTAATCTATGCACAGATTCCAAAATAACAAAAGTGGTTTTTAAGTCACGGTAACGGTTTAAGGAGTTAGTTCTTACTTGTTTACTTTTTCCTAAAAATCCTAAAAACATAAAAGTGTTAGTAGGTAAACCACTAGCCACTAGAGCGTGTGTAATGCTTGATGGACCATTAATTACTTCGACAGCGATATTATGTTCTTCACAAGCACTAACTAAAGTGTATCCTGGGTCAGAAATTAATGGATAACCGGCATCAGATACTAAGACAACTTTGTTTCCTTCATTGATTAAACGAATCGCTTCGTTAACTTTGTCATTTTCAGTAAATTTTTCAAACTTAATTAGTTTAGGTTTGTTTTCTAAATTTAAGAGGTTAATTAAGTTTCCAGTAATTCTTGTATCTTCGCATAACACAATGTCAGCGTTTTCCATTGCTTCCATGAATCTAAAAGATACTTCATTTAAGTTACCGATTGGTGAAGCTGCTACAGTTAATTTTTTTTCAGTTTCAAAAGTTTTCATATTAATCTCCTAAAATTGCTAAGACTTGTTCTTTCGTGATGCCAATTAAGTTTAACCGTCTTAACAACTGTTTATTGTTACAGTAACTAATTTTTAAATGATCACAAATTAGTTGCCGTTGTGCTTTGGTGGTGATGTTGAGTTCGTTATACTCAGTTAAGGAAATGGATGAGATAGATTTTTGTTCAAAGACAACGTAATTATTTAAAGCTTTGATAATACTTTCTGGGGTCGCTTCAGCAATACCAATTTTTTTTGAACCCTTAACAATGTCACTCTTTTTTACAAAACATTGTTTAGTATAAGGTAATTCTTGAGAAATAATTTTTCGAATTCTTTCGCCGGGTCCATCGGGATCTAAGAAAAGGATTACGCCATTTTTTTCGCTAGCTAATTTAATTAACTGCAAAGTTTTTTTATTGATTTCAGAACCGTTAGTTTCGATAGTTTCGACATCAAAAATGGATTTTAGTTTAATGGTGTCAGTCTTGCCTTCTACGATGATAGTTTCTTGAATTTTTGGTTTCATATATACTTGATTTTTAAAATAAAAGTTCTAGAGAAGATGATTCAGAAAATCACATTCTACAAGAACTCGTCTTTCCTCAAAGTTTAGTTACGTTTATCTAATTCGATTTGAATTTTGCAAGATAATTCTTGAGTGTTTCTTTTAATGATTTCACTCATCGCACCAGTTTCTTCTGTGAACAATTTAATAACATCAGCAATGATGTGATCAACAGATACCACTTTTAAGCATTTAATACCAATTGGTCTTTCGATTGTATCTGTAACTAACACGTTGTTAATGTAACCTTGATCATAAGCTTCATTAAATCTTTCAGCCGCGTTACCATTGAATAAACCGTGTGTTACTAAGATTGATACCGTTCTAGCACCATGTTCTTTCAATAATTTAGCAGACGCCAACATTGTGCCACCTGTATCAATCATGTCGTCAAAGATTAAACAATCTTTGTCTTTTACATCTCCTAAAATATTTTTAATTTCTACTTGGTTTGGAGATGGTCTTCTTTTATCAATGATTGCTAATGGTTTATTAACTAATGTACTGATTGTTCTTGCACGTTTAATTCCACCGTAGTCTGGCGAAACCACAACGAAGTCAAATAAATCTTTGTCTTTGATGAATTCGTTTAATAAGAAGATTGATAATCTCATTGAGTCAAACGGAATATCGAAGAATCCTTGTGTTTGATCTGAGTGAATATCAAAGGTTAAGATTCTAGTAGCACCAGAAGCTTGTAACATATTCGCCACTAGTTTAAATGTAATTGGTTCTCTTGGACCAGTTTTTCTATCTTGTCTTGCATAGCCAATGTAAGGAATAATTACGTTGATTGATCTAGCTGAAGAACGTCTTACAGCATCAATAGCAATTAATAATTCCATTAAATTTTCGTTAACAGGATTACAAACTGATTGAATGATAGCAACGTCACGTCCTCTTACACTAACTTGTGGAGCTACTAAAATTTCTCCATCAGCGAAACGTTGAATTTTAATAGGACTAAGCTCAGTGCCTAATTTTTTAGCTACAGCATCGGCTAAACCTTCTGATGCTGATAACCCAAAAAGAATTGTTTTATTGTTTAAATTTGTTTCCATAATATATCTATCCACCTAATATTCTTATATTTTAATTTAATATTTCTATTATTTTGCGTTATTGCGTTTATTTTTATATAATAAATATGTCATCGCAACTTTAAGTGGCAAACCGTGTCAGGCTAGAAATAGAGCAGCACTAAGCATGATCTTTTAGTGTGCGGTGGCATTTTTTTGTCCCATTTTTAACTTTTTTATTACCTATTTTGCGTTTTTTAACTTTATTTAAATAAAATAATAATAGGGCGTCTCACTCAAAACTTTAAACGATTTAAAAACTGTGTTTTCTTAAATGATTTAAATTTTTGATTAAAACAACACCCTGATAGAAAGCAACCGCATACTATCATCGTATGCGGTTTTAATAATTTACTACAGAACGGACTAATTAATTACAGTAAAAATGAACAAAAGACAGTATCCCAACAAATTTGAACCTAATCTAACCGACAAAAAAACTTTGTTAATTATTGATGCTAACAACTCGTTAGCTAATAATTATTTTGGCATTAAACAAGAAGTAATCCAAAACCATGTGGATAAAAATAAACCTTTAAATTTGCACATTTATACAACTGCTAAAAGATGGATTAATATGATTACTAAATATAATCCTGATAAGGTTATTTTTGTGTTCGATTCTAAAGATAAACCTGTTTTTAGAAAACAAATTTTTACTCCATATAAAACTAAATCCAAATCTAAGCCGTTATTAGAAGAATCAATTAATTTAACGAAACAATTATTGGAACATCTTTACATTAATTATCTATCTGTACCAGGTTTCGAAGCAGACGATACAATCGCTTCATTAGCTAGACAATACTCTAGCAAGTACAACACTTACATTTGAACTAATGATAAGGATTTATACCAGTTGATTACTCCAAATGTTAAGATTGTGAAATACAACAAAAGTAAATACGATTTTAGCGTGATTGATGAAAACTACGTGTTAGAACACGAAGGATTATTACCGCAAGAATATATGCAGTACAAAATCATTTATGGGGATAAATCAAATAATACTCCCGGGATTCCTGGTTTATACTGAACCACATTGGTAAAGAAATTACTGCGTGAACATCAAACTATTGATAATATTATTAGTTTAAAAACTCAAAATCGTAAAATTAGAAAAATCATCTTAAACTTAAAAGTACATTGAGAAATTGTAGAGTTAAACAGACAGTTGGTTACTTTGGTTTCAACGATTGATATTTCTTCATTTGACGAACACAATAGCTCTAAAAAGAAACGTAGTATTAACTCACTATACGCTATTTATAAGACCAATGATTTAAACTATAACTTCTTTAAAAATGTGTTACTTAATATTTTTATTAAGAACCACCAAAGATACTTTAAAGAACAACCTATTGGTTATCGAGAAGAAACTACCAATGAAGTTGTGCCAGTTTTAACTAATGCTAAAAAAATAAAGAAAACAGCCCAAATAAAAAAATAAATGAAAACCCTTTCAGGACAGCCTGAAAGGGTTTTTGTATGGTTGATTATAATTCGCCATCTTTTTCGATGGTTGTAATAATGTGATGTAATACTGTGTAAAATTGTTCTGGTTCATCCACAAAAGGAACGTGCCCAGAGTTATAAATGATAAAGGGTTTAACGTTAGGATTTTTAGTTAATCTTCTAATAGCAAATTTAGCATCAATGATTTGGTCATCTTCGGCCACGATTAAAGCTGTTGGAACCGAAATATGTTTTTCAGATTTTCTTAAACGAATTCAGTTTAGTGGTGCATTCATACTTCTGTATAAATTTTTGGTATGTTTTTTAATTTCAATTTGGGTTTCCATCATGAGTTTTAAATTAGGACTACTTGGACCATCAGGGAAGATTTTATAAGGATCTTTGTACACGATATAAGATGCTTCTCAAGCCTTAGCTAAATTAGTGGGAGTAAGTTTGAAAGAGTTTAATAATTTGACATGTAATGATGAGTTCATAGGTGAGACCATAACTAATAATTTAATTCTTTCGGGAATTAAATTAGAAGTCATACCTACAACCCCACCGCCCATACTATGACCAATTAAAATAACATCTTGTAAATTAAGTACGTCTCTAATTAGTTCAGCTAATTGTAAAGAATAAAGTTTAGGGGTTAAATTAACTGAAGGGTCGGTTGGCGTTACCCCCATCCCTTCTAGTTCAATTGCGTAGTAATCGTAATTTAATGCTAATTTTTTAGCAATTTCATCAAAGTAATCTGAATTGGTAGCATATCCATGACAAAAGACCACTGAACCTAGTTTTTGTTCTGTTCGACAAGGGATATACTTGTATTTAAAGTTTTTAGAAGAAATAATTTCCACGGTTTACTCCTTTTTGTGCTGTTTAATAAAGTAAACTTTCCGACCGTTTTTCTTTAAAAAACGGTAATATTGACTGGCAAAAAAATGGTTATTATTAATCAAAATAATTTGATTAGGATCCACCAGTCGCAATACACTTTGGTATTGCAGAATGTTAATTTGCAAAGCATTAGGGAAATGTTGGAGATTATCAAACTTCGCTTTTACAAATTCTATAACCACGTATTTTTCATTGTCAATTAAAGTTAGCACTTTAGAAAGTTTAATAAATTTAATATCTTTATAAAAGATTGTCTGGAAAGAAAATCAAAATTTACGCATCTGTTTCGGCGTTTTGGTTTAATAAAACCAGGTAGTTCATCGTTCTAGACACATCTTCAGGATAAAGGTTTAGTTTGTTAATCAAAATTTCTTTTTTGATAACAAATTCTACATCTAAAGTTTTTTGTGACAAGAAACTATCGATTAAACTGCGGTAGGGTACCGGTGCATCACATTTAGAGCAAAAAATTCTGGCAGATAATTCTCCTTTAGTATTAGGGAATTTATTGATAGCCCGGCACATTTTCATAATAAAACCATCTAGTTTAGGAACACAACCCAAAAGAATTGGATCATATTCGCAAAGTTCTTCGGTTCCAAAATTTTCGTTAATACAGTAACTTAAGAATGGGTTTACTTGTCCACAATTAGGACAAGTACCGTCTCAACTATATAATGTAATTCCGTTTTTAATTTGAGTATCTCAGTTTTTTGTAATGAATCTTTTTTGGTATTCTGAAAAACTCATCAAGTGGTTACATTTATCACACTTGTAGTAGTGATCGTTTTCGTTATCGTGATAAATTTTTAATTTCCCACGGCATTTGGGACAACTAACTTCACGTTTACTTAAAGTGTGAGGTGTTCTTGACTTTTTGTATAATTCTTCAACTTTCGTACCTAAATATCTACTATAAGCAGCAGATAAATAAGCCCCTTGAGAATTGAACAAGTGCTTATTAGTCTTTTTATTTTTAAAAAATAGATTTATTTTATCCATTGCTTTGTTCTCACAATCTTTTATATATATATATTTTAGCAAATTAAAAAATTTCGCTATTTCTAGCAAAATTTTGTGTTTTTACGTTTTTTTGTTTTGTTATTCTAAGTCATCAATGTCTAAAGCTCTAGTAATATCTTCTTCGCTTTGACCAGTCACTTCTGCTTCTTTGAAAAGACCTTCGGTGTTCTTAGAAAGGTGAACATTTTTTTGTTCTTGTGTATGTTCTGAATTTTTTTTGTTTGAAAAAACATCCTTTAGTTTTTTGAAAAAAGACATTGATACCACCTCTTTTATTTTCTGACTATATTTTAACGAATTTACTATAGTCTTCTAGGGGTTAAAGTAGGCAAAAGAAAAAAATAACCTGATTTTTCAGGTTATTTTCTTAAAGTTTTCCTAAAATGATTAAGCAACATTTAATGGACTAGTATAGATTGGTTCACCAATTGTAATTGTTGTTAATAATTTTGGTGAAATAGTAACTTTACATCTGTAGTATTTTGAACCACTTGGTTTAAAGCTGTAAGTGGCCTTGTTAGCACCAGGGATATCGCTTCAAGTTGCTGAAGCATCGTCACTAGTAGCTTCTTGTCATTGGTAGTTTAATTGAATGAAAGTTTCAATGCTTGATAACTGTTTAGGCACGTTCACAATTTGACCAGAAGTGCTTAAGACAGTATCGCTACCGTTAGCGGTTTTAGTAACCGGTGTTAATTGGATGAATGGGTTATTATGGTTAGCGTTCAACTTAGTAACTTTAGTTTTGAAAGTTACGCTTCAAGTTTCACTTGTACCACCCTTACCGTTCGAGAAGACAAATTTATTTTTATCAACAGTTTTAAATGTATAAGTAACAGAGTAAGGTGATTTAGTTTGGTCTCAAGTAGCTGGACCAACATATTTAGCTTGTCCGTTGTAACCGAAGGCTAATTCTAATGCATAACCAATTAATGGACTAGATAAAATGTCACCATTGTTAATTTGTGCAAAACCAACATTTAACGCCTTCATTAAGTTAGCGTTCGGTTGTTTAATAATTGCAGCATAACCGTGAACTTGGTCTAATGTACCTAGGTCTACGCTGAAGGTTGTTAAACCAGCATCAGTAAAGCCGTAACCTTGAACAGCAGTAAAGATAATCTTTGCACTGAAGTTTTTACCGATACCAGGGTTTGGTGATAATTGAATTTTGTATGTATAACTGTCTGCTGGGATTTTTGGATCTAACTTAGAAAGTGCAGCGTTAATTTGACCAGACATTTCTTTATACATCACACTGTTAGCTGGACCTTTATTCAAGTCATCCACTAAAGCTTGCGTAGCACGTGGAGCGTTTGGATCTTTTACCTTAAGTGTTTTAGCATAGTTGTTTAGGTCTGTAGCAAATTCTGATTTCATGCCTTGCATAGTTGACATGAATTTTGGTAATGTAGTTGTTCCTTCAACTGAAGTAATTGAAGTGAATGAAGTGGTACCTTCTAATTCATAACCAGGTAAAGCAGTAAATTTCACAGTTACTTTGTAACAGTCAGCAGCTGTTAATGGTTCACTGTTTGGCTTACCATTCAATGGTTTGTTTTTGTTACCAGGGTTCTTACCTAAAATGAATTCCACGTTTGCTTTACCAGTTAAACCAAAGATGTTTAAAATCTTAGTTTGTAAGAATTGGTAGTCTTTACTGTTTGGGTCATTAAAGGCAGATAAACTGTTTTGAGCCACAATCACGCTTTGAGCTTGAGTGAATTGTGTTGAAGAAGAATCGTTGATACCAGGAATTCAAATTTTCTTAGCCATGTCAACATTAACAGTTGTATATTTAAAGTTTACAATTTGGCCGTATTCAGTATAAGTATTAGCTCCTCTTGGATACAGCGCTTCTACTAAGATATATTTTCCAGGGGTATTTACGTTTAATGGTTGTTCTCCTAAACGCATTGGTTTGATAATTTGGTATTCACCATTATAAATCGTATCTGACGAACTAATAGAAGGTGCTGGTGTACTACTTTTACTTGGTGCATCACCACTTGTAGAACTTGTAGGTGTTGCTGGTGTTGGATTAGTTGTAGTAGAGCTAAATGAATTCTTAGCAGAACTGTCATTAGCTTGGGCTTCAGCAGATAATTTAGCTAAGCCTTGAACTGCACTTAAAGTTAATGGATTGTCGGGATTGTTACTACTTGTATCAATCTTTTTAATTCACATTGTTGCCAATTGTAAATTATTAGGAATACCATAACCGGTACCCTTTGGTAAGTCTTTACTAATAACTTTTGATAAAGGATTACCATTAGGAATAATTGTGTCTGGGTTTGGTAAAGTAAGTTTATCGATGTTGCCAGATAATAATTTTTCAATTGCTGGAATTGCTAATTTAATAACATTGCTTGAGTTATTTTGTAACCAGTTAATAACTGTTTCTGGTAATTTAGCAGATGTACCTAATTGGTTAATAGCATCACTTACTAATTTAATAATTTCTGGTGAATAAGTTGCTAAAACTTCTTTTAATTTTTCTAAGATGATGCTCTTAACAGTTGGTAACAATTTATCAATTTCTTTAAGGTAATTTTTAAGAATGCTGTTAACGTTTGCATCACCCAGTAAAGCTTTTAATAATTCTTTAACTGCTCAGTCAAAGTCAAAGTTACCATGTTCTAAACCTTGAGCAACATTAGTTGCAGTGTTATAGCTTTTAAATGTTGGAGTTAATGTAAATGCTTCAGTTCCTGATTTAGTACCTAAATAGTAGTTACCGTTACTACCAACGTTATTGATATTAGAAGTTAAACTACTATCAATTGCGTTTGGTAAAAGAATTTTATAAGAACTAGAAGTAATTAAGTATTGTCCGTTATAAATGATTTGAACTTTACATCTATAAAGTCCTGGATTAGTTGGCACAAAATTTGGGTTTGTTGAAACTACTGTTTGTCCTAATATTGTTTCTTGAATTCATTGGTACTGTATGTTACCTTGTTCATTTAATTGTTGTAAGTTCACTGAAGCATCAGTTGAAGTTAAAATTGCGTTTAAAGTTCCATTATAACCATCTACTTGGCCAAAGAATTTAGTTCAGAAGCTACCAGTAGGGTTTGGTGTAGATTGGATGTTTAAACTAATTGGTGAACCAGTCACGATATAAACTGGTGAAGTCGCCACGTATTGGTTGCCATCTACAGTCATTCTAGCTTGGCAGTAGTAGTTACCCTTGCCACCTTGATTTACAACAAATTGTGAACTATTTGCATTGGTAATAGGCAATGCATTTTTAAATCATTGGTAAGTGACGTTTGATGCTTGGTACTTTGAATCCTTAAAATAAAAATTACCGTTTAAAATCGGCATTTGTGGATTGGCATTAGAGTAGAAGTAAGTAGTTTGTCTCGGAACCGCTCACTCAACTTCTGTATTAGGATCGAATTGTGCATTGCTACTACATGAGGTTAACGCTAGCGGTAGTGAAACGACTAGACCAGCAATTGCTAATGTAGGCATTAAAATTTTGGCTGTTTTTTTCAGTTTCATTATGTAAGTTCTCTCTCAATTTTTATCTATTAATTTGATATTTAATGTGTTAGTAACTATTTTTATATTATAAAAGAAAGTTCTTTTTATCTATATATATACCTTAAAAGGTATCTTTTCTTGCTTTTGCAATAAACCGGAAATTTGTGGGTTTATGCAATAATTTTAATTTTAAAACCAATATTTAAATGAAAAAATGTGTCATTAAAGTTTAATGTCGAAGTTTATTCTAAATAATTTTGGAAAAAAATCTGATACTTAGGTGTTTATTTTTTATAAATCTATATTTTATGTAGAATATAAATAATACATCTTGTATATACAAGTTAAATTTAGGGGAAAATATGATTAAAAAATGAATGTGAGCAGCACCTGTTTCCATCCTTGCAGTAGGATGTGTGACTGGGGCTGTGGTTGGAGGATATTTTGCAAATATTCACGCCAACCCTTATAGAATGTATTCATCAGCTCCTACCGGAAACAGTAACTCAGATTTAATGCAAATGTATTTTGCAGCCGCTGTAAATGGGACGCGTTTGATGGTACTACCAGGTTATTCGCATACAATTCCATTGACGCAAGCTTTAGCGATTTCACAAAAGCAAAATGCGCCGATGTACAATTACTTATCTCGTAGTGGTTTTTTACTGTTGGATGACTTTTACGGCTTGCCAATTTGACAAGGTAATAAGTTAAACACTAATACAGCGCAACCATTATGAAGTAGTCAAGTTGCTGCAATTCAGTTTAGAACGGACTTAGGTTCATTCGTTACAGGGATTGCTGCTGGAGAATTCTTAAATGAATACCAATACTACTTCGCACCAAACCCAGGCGACAAATTAACGTTTGCAACTTACGGTGGGGGTTCATTCTCTTCTGTAACGAGTTACATGGGTGGTTTACAAAGAGGTATCAGATACTTTAACGAATACATCGCTCCGTTTGCAAAGACTAAGAGCGGTAAACCTTTCAAAAAAATTGAAGAATTATTCGTAGGACACACACAAGTGACTAACTTCTCTAACGGATTTGGGGCTACTCAAGGGGATACATTAATTAATAACTTATTAGCACAAAATGTGTCAATGTTAATGCCAGTAGCTGGGGTTCAAACTCAACAAGCTGTTAGATTAATTAAACAAAACCACAAAAGAACAGTTGTTCTTGGTGTAGATACTGCCAACGAAAACGATACTAACGCTAACTTACCATTATCAACACCAGGTTACGAAGAAGTGAACGGAACAACAAAAATTGGTGGAACTAACAGAGTTATTCAATTCTCAAGTATGAAGAAATTGAATATCGCAACTGTGTTAATGGCTAACGACGTTGAAAGAGGCATTAGTCATCCAGGCAAAGGCGAATCTATCGGCGGCTTTGGTTGCGTTTCTTTAGGAACGACTGAAAACAACTGTGTAGGTGTTAGTGAAGCAGGATACCAATACTTTGTTAGAGCAATGGAAATTGCTATGAAAGCACACGATAATGATTTAAATACTTTACCAGCTGATACTAGATTTAACATGCAAGCCAATGGTCAAGAAGTAACACAATCAGAAATCGATAAAATCTTCGCTGTACCAAACAATAATCCAAACACTGATATTCCAACTAGTGACGAATATTCAAATTATTGAAATCCTCTATATCAAAAATACTTGAAAATTATTGGTGAAACTCCAACATTCAAAGCATTAAATGATCCAGCGCAAAAAGTCTTCTACACATCTAACGACTGAGAACCTGGACAACCAGCAAATAATGAATCATCATTCTCATATGCTGGTATTCCTAATGAATACAGAATGATGATGCCATTAGATGCTTGAGGTACGACTGAACATCCGTTAGCAAAACCGGATTTCACTTCACTTGATGCTTGATTTAAAAAATACGAAGCTTTACCAGATAGTACTCCTAACGCCGCTGAAATTAATAAATCACGTTTAGATTCACTAAAACAATGATTTATGAATAATAAAGAAGAAATTATGAAAAGAAGTAGTTTCAATCTAAAGGGCGTTGTAACTAAAAAAGCTTACGAAGAAAATAAATCAATTATGAAAGTCTTCTTAGCGTCTCCAGTTGCTCCATTATTAGATAAAGGTTTCTCACAATCAGCTTATATGGGATTGTTAGATTATTGAAAACAATTTGGTATTCATTTACCGAACCCAAATAAAGCAGGAGCCAAATAATATGGAAGATAAAAAAATTCAAACGCAAGCAACTGAAACACAGAAATTTAAATCAGAGTACGCTGTAGAGATGATCGACATTACCAAAACATTCTTAAATGGTAAAGTCGTAGCTAACGATAAAGTACAACTAAAAGTAAAAACCAACGAAGTACACGCCATTATCGGTGAAAACGGGGCTGGTAAATCAACATTAATGTCAATGTTATTTGGAATTTACACTCCTGACTCTGGCATTATTAGAATTAACGGTCAAGAAGTTAACTTTACATCAGCAAAAGATGCTGATAAAGTTGGTTTAGGAATGGTACACCAGCACTTTAAATTAGTAGATGAATTTAGTATCTGAGAAAACGTTATCTTAGGTTCTGAAGGAGCTAAAACTTTAGGTATTATTAATGCCGTAAAGATTAAAAAAGTGTTAAAAGATTTAGTTCAAGAGTACGACTTTAAACTAAATTTAGATAAGAAAGTTAAAGAGATTTCTGTTGGTCAACAACAAAAAACAGAAATTTTAAAATTACTATACCGGAACGCCAATATCTTAATCTTTGACGAACCAACAGCGGTTTTATCACAAGATGAAATTGCTTCATTCTTAAAGATGATCTTACACTTCAAAGAAGTGGGCAAAACGGTTATCATTATTACCCATAAATTAGCAGAAATTAAAGCAGTAGCTGATAGCGCTACTGTAATTAGAAGAGGAAAATATATCGGCGACTTTAAAGTTAAAGATAAATCAATTCCTGAAATTGCAGAAATGATGGTTGGTAAGAAAATTGCTGAAGTCAAAAATGCCGGCGGTAGCTTAGCCAACAATCCAGTGAAATTTGAAGTAAATAATTTAGATATTTATAAATTATGAAAATCTTCAAGAACTAAAACAAAGTTTTTAGATAGATTCAAAAAAGCCGTTGTACAACAACCTAAAAAAGAAGTACAACCAAACACTGAAACTTCTGAGTTAAATAATCAATCAATTAAAGAATTATGACAAGCTTTACAAACAAAGAGCAAAACTCGTCAAAGAAAGGGCTTGTTCTATTCTCCAATTGATGAAAGAGACGAAATCTACGACAATGATTTCAAACGGTCAACAGCTAACAATCCTTTAATTAAGGATGAGTTAGACGACACACAAGGAATTCATCATTTCCAAGATGTTTGACACGGTTCAAATACAACGACTCCAAGTCAAACTCAAGCTCAAGATGAACCATTATCAAATTCAGCTACTTCAACTGTAGAAAAAGCATCTGTACAACAAGAACAAACAGTTACTACTAACACTACATATGCTGATCCAAATAAAGTTAACTTCAAGATTCGTGCTGGCGAAATTTACGCAATTGCAGGTGTTGAAGGCAACGGACAATCAGAATTAGCATTAGCATTAGCTGGATTATTACCTAATGGTCATTCAAAAATTATCTTGAACGGTCATGAATTAAACGGTAAATCTGTGAAGAAACGTTACGATTTAGGTTTATCTAACGTTCCTGAAGACAGACATAAACACGGTTTAGTCTTAGACTTACCAATTGATAAAAACTCAGTTTTACAAGAAATTGTAAAACGTCCATATTCAGTTGCAGGTTTCATGAACTCTCATGAAATTACAAAGCATGCGATCGAAATTATTAATAAGTACGACGTACGTGGTACTTCAAGAGGAACAACAGCAGCAAGATTATTGTCTGGTGGTAACCAACAAAAATTAATTATTGGTCGTGAAATGGAAAGAGAACACGAATTGTTGATTTTAGTACAACCAACAAGAGGTATGGACTTAGGGGCAATCGCCTTTATCCACGAACAAATCTTGAAGGAAAAAGAAGCTGGTAAAGCAATCTTATTAATCTCATACGAATTAGATGAAATTTTAGGATTAGCTGATACTATTGCAGTAATGCAAAACGGTGTCTTCTTAGAAGAAGGTCCAGCTTCAGTAATGACAAAACAACATATTGGTGAATTAATGGCAGGAAGAAGGTAATTTAAATGGGCTTTTTAAAACTTAGGTCAAAATTGGCTTGAGACAGTTTCATTTACACCAAGAGTAGAAAATCGGCAACGAAAAATATTATCTCGGTTGTAATTGCGATTACACTGTCTGTATTAGCCGCCTTGTTGATTGCGATTGCGGTAGGATATAATCCGGGTACAATCCTTCAACAATTATTTACAAAAGGATTTATCGATTGACATAAATTAATCTTTAATATCGTTATTTTAGGGGTTGGGGCCCTAGCATTCTCATTTGCATTTAGAGCGGGTGTCTTCAACATTGGTATTGCTGGTCAAATGATGACCGCAGGGATTTGTATTTTAGTAATTTCAAGAGCCTTGTCAAAAGTTTACTTCCCTTACGGATCAGGACAAGTGTTCATGACTTTAATTGCTGTTGTTATCGGTGCGTTTGTCGCTGGTGCGGTAGCAGCCTTAAAGGTTTATCTAAAAGTAAACGAAGTTATTAGTTCAATCTTATTGAACTGAATTGTCTTCTTTGCAGTTAGATTAATTATTTCTAAATTCTATTCAGACCCTAACCAATTATTAAGTCAATCATATGATATTCCCGAACAATTTAGATTAGTTGCTCCGGGTATCGGCGGATGATTACCAGCGTTGATTTTATTATTAATCTTAGCTGGTGGTATGTTCGTAATTATTAAATATACAGTTTTTGGACACAAAGTAATTTCTGTTGGTAGTTCATTAACTGCTTCAAAATATGCTGGTTACAACGTTAATGGTATTAACATTGCAACTATGGCTATTTCTGGAGGTATTGCTGGTATTTTAGGTTACATCCTATATACTGCTGGAGAATCTCCAAGTATTCCAATTTCTATGTCAATGAATGCCTTACCAGTCGCTGGTATGAACGGTATTGCCATCGGTTTAATCGCGATGTCTAACCCAATTGCTATTCTTCCGGTTTCATTCATTATTGGTTTATTCCAATCATCAGCTCCATTCTTAGTTACTCCACCTGCTTTCAGTAGCTTGATTTTAGGTTTCGTAATTCTTGGAGCCGCATTATTCGTTATCTTAACTAGATATAAACCTTGACTTTGAATTAAACAAAAACTTTATGGTTTCTATGCACCAAAACATTATCAATCATTTGAAAATGGTATGGAAAGTTTAATTTCGAAATATAAAGCATTAATTTCAGAAAAAACACGCGAAATGAGAAATAATGCAAAATTAATTAAACAAGGAAATGCTGAAGTAGAACCAATCAATGTTAGCAAAGAAGCTAACGACATGTTCAACAGTTACATGACAGATAGAGTTGCTACTGTCGCTCAATACAAAAAGCACTTATTAGTAACAAAAGCTACTCAAATTTTCTTCCCTGAAGTAGAAGCTCAAAATGTTGTGAACGAAAAGAACCATGCTTATGATGTTCAATTTATTAACTTCAAATCAAAACAAGCCAATAACATCAGAAAATATGAAGAAAAATTAGCTTCATCAGACTTGACTGAAGCACAAAGAACTCAATACTTAACTAAGATTGATAAAATTAGTCAAAGTATTGATAAAAACTACGAATTATTATTGAAATGAAAAGGTAAAAAAGAAAAAATCGTAACTTCTTGATACTTAGCTAAACTAAGAATGTCAGGTAGTATCGAAAAACACCGTGATCATTTCTTAAAACAAGCCCAAAAATTAAACTTAAATTCAGATGAAAAAGCTTTAGTAATCGAATGAATCAACGATTCTTACTTAGAAGCGAAAGAATCATCTAGCAAGGGGGTTACAAAATAATATGCAATTCGATAGTGTAGCCAATCTTGCCGTCATTTTTGCCGCTGTTTTAATCTTAGGAGCCATGAGTGGTTTCTTTAGTGAAAGAGTCGGTATCGCAAACATTAGTATTAACGGGCAAATGATTTTTTCAGCATTAATGTTTGCAGTCTTTGCTGAATTAATTTATCCAAGATTGGGAAATGAAAGTTTCGTGATTCCAATGTTACTTTCAATGGTTTGTACATTAGCGATGTCATCGTTGTTCGCTTTCTTAACAATTCATTTAAAAGCGAACCAAATTGTTGCAGGTACAGCGATTAACATGTTAGGAGCTGGTTTAGCAACCTTCTTAACACAACCACTTGGTCCGTTATTATCTAACGGTTTACACACTAAACTTCAATCAGATTACTTAGGAATTGATGGTTTAGGTGGTAGTCAATTTATGTTGACTTCATTATTATTATTCATCGCAATCTTAATCATTGCTGTTGGTTTATGAGTCTTAATGAAATATACACCATTCGGTTTAAGATTAAGAGCAATCGGGAATAACCCAAACGCAGTAGATGCTCAAGGGATTAACGTTACTAAATACCAATGAATTGCTTTAAGCATTTCTGGTTTATTAGCAGGGTTAGCCGGATCATTATTCTTATACGGTAATGGTGGTACATTCAATGGTAGTGTATCTGGATACGGTTTCTTAGCCTTAGCCATCTTAATTGCTGGTTCATGAAGAATTCCATTACTAGCAATCGTAGCAATTCTATTTGCGTTCTTAACACAAATCTTCAAACAATTAACTATCTCAAACAACATTCCGGTTGACGTGGCCAACTTAATTCCATATGCCATCACATTGGTGGGAATGATTGCCTTTAGTAAGTGGAATGTGGCACCAAAGAATATTGGTATACCATTCGATAAGACCAAGAGATAGCTACTTTAAAACATTTATTCAAACTGTTTTAAAAAATAAAAAGCGTCCTTTATGGATGCTTTTTTCTTTAAATTAAGTGATTTTTTCTCAAAAACTTATGTTATAATAAATATACGCATTTCCTGAAGCACGCGCCACGTGCTTCAACAAATTAATCATAGGTAGCTTCTGGCTTCTATGATTTTTTTGTGTTTTATTTTGTAAAAAAAGAGACAAATTCGCCCTTTACAGACCAAGTATTAGCGTTATAATAACAACACACTTAACGAAAGTTTAAGTGATTTTAAATTAGAAGGAAAATACATTGAACAAGTCTCTTTTAGCGAATGCACTACCAACAGCTAGCTTAGTTAGCACTAACGGTTTTGCAAACACATTAAACGAGGTTGGGTATGCCTTCGGGATTATTGCTGGAATCTGTATTGTTTTAATCAGTTTCCCTCAAGTCTTTAAAGTTTTAAAAGAAAAAAAGGTGGAAAAAATTAGTTACACAAGTTTCTGATTCTTCCATATTGGGATTCTATTTTGAATCGCTTATGCAGCCTTTGTACCTTACAGTGGCTATGCAGTAACTTTAATTTCTGAGTTTTTAGCAATTCTTGTTAATACAGTCTTGATGTTCTTGCTGTATTACTACTCAATTACTCGCACAACCAAGAAAATGATTTTTTCTCAATTGTTCAATTTGATACTTTTACTCTCTTCTGTTGCATGTCTAGTTTTATATTACGTTTTACCAGACGTAAAAATGAACGGTACATGAGCGAACGTTCTAAACTTAATTGGTCCCGCGGGAGTGGTTCTACCCTTTACGCCACAACTAATTAAATCAATTCGAACAAAACACTGAGAAGCTATCTCAGTGTGATTACTAGTAATTTACACAATTAACAACATTGTTTGAATTATTTACTTTGCGGTTTATATTGAATACGAATTGGTAGTTGAACCAAATACTTCAAGTTACATCAGCTATTTAGGCGGTTTAATTTGACAAATTATCGGATTCGTTTTATTCGACATTCAACTATACTTTACAGCCAAAGCTATTTATTTAAAGAAGAGTAATAAAGCCAAATTAACAGCCACTTTAGAAGTGAAGGAAAACGCTTCTGAAAGTGAAAACCAACCGGTAGAAATTGGTTTAGAAAAAATGTTACCGAAGGAATAAACCTATAAATTACGAAAACAATGTTTTAAAACTGGATTAATCTAATATAATTAATTAGTTTTAGGATATTGTTTTTTATTCGCCATTTTATATAAAATGGCCTGATATCTAATAAAACACTCTTACTCATTGAATTGAGTTATTAATCCATAAGAGAAAGGACAATATTATGGCAAAATACGAAATTATGTTAATCGTACGTGGCGACTTAGAAGAAGCTCAAGCTGACGCTACTTGCAACGAATTAGTTTCAACTTTAGGTACTAAAGTTGAATTAACAAAACACGGTATTAAAGAAATGGCTTACGCTATTAAAAAATTAAACCGTGGTTACTACTACCAAATGAACTTCGAATTAGAAGGTTCAGAAGGAATCAACGAATTCCGTCGTTTAGCTGGAATTAACAAGAGCGTTTTACGTCAACTTATCATTAACTTAGAAAAAGATTACGGTTACAAAGCAACTGTAAACGCTAAGAAAATTGCTCGTAACGAAAAACGTGCACAAATCTTTGCTAGAGTACAAGAAGAAAATAGAAGACGTGCTGAAGAACGTCTTGCTATGCAACAAGCTGCTCAACAAACTTCAAACAACTAATGAATAAAGTTTTTTTAAACGGTTATTTAGCAAGAGATCCTCAACAAAGAATTACGAGTAAGGGGTTGGAACAATCTAATATCACGGTTGCTGTCAATGATATTAAAAACTACAACGAAACTCATTTTATCCCTTGCGTATCTTGAGGTGTTCAAGCTAAGTATATTAACAGCAATTTAAAAAAAGGCAGTTTCGTAGCAATTGATGGTAGATTATCTGTAAGAAATTACGTTACTAATGAAGGTCAAACTAGATACGTAACTGAAGTTATCATCGATAACGTCAGAAATTTTGGTAATAGAAGAACTTCAGAAGAAAGTGAAACTACTAATAACGGGGTGGGTAATAGCAGTTTTGCTTCTGGATTATCATCATCAAACCGTTCACAAACTGTCGAAGATGGCATCCACGCTAATTTAGACGATGTGTTCGCAACAGATACTTATAGTTCTAAAAACGACGACATCGAAGAATTAGATTGAGATGACGATCTTAACTAAAAGGTACATGGAGGAAATAGAAAATGGCACCATTTAACAAAAGACGTAAACCACGTAGAAAAGTATGTCAATTCTGCGTTAGAGGTATTGAACAAGTTGACTACAAAGATGTTGATACTTTACAAAGATACATCAACGCTAACTACAAAATTACAGCACGTAGAATTACTGGATGTTGTACAAAACACCAAAGACGTGTAGCTAACGCTATTAAACGTGCTCGTATCGTTGCATTATTACCATTCGTAAAAGAATAATTTAAGTAACATAATAACAATCATGGGAACGACTTTGCTTGTTTCCATTTTTGTTTATTTATACGTGTGCGCATACACACGCACGCGCGAATGCCCGCGCATTGAGAATAAAACGTATTAAAATAAATAAAAAACAATAATTTCAAATTTTATCGAGGATACGAAAATGAAAGTCATTTTATTAGAAGATGTAAAGAACCTAGGAAAGAAAAACGATATTGTAGAAGTTTCTGATGGTTATGCAAAAAACTTTTTGATTAGAAACAAACTTGCTGAGGGTGTAGATAGTCAAACAATGAACGAAAGAAGCAACCGTCTTGATAAACTTCAATACGAAGAAGAATTAAGAATTGCTGATGCAAAGATGCTAAAAGAAAAATTAGAAAGCATGGTTTTAAAATTTAAATTAAAAGCTAACCATGGTAACGCTTTTGGCCACATCTCTAATAAAGCAATTCTTGATGAAATTAACAAAAAAGAAAAATTGGTGGACAAGCACATGCTTGCCAGCGCCTACAAATTAACTTTAGGTCCAGATAAAGTCAGAGTAAACATTTACAAAGACGTTTACGCAATTATTCCAGTCGAAGTTAAAGAAGTTGAATAATATTTGTGGCGTTCATAGATGATGATATGAATAATGACCAATTTGAAGATTTTTCAGAAGAACTAAGCGTAGATATTCTAGAAAATGAAGCAGAATTAATTTCAGCTTTATTAACCGATGATACTGCACGTAGTGAAATCTTATCAAGGTGTGATACTGAAAATTTTACTGATGCTGAATACCGGATTATCTTTGCTAATGTTAAAGAAATGAAGGAACTTAATTTAGACATCAGTACTGATTTGGTTATTCAAAAAATTAGACGTGATCAAGAAATCGAAAACAAAGACCAAGTGGTAAGAAAAATCTTGAATGCGATTGCCAATTATCCAATTATCGATAATTTGCAAACACATATCTTGATTCAAATCAATAAGTCTACTAAAGTTAAATTAGACAATTTAGCTAAAAGGATTCTTGACCAAAAAATCGATTATATGAATTCGGAAGCATACTTTAATGATTTACAAGAACAATTAATGCAAATCATCAATTCGCGTAACTTAAACCAAATGCATATGATCAAAGACTATTTAGCAGAGTTTAATAAGAAACTGGAAAATATTAAACTTAGCAAAGGTCAATTAACCGGAACAACTTCAGGTTTTAAAGCGTTGGATAAAATTACAAACGGTTTTCAACCTAGTGATTTAATTATTCTAGCGGCCAGACCAAGTATTGGTAAGACAGCTTTAGCATTAAACTTTTTAATTAATGCAGCTAAGTCCCTAGATAAATCTAAAAACGAAGTTGTTGTCATGTTCTCGTTAGAAATGGGAACGGACCAACTAATTCAAAGAATGATTTGTTCTTCAATTCCGTTAAAAAGTGAAGTCATGCGGAATGGAGACTGAGACGAACGTACTGGTCAATTAATTGAGTACGCAATTCAAGAATTACAAGAAATGAACATCTTAGTGGATGACAAAGCCAATGTCACAATCTTAGATATTCAAGCTAGTTTGCAACAAATTGCAAAAACCAATCGGATTAAACTAGTAGTCATCGATTACTTACAATTGATTGAAACCGTAGGTAAAAATACTAACCGGGTTCAAGAAGTAGGCAAAATTTCTCGGACTTTAAAATTATTAGCCAAAGAATTGCAAGTGCCTATCATTGCCATTGCTCAATTATCTAGAAAGATTGAAGAGCGTAAAGGTGACGACCGTAAACCGATGCTATCCGACTTAAGAGAATCTGGTTCGATTGAACAAGATGCGGATATTGTAAGTTTTATTGACTACAAAAGAGACGATATTGACGAAACTCAAATCAACAATGACGGATTAAAAAAATACAAAGATATCGTCACTACAAACATTTACATTGAAAAACACCGGAACGGTCAAACCGGAACCATTCAATTACTGTTTGATAAATCGACTGGTCTTTACATGGACGTTAGTCCTTCAGACCCTTACAAAGGAAAATAACATGAAAAAAATTAAACTATCTAAAAAACTTAAATTCTTAATTGGATTAACCAGTTTTGCTGCTGTAGCTGTCATTTTACCTTCAACATTGTTAACATCATGTTCATCTTCAGCTAACCCTTACGGACCTTACTCTGTAATTGGTTCAAAATCTGATATTGATAGCGGTAACGCAATGTTATACAGCACTAAAGATAAATCTTACACTTTATGAAATGGTAACGGAAAGATTATTCCTAACACTTTCTCAAACGGTGAATACAAAAATAAATGAATCACTTCAAAAGATTTATTAAATTACTACGAATCATTAGCTAAAACAGCAACTCAAGATTTCTTAACACCAATTAAAGACAAAACTACTGATGCTAAAATGGAACAAACTAATTCATTCAAAACAATTGTTTCACTTTACGCTCAAGATCCAAAAAATGTTTCAGCTCAAGAAAAAGAACATATCTTGAACTACATGAAAAACGGTTGATTATCAGCTGCAGCTTCACCATTCTTCTATGGTGTAAAACCAACAGCTGAAATGAAAAAAATTGTGAAGTTATACAACGAAATGACAATCAAGAGTAACATCTTCACATTAGTAACACAAATTTCAAACGAATTATTATCTTACTCAATCGCTTCTGAATTTAGTGAAGTTTACAACTGATTATCTAATGGCCAACCAAAGGCTCAAGATAACCCATTAGCAATTCCAGTAGCACCAGCTCCAAGTGCAGCTACTCCAGCAGCAAGTGGTTCAACTTCTACTCCAAGTTCAACCCCAGCTCCTGCTTCTAAAACAAGTGGTACTGCAAGTTCAACTGGTTCAGATGGTAAAGCACCTGTACAACCAAAAGCAAATATGTTTGCAATGAGTCCGGAATTACAAGATCAACCAATTGCAAGTAGAGTGGATAAATCACAAAGAGCGAAGAATGCTCAAAACTTTGCTAACACTTCTGTAATGCAATTATTATCACAAATTCAAAATAACGGTGTAGCTAAAGAAATGGCTATCGGTATGGGTAACTCATTAGGACAAGGTAGTCACAGTTACAACTTATGACCAAGTGGTTTTAGTGCAAAAATTAAAATCGTAAACAAAGATGGTCAAACTGTAAACTTAAACGGTGACAACATTAATGACCCTTACTCAATGATTAACGATGGTAAAGCACCAACTCAATATACTGTAGAAGTTAGTGACATTACTGTAAACTACCAATGATACAGATCTGGTAAAGTTGGTGGAGAATACGTTACAGCTGACAAAGGTAGTGCAGACATCAACAAATACTTAGATGACCAACAAAAATTAGAATTATCTTACTCAGGTTTAGCGAACGAAAAACCCGGTGACTTTAATACTGGTTACATTCACAACGTTGCTTACCAATTACCAATCGCTAACTTAAACTTTAACTTAGCACCAATGACTGAAGGTTACAGCGACCCAATTTACCCATTATTAAAAGACTTCGTTTACAACGGTATTTACACAATTCAACCATCATTAATTTACAAAGGTGGTTCAAGCGTTGATAACAAGATTAAAGTTCCAGAACAATTAAAGAGTAGAGGAACACATGCTGGTGTTAACTGACAAGTAATTAACTCAACTGCATCTGATATTAACAGTGCAATCCCTTACGGTAGTGAAAAAGACCTTGCAGATGGTAAAGCAAAACTTTCAATCGGTAAATCATTAATCGAAGAAATTAGAAAAAATCCATTAATCAAAAAAGGTGACTTACACTTAGCGCCATACTACTACTCTAACGCAACTGGTTGAACAGCTAATACATCTGAAAATAATGGTGAAAATTACGAAGCTGCTTTAACTTTAGCTGGCAATGATACAGCTGGTGGTAAAGTGTCAAACTTATTAACATACTACCAAACAAGATACTTATTAGGTATGTTCCAAAACTTATACGGTACTCCTGGTACAATGGCTTACAACATGCCAGTATTCAACAACTTCAACTCATTAAACAGATTTGAATTCATGAACATGTGATCATTAGGTTGAATGCTAGAAAATGCACAAAATAGCAGTGATTACAAAGCTAAAGGTTATACTGGTGCTAAAGTTCAAACAAACGAAATTGACCCAGCTAAAACAATGGAATTCAAAGCTGTTCAAGACCAATTAATGAAAATGTCAGTATCACAATTTGCTCACAATAAAGCAAACGCTGCTGCTGTAGCAACATACAAAAAAGGTTTAGAACAATTCTACAAAATTGTAAATATTAGTAAAACAACAACTGGTTTAACTTATTCATACGACAGCCAAAATGGTAAAATTTCTTACCACAATGCTGCTGTAACTGTAGACCCAAACAAAGCAACAGATAAAACTAATAAAACTGCTGTAGTAAACGGTCAAGACACTAAAAAACCAGTTACTGCAAAAGATTCAACTCAAAAATAAAATTACTAACTAATGAAAAAGATAACTTGAAACGATTTTTTTACAAACGAATTTCAAGCAGAATATTTCATTAACTTACAAGCTAAAGTCGATCTAGCTTACGAAAATAACCAATTATTTCCTGATAAATCTAATTTGTACAGAGCGTTTGAATTATGCTCTTTGGAAACGTTAAAAGTTGTTATTTTAGGGCAAGATCCATATCACAATGAGGGTCAAGCCAATGGCTTGGCCTTTAGTGTTAATAAAGGGGTTAAATTACCACCGAGCTTGCGAAATATTTTCTTAGAAATTAAAAATGAGTTTAATGTCGATCATTTACATGATGAGGGTTATTCAGAATTATTATCTTGAACACAACAAGGAGTTTTATTGTTAAATGACGCTTTAACAGTAAAAAAGCACGAAGCTAATTCGTGTGCCGACTGAGGTTGAAAAAACTTTAGTCAACACGCGTTAGAATTTATTAATGAACATAAACAAAATGTTGTGTTTGTAGGATTTGGTACGCACGGCAAAAAGACGCTAGAAAAATTACACTTAAAAAATAATAATATTGTTTTAACGACAGTACATCCGTCACCTTTAAGTGCGTATCGTGGATTCTTTAATAGTCAAATTTTTAAAAAGATTAATGACTACTTAACGGCCACTCATCAGAAAGAGATTAACTGATAAGATGATTGAAAATGCTTTAAGTCCTGGAAAAGCAATCTTAGTTTTTGTTGCTTTCCTTATCATTTTGTTTACTGTAGCTATTTTAAAAAAGATTTATTACCGAATTAGACATAAAAAAAGATTCTATATTATTCCTAGAGTTAGCGTAAAAGGGATTGCTAATATTGCGATGGTTATTGCCATTTCGATTACTGTGATTATGTTACTAACAATTATTACAGCCGACTTGTTTAACGTCGTCTTTAGAGCTTGGCCAGGGACCCGGGTCACGATTGAAGGTATCTTAATTAAAATCGGTGGTTTATTATTCGGACCCTTCTTAGGTATTTTTATCGGTGGAATGACCGACTTATTAGCAGTAGCGATGACAGCGGGAGTATTCCATTATGGTTACTTGATTGCTGCTATGGCTTACGGTTTAATTGCAGGAGTAATTAGAGAAATCTTTTCTTACGCCAAGAAAAAAGATATTCGTTCTGCCATTTGATCAACAATAATTTTAGCGGTGATTGAAGGTTGCGTAATGTTCTTCTTGTGATGACAATCAGGAAAAGGTATTGGTATCTATGCGTTAAACTTCTTAGGTTTACACATTGAAATGTCAGGCTATGTCATGATGGCCATCATTGGTAGCTTTATTTTATTGGCCATGGTAGTCGTGTGAATTGCCTTTGGTTTTAGAAGATACCAAATTAAAAAACAAAAATCTTTCGGTTTAGTTAACAGTAAGTCTAACTGATACCCAACCTTTGTTGTGGTGTTAGTAGCCGTCGTCATTTGTGACGCTTTAATTAACGTCTTGATGATGCCTTCATTTGATGCTCAATTGTCAAGTTTAGGTTACGTTCAATGAGTAGCAATTAGAGCGGTGATCTTTATTCCGGAAATCTTGTTAAACTTATTAATTATTTTCCCAATTTTCAAAATTGTGGTTCCGTTAATTAACTACGATTATCGTCAAGATCTCGTTGAAGACAGAAACGTTCCGGTATATGTAAATTAGGAGTTATATATGACAAAAGAAGAAATTTTGAAAGTGTTAAACACGAGCTGTGAAAGCTTGATGTTTAAATTAACTGATGAAGAAATTACATATTTCTTCAACAACTTCGATAGTGTGATGGATGATTTAAACGCTATCAAAAACTTTGATTTATCAAAATACGAAGATTATGCTTTCGTGGATGATTACAATCAAGTGCAACCAATGTCAAGATTAAGAGCAGACGAACCAGTGATGGTAGACAATCCTCACCAATACTTTAAAAATGCAGTCGCTTATGAAGACGGAATGGTGGTAGTAAAAAATGAAAAATAAAACAATTTTAGAAGTTCATAATGAATTGATGAATCACCAAATTTCAGTAGAACAATTAATTCGTGAAAAACTAGATATCATCAACCAAAGTGTAACAGAAGGCTCAAACGCGTTCTTAGAAATCTTTGCTGATGAAGCGTTAGCACAAGCTAAGGAATTAGACGGTAAAATTGCCGACGCACAAGATGATTTATTATTTGGGATTCCTGGAACTTTAAAGGATAACATTAACTTAATTAACCACAAAACAACTGGTGGTTCTAAGAGTATGGCAGACTACGTATCTGTATACGATGCAGAAGTAGTGACAAACTTAAAGAAAACTAACTCTGTATTATTAGCCAAAACTAACCTAGACGAATTTGGTTTTGGTGGTACTGGAACTTTCTCTACTTTCGGGATTGTAAAAAATCCGTTAGATAACGAAAGAATTACTGGGGGTTCATCAAGTGGTTCTGCTGTATCTGTTGCCATCGGTGCTGCTAACTACTCAATCGCTACTGATACTGGTGACTCAATCAGAAGACCAGCATCATTTATGGGTGTAGTAGGTTACAAACCATCTTACGGTGTTATTAGTAGATACGGCGTGTTACCATTCTGTTCAACTTTAGACCATGTGGGAATGTTTGCTAATGACGTAACTGATATTGCGATTTTAATGAACGCGTTAGCTAAATTTGATAGTAAAGATTTTACTTCTGTCCAATTATGAGACAAAGAATTTGTAACTGATATTGCAAGTAAAACCGAAAAATTAAACTTATTAGTTTTCGATGATGCTGTAACAGGTTTAAACGAAGAACTAAAAGGTAAATTTAACACTTTAGTAGACAACTTAAGTAAAGAACACAACGTAACTCACGTAAACTTTGGTATGGATTTATTAAACATTATTAGTCCGTTATACAAAGCTATGGCGTTCTCTGAAGGGTCAACTAACTGACAAAACTTATCAGGTATTACTTTCGGTAAAAAAGGTTTTGAAGACTACAACGATTACGTAGATTTAATGTATGCTGCTAGAAATTCTGGTTTAGGTATGCAAATTAAATCAAGAATGATTGTAGGAAACTGAATGATCTCTGTAGAACATTTTGATGCTATCTACAGAAAATCAAGAAAAATTAGACACATCATTATTGGTAGAGCTAAAGAATTAATGAAGAACTATGATGCTTTCTTAATTCCAGGAGCTTCAACTGTTGCATTCAAACTAGCTGACGTATTAGCTGGTACAGTATCAAGTAACTACTGTGATGATGCTTTACAAATTGCTAACTTTGCTGGATTGCCATCAATTACAATTCCGTTCACTAAAAACTCTGAAAACTTACCGTTCGGAATTAACTTAACTGGTAAAAAATACGAAGATAAGAAAGTCTTACAAGTAGCTTACCAAATTGAACAACACATTAAAGGAGGAAAATATTAAGATGAATAACTTTGAAACAACAATTGGGATTGAAGTTCATACAGTTTTAAATACTAAAACTAAAATGTTTTCTCCCTCATTAAACAACCACAACTTAGTGCCTAATACATTAATTAACGAAATTGACTTAGCCCAACCTGGGGTTATGCCACAACCTAACGTAAACGCAGTTATTAAAGGTATTTTATTAGCTAACGAATTACACATGGATGTTAACTACGACTACATCCAATTTGATAGAAAAAACTACTTCTACATCGACTTACCAAAGGGGTTCCAAATTACTCAACAATACCACCCTATCGGTACTAATGGTTATGTAGATATTAACGTAAACGGTCAAGCTAAAAAAGTATTAATGGAAAGAATCCACATGGAAGAAGATACTGCTAAGCAAACAGCTAAAGACGGCAAAATTTACTTAGACTACAACCGTGCAGGTTTACCATTAATCGAAATTGTTACTAGACCAGTAATGCACTCAGCTAACGAAGCTGGTGAATACTTAAGAGAATTAATCAGAATTTTACGTTTCGCCAATATTTCTGACGCAAAATTAGAAGATGGTTCATTAAGAGCTGACGTAAATATTTCTATTCGTCCTTACGGTCAAAAAGAATTTGGTACTAAGGTAGAAATTAAAAACATTAACTCAGTTAATAACGTAATTAAAGCCATTGAATTTGAAGAAAAACGTCAAAGAGAATTGTTATTAACAGGTCAAAGCGTACAACAAGAAACTAGAAGATTTGATGACGCTACAAACACAACAGTCTTCATGAGAGAAAAAACTAACGCTGTAGACTACAGATACATTATCGAACCAAACATCATGGCCTTCAGAGTCACTGATGAAGAATACCGTGAAATTTTAAGCAAGAAGAACCCATCATTACACGAAGTTAACGCTATGCTAATTCAAGACCAATTAGACGATAAAGCAATTAGTCAATTAGTAAATGATTACGACTTCTATAAAGTGTATAACCACTTAAAACAACAAGTACATGATCCTTTATTATGCTTTAAATGATTAAGTGTAGAACTTGCTGGTTTATTAAAGAAAGATAACCAATGATTTGATAAATTACAAGAAAGCACTTTAAACCACGTGGCCAGAATGTTACAACTTGTCTTACAACAAGAAATTAACGGTAAACAAGCCAAAACGATCTTAGAACACATCTACAAAACAAATAAAGACCCAGAAACATTAATTAAAGAATTGGGCTTTGAACAAATTAAAGATAAAGGTGTGATTAGAGAAATCTTGTTAAAACATATCGAAAAGAACCCAAACATGGTTCAACAATACTACGAAAGACCAGAACGGGGTGAAAAATTCTTTATTGGTATGGTAATGAAAGATACTAACGCGCAAGCTAACCCAGTCGTTACAACTGAAGTATTAAAAGAAATACTAAGTAACCAACAATAAATTCAAAATGTTGTATAACTAAAACTGTATTAATATTTAGGGGGATTAAATATGGACATGACCGAGTGAAAACTTAAAAGACTATGTAAAAAGTTGGAAAAGTATTGTACTTTATACGGAAAAATGAGAGTTTTAGATGCCGTGAATGAAGTAATTGATTTAAAAGAATTACATTATCATTCAATGGACGAATTATTTGAAAATCCTCAAAACCATCATCATAATCACTGTAGTAAGTGTGATAGTCCAGAAGAAACTGCCCACTTTTCTCACGAGCATCATATGCATGAAGATGTTGAGATTCCCTCAGTAAAATCAGTACATGAAGTATCCACAAAGCATGGGGCCAATGGTTCAGTAATTTATGAAATTAAGGATGCTGATAAGCATCACCACCATGATGAACACGATCATCATCATGACCATGACCACAACCATGACCACTGCCACTAGGACTTTTTAGTTTATCCATAATTAATATGGTTCCATCATGGAACCATATTTTTTTCTTGTTTTTTGCCTATGGTGAAAAAAATTGTAAAATTAAAGTATAATAATTAATTTTTTATTCTTAAAAGGAACATAACCAATGGCTACTACAGAAGTAAAAGAAACTAAAAAAGCTGCTAACATTTACTACGTTTCACCTCACGGTGAAAAAGGTTGAAAAATTATTAAACAAGGTAGCGACAAAGCAATTTACGTATTTAAAACTAAAGCTGAAGCTTTAGAAAGAGCAAGAGAATTAGGTAGAAACCAAAAAGCTAGCGTCATTATCAAGGGTAAAGACGGTAAAATTATGGATTCTTTAAACTACAAAAAGTAGTTTTCTTTTCAAAAAGCAATAATTTAGATATATAATATAGTTGTCAGCAGGCAGAAAGCTCCATGAAAATGTCTTTCAGCACATCGTATATCCCCACTAGGGGATTTTTTTTATCTAATCAGAGACTCTTGAGATCTGAATAAATAATTAATTCAATTAGATTATTGATATAAATAATCTTTCTAAACATTATTAGTCCACTAAATCAGCGTGACTTGAATTATATTTTTATATAATAGTAATGATATTTTTAAACTAAAGAGGTATAAAAAATGGCAGATTTTAAAGCTGAAAACTTCACATTAATCGGTAACAAATTAGAAGCTGGTCAAATGGCACCTGACTTCCAATTAGTTGACATGAATGGTGAAATGAAATCATTAAAAGATTACGAAGGAAAAATCAAAGTAATTTCATGTTTCCCATCAATCGATACTGGTGTTTGTGATGCACAAACAAGAAGATTCGCTAAAAAATACGAAAACGAATGCGATGTAATCGTATTAAACGTAAGTGTTGACTTACCATTCGCTTTCCAAAGATGATGTGCAGCTAACGAAATTAACATGGTTGCATTAAGTGACTACAGAACTAGAGAATTCGGTAAAAGCTACGGTATCTTAATGGACCCATACATGACTTTATTCCGTTCTGTATTCGTTGTTGACAAAGACAACAAAATCAAATTAGCTTCATACAACGAAGAAGTTGGTAAACCAGTTGACTTCTGTGCAGTTGAAAAAGCTGTTGACGAACTTTTATAATTTTTCATAATTTCTAAACCTATCCACTAAAAAATCTCAATCTTGGTTTGTAGCCAGGGTTGAGATTTTTATTTGTAGGTAATTAAAAGAAGAATTACTTATCGTGTTCTAAAAGAATAACTGAGTTATGAATTTAGAATAAGATAAGAATTTGGGGGTAAAAAAATAGTTTGTTAATCGGTATAACCCCAATTAACAAACCCTCTTATATCCTTAATGCAAACTATATTTCGTCTCAATTAAATATAGTAAGGTAAGATTAACGACCTAACCAACGTTAACCTTACATAAATATTATACACACAAATCAAATTAAAACAAAAGAAAACAAAAAAATATTTTAAAATTAATGTAGAATATTTAAAAACATACACATAAAAAAGCGTTTAAATGAGAGCGGTTAGGTATATATGACGCAATTTGTTCCTGTTATTAATTTAGATTTATTTAATTACCAATTGGATGATTGGTTTTTTTACAATCAATTAGTAACCGCTTCAGTCGTCTTCCATGTAATCCTCTTTATCGCTCTTTCTGTTTTGGTATGAATATCTATCGTTAACAAAAAAGAATACATTAACTATATCCAATCGTCTCTTAATAAAAAAATTCCTAAGTTTGTAAACTTTATGATGGCAACCGTCATTAAAAAGTTAAGTAAACACATTATTCTATTAAAATTCGATGCTCTTTACGGCGCACTGTGAAAGAAGCGTCTACATGAATTATTAAATTTCTGAACATCACTAATTATTCAACGTTGAATTTTAGGATTAGAAATTGCCTTATTAGACCCAACTAAAGTAATGTTGAAAAGATCAAAAACATATTTTAGACAAAAAGATTTGTTAATCTGCAAATAAATTAACAAATCCTCGAATTATGTTGTATCCTTATTAGTAAATAATGATATTTGAAGCAACGTCTAGTTGACTCTCGTCTGATTTTTCATCATATACAATATACCTAACCTTACTAAATGTTGTTTGAAAGTCATTATTTCTAAGTCTCAATCTAAATTGTGGCTAGTTATACTGTTTGAATTCTCAAGTCAAACAGTAACCGTCTCTCTTTAAATAACTACCATGGTTTGGATTCAAAAAACTCACCGCCTCGTACAGTGGGAACCGATTATGGGACACTAATTGGTTTTAAATTTTAACACAAGAACTAAACTCAATTGGCGAAAGTCAGTTGAGTTTTTTCTGTATACGTTTGTTATTGTAATAATTAATGTATTTA
>NZ_BAABQM010000003.1:0-143974 GCF_040369755.1 Ureaplasma ceti | reverse complement strand
ATAAATACATTAATTATTACAATAACAAACGTATACAGAAAAAACTCAACTGACTTTCGCCAATTGAGTTTAGTTCTTGTGTTAAAATTTAAAACCAATTAGTGTCCCATAATCGGTTCCCACTGTACATCCAGTGTTTTGTTTTCTAATAGATAGAATTATTTAACTTTTTTAAAAGCAAAGATTTTACCAGCACATTTTAATAAGTCGTATAATTTAGAATCTTTCATAGTTTCTTCTGAATATAAATCGATTCTCTTAATGTACTTATCCACAAAGTAACTAAAGATATATTTGTAGAAGTTACCAGTTACTTTTACAAAACTTAAAGCGCTTACTGTTTCGTCTTCATCAGTTAATTTGATTTGTTCTGTTAATTCTGAGATGAAATCAATGTATAACTTTTTAAAAGTTGATTCCACTTCTTTAGTTAACAAGATTTCATTAGTTAATAACTTATTAACGTTTAATTTATTGAATTCTTCGGTAATAAATTCTTTCACAGCTGTTTTGTTAGCTTGTTTTAATTTATCCCCATCAGAAGCGATAAAGCGTTTTAATTCGATTAATTTATCTCTGATATTTTCATCTCTAGTTAGAGCCATGTTGTAGCTTACAAATAATAACTTAATAAGTGAACACAATACGAAGTTACCACACTTTAAGAAGTCGAAAGCGTTCTTAGAAAGCGTTGTTTTGTATTTAGAAGCGGGAATAGCTGCAATTAAGTTAGTTAATAAAGCCAAATCACGATAAACAACGTGGTTACGGTTTATGTTTGCGAATTGTTCACGAACTAAATCTTTATCTTTGTATAACTTGGCTTTTTGCTTTGAACCACCAAAATCAATTTCATCGTAGGCACTGTAAATTTGTAAGATTTTTTCTGATTCAATTTTCTTTCATTTCTTTTTAAATTTATCAGATTTAGATTTCGATAAGTTTCATTCTCCACGTCTTGATTCCAAGAACATTGGGAATTCGTTGTCATTGGCAAAACATTGCTTTAATTCTTTGATTTCACTTAGGTTAGCAATTAAATCTTTATCTTTAATTGGTTTTTGTTGGTTTGTTGCGTTAGCTAAATCGTTTACTAAGTTTAAAGCGTCGTTATCAATGAATTTACTGTTTAAACCTTCGATAGCAATGATTTTAGAAACGATGGTTAAATCATAATCTTCGTCAATTAATTTAGAATTTCCGATAGTGTAAGTGGTTTGACCACCGTTAACGATTGAGAAGTTAGTTAATTCAACTTTATCTTCATCCACATTGTAGTTTTCGCAAAGAATAACTAAACCGTTGTTTTTAAATCAGAATAAATCTGGTTCATCTTTGATTGTTGCTAAAATTGGGTCATCTACTTTCTTTTGCTTAACAAAATATCTTAAGTTTAAGCCTAATAATTCGTTATTGTATTCTTCTCATAACCTTTTGATAGACGAAGCTTTTACATTGCAAACCATAGATTGGATGACTTTGCCGGCAACTCTAGGACTCTTTAAATAGTTAAAAGGACGGTCGATAACAATGTAATCTTTGCTAACTGATAATGAGTTACCATCTTTTAAGTTAGTAGCTTCAGTTACTAATTCTGCTTCTTCTTTGATGACCACTTCGAAGATGTCTTGTAGACCTTCTGCTTCTAAGTATTCACTAAATTTTTGTCTTAATTTTTTAGAGACACTCTTAGTTAAAGGATCAGTAAAATCATCTTCTACAATGATGTAATAAATTTTTCATAAATCGATTTCATCTTCTTCGTCTGCACCTTGGTCTTCTTTTAAAGAACACAAGTAATCAAAGAATTCATTATTTTCTTCAGGAACATACTTATTAAAATCAGTTCTCATTTGTTTTAAGTATTCCACTAAAGTTCTGAAAGTATTGTAGTTTTCGGCTAAGTCTTGTGATTCGCTATATTTCACAAAACTAAAGTTTCTAGGAGCATTAAATTTAGTAGTGTAAAAACACATGTTGAACGGATGCTTTCTGACATCTGTAGGATCATTTTGTCATAAGTCAGTAGTGGCATAAGTGACTTCGACATTCATTAATAAATCTTCAACAAAGGCATTTTCTACTTCTTGGAAATTTAGTTGACTTAATGTGTTAGGGTCAATATTGTTTCTGTAATTATTGATGCATTTTTGCATGCTACTTTTTTTAAAATTCATGGTCTCCTCATTTCTATTATGTAAATAACATAGTTTTACACTTATACTATAAAATTTTATGCTTTGTTTTCTAAATTAGCAAAACAGACGTCCGCTTTTCTACACTTTATTCACATAATTATAAAAAAATGGTTATTTAAGACATTTTGTTAAAGAAAAAAAGTATGGCGTAAACCATACTTTTTGTTTTATGCATTAGCTTCAATTAAAATACTGAAAGTGTCTACACCGGTGTGCATAATGACACAACCTGGTAATAAACCTTCGCTGTAAGGAACATCTGTATTAATTAATTCTTGGGCTAATTTAGTGTAAGTTTCGTTAGCTTTAGGATCTTTTAAATCAGCAAAGATGCTGATTCTTTTAATACCTTTAGTTCTAAAGTGGTTTTCACTATCGATAATGTCTAAAGTTTTCTTAATAGCAGATTCTAAACTCTTGTCTTTATCTTTAAAGTCTAAAACACCTTTGTATTGGATGATTAAGTTTAGTTTTAAGACTCTAGCTAATAAACCTTTGATACCTTTTAAACGGCCGCCGGCGATTAACTGACTTAAATCAGTCACGATAACGGCACCACAAGTTCTTTGTTTAATAGAGTCAGTCAATTCGTCTAAATCATCTTGGTCGAATTGGTCTACTGTTGCTAAATGTTGTTTTAGTTCTTGGACTAATCAGTTACCACTGACTGACATGGTGTTGGCATCAGCAACTAATAAACGGTGTTCACCGTATTCTTTTTGTAAAGTTAATCAAGTGTCATAAGTGCTTGATAAACCTTTAGATAGCGGAATAGAAATAACCATATCGTAAGTTTCTAACAATTCGTCTAGCTTATCCATAATCATGCCAAGCACTGGTTTAGAAGTAGAAACTTTTCTTTTTTGTTCTAAAAAGTGAACAAGTTCTTGTCTAGTAATTGTTTCTTCGTCATAGTAAGATTTTTCTTCATTTTCTTCTTTGACGTTGATAACGATTGGAACGATAAAACAATCAGATTCGTGTAATTTATATGATGAACCTGTATCTAGTAAGAAAGCGATTTTTTTGTTCATGCTGATGTTCCTTTATACGTAAAATATATATAATAATTATTATATAATATCGGTACTTAAATCAAATAAGGGTATAATATGACAATTTTTTATAATCAATTATCATTGCAAGATGCAATGTTAATTACTTTGAGTAATAAAGAAGTAACACGTGTAGAAAACCACGACGACTTCGTGGTTTTATTTAATAATGACGACATGGTAGGAGTGAACATTTTTAATGTTTCAAAAACTATGGCATTAGATAACGGATTAATTTATCCGACTGAAGAAATTTTAAATTTCATTCAAACAAGAACTAATTTAGATTTACGTGCATTCTGTACACCAAACTTTGTTGTAGCAGAAATTTTAGAATGCGAAGATGTGGAAGGTACACACTTACACAAATGTAAAGTAGACTTAGGTGCTGACTTAGGCAAAACACAAATTGTGTGTGGAGCAATTAACGCCAGAGCTGGTTTAAGAACAGTTTGCGCAACTGTTGGTACATTTATGCCAAGCGGCGCTTTCATTGCTGATGGCAAATTAATGTCTTTAGAATCACACGGCATGTTATGCAGTGCTAGAGAATTAAAAATTGCAAATGATAACAAACCAGGAATTATTGAATTAGATAATTCTTATACAGTAGGTACACCATTTAAAGCGGTATACGCTAACTTATAGTAAAGGAGTATGCATCTATAAACTAACGAAATGCGGCATAATAATTCAGTGACTAATAATGTAGATAGTGTGTCCGGTTCATCATTCCAGAACTTCGATACACAGAATATTAACGAAATAGTTCGGGATAACGAAATTAATTCCAAGGAATTAGATAAAGACGATCCAACGAACATTGACAGTAAAAGAAAACGTAAGCGGTTTGCGATGACATCCACAGATGTGAGAAGAACAACGGTGAACGCTTCCGTGAAAAGAACCTTTTCAGAAACTTTTAGTAAAACGATTAATGCAAGTTTCTTCAAAAAAATGATTCGGGATGGTTGGTTCTTTTTAGTTGCTTCCTTTTTCTCAGGGTTTTTCCCAATCATTATGTGTTTGATTTCTGCTTCTATTCCCAAAAGCGGTGGTGAAGTAGTTATCGCGGTAGGACTATTAAGTTCCTTCCAAGTAGTATTTAATAATATGGGTTTTGCGATGGCGATGGCGATGGTACTCGCCTTAGTAAAACTGACCCAGACGCGGAATAAAGACCAAGGGTTTATTAATGAGGCTGGTTTAATTGCGGCCCAATTCTTACTGAACTTAATTGTTGGTGCGTTAATGACGGCCGTCAGTGTCGGTTTAACTTATACATATGCTTGGTATAACTGTGGTAGACCAAATATGGTACTGGTGAAAATAGAAACCTACCATTATATTTGAACTACTCTACCGGCAATTATCTTAAACTCTTGAACTTCCGTAGCTATTTTAGTTGTCTTTAAAAATAAAGGTAACTTAGCAGCTTCAGCGTTAGTCTTAGCTCACAACATTGTCGGTACAGGTATGGTAGCGATTGCGGCTTTCTGTACAAAAGGTAATGCCACTGGTGTGGGTGTAGCTTATGACTTAGCCAACGTAGTAGCTTTAATTATGATTTTAATTGTGGTGATGACTGGTTCAAACCGTTACCGTATCAGAGAATTAAAGTTTAAATGAGATGATGTTCTTTTCTTATTAAAGACTACTTACAAAACTGGTTTAATCGTAGGATGAAGATTAGGTATTAAATCAATTATTGTTTTAATCTTATCTATCGTTTCGGTGCGGGTATCGCATACCTTGCCATTAAACCTAATCTTAGCCAAGGTTATTTGGTTCAACATGATTTTCATGTTACCGTGATTCTTAAATGGTATTACTAATACCTTAAAATACTCAACGGTGAAAAACCCAATTAACTATGACTTTAGTGATGTGAAGCCGTTTGTCTCCTTCATTATCATTTGTTTATTCTTAAATTTAATAGCACCAATCATTTGGTTCTCAGTATTACCAGAAGTTATGAAGTTATACATTAGCAATATGGAAAACTTAAGAATCTTTGCTGTTGAACACTTATACAACCCATGAGACTCTGCATCAGCAGCTCAATTACACATGTTCGAATATACGTGAAAGTGTTGGGGTCATGGGGCAATTCCAACTTATCCACAATGAATTCACGAAGCAAAATACTGAGACCATGTGGCGCCAGCTATTAAGAGTTTGCCAGTGGATAAACAAAACCAAATTTTCAGTGAACTATACTGAGTCAATACAACTTTATATGGTTACTATACTTCATGTTCAGCTTCATTATGACCCCTATTCTGAGGTTACCAATGTTGACACGCGACACCAGAAGTGTACCCACCATTCTATGCAACAGCAATTTTATACATTGTTTTATATAACATTGTCTTATTGCTAGATACATTATTGACGCAAATTACTTCTTTATTTACAAAGAAGTCACGTTCATTCTTAACATCTGCTTTAATTCATACTGCAGTCATGATATCTGTATTAGCTTTCGGATACTGTGAAATTCCATTAATGGGAATTCAAGGCTTTGCGATTCCGTTCTTCGTCTTCACATCAATTACTGCCATTAGAGCAGCTTATTTATTTGGTAAGACATGTAACGAATACAGAATTAAGTATTACAGTGAAAATGTTTCTGTAACGCCTGCAAAATGATTTGTCAGATGACAAGAATTTAAAAAATCTAAATTTATGACTGTCTGAAGAAAAATTTTAATTCCGTTAAAGTTGCTACAAAGATGATCATATAAATTAAGTAACTTCATTTTCAAAAAGTTGTTAAACTGAAAATGAATTCTTAAGGTGTTAAAAATTAATTTACCAAAAAGAGAAATTGTCAGAAACATCGAACAAGTACCGTTAATCGACTTTGATGCTGAGTTAGCGAAAAGAAACGCCTACTTTAACGACTCCTTAGTCTTAAGTAACTTAACTAACATGAAAGATGATACGATGAACAACAAGGACCGTAAAGTCTTTGGAGAAATTAATCGGGTACAACAAATTCACGAATGATACTTCAACTTATTACCAAACCATGATGACCACTCTCACAGAAATAAACGGGTAAAAATCCATTATCACAAGGGTTGTTTATGTCATGAATTGTGTGATGATACCTTAAACTATAACTTGCCAGAGTTTAGTCGAGAAGAGATTAATTTTGAAACACAAAAATTATTAGATTACGACGACACGTATACACCGAATGAAGATAAATAAGCTCGCTTATTAGCATATAATAGAGATATTTATTAACAGAGGTTGATTCATGTCTCAAATTGCTTTATACAGAAAATATCGTCCACAGAACTTTGACCAAGTCATTGGTCAAAGTTTTGTTGTCCAAACTCTAAAATTATCAATTGCCAACGCGAATATAAACCACGCTTACATTTTTTGCGGTACTCGTGGAACAGGTAAAACATCTATCGCTAAGATTTTTTCTAAAGCGGTGAACTGTTTACAGCCAGTGGATGGTAACTGTTGTAACGAATGTGCTAACTGCTTAGCTATCAATGAAGGTAAGTGCATGGACATCTTAGAACTAGATGCTGCATCAAATAACGGTGTGAACGAAATTCGTTCAATTATTGACACAGTCAATTATTTACCCACTCAATTAAAATATAAAGTTTATATTATTGATGAAGCGCACATGTTATCAACAAGTGCATGAAATGCTTTATTAAAAACCATTGAAGAGCCACCAGCACACGTTATCTTTATTTTTGCAACAACTGAATTTCATAAAATTCCTATGACAATTATTAGTCGTTGTCAAAGATATGATTTCCACAAACTCACATTATCTGAACTAAAAACGTTAGTGACAGATGTGTGTAAAAAAGAAAGTATCAAAATCAGTAAAGAAGCGGTAAACAAAATCGCTTTATTAAGTGATGGTGGAGCGAGAGATTGCTTGTCAATCTTGAACCAATTAGCCACTTATAGCTCAAATAACATTACTTTAAAAGCAATTAACAACGTCTTCGGTTTATTAGACATCGATAAAAAAATTGAACTAATTAATGCGCTGATTAACAAAGATGAACGCTTTGTCATTGAGTTTATTGATCACTTAAAACAAGAAAACTTAGATTGCTTAGCATTAGTGACTGATTTAACTAAGTTCTTATTAGATAAAGTGGTGTTTGAAAAAACACATGACGAAAACTTATTGAAAGTTTTAACTGTTACAGATTTAGATAAATTAACCGTAAGTGTTGATGTTGCATTCCCACTAGTAGAAGCTTTAAACAAGGTGTATGAAGAGTTGAAGAAAAGTTCAAACCCTCAATTTAGTTTAGAAATTTATTTATTAAAGTTAGTCTTAAACGGTTGAGCACCAACTGCAGTTACTACAAATCCAACACCTACAGTAGTAAAACCGGTGGCGCCATCTACACCTATTACTCCAAGCAAACCTCGTACAAAAGTAGTAGTTCAACCAGTGTTAGAAAAGCCGACGTCAAACGTTGAGATGCAACCAATGGACTTAACTCCATCACCAGTGTTTAAGCCGATGACAAATCCAACGTCTAATAATTTTGATTTAGATGAAACCTTTAAAACAGTTACTGTAACCCAAAAATATGCTGCAGTAACAACGGCTACACCAGCAGCTCCAATAGATGATTTTGAATTAAGATTTGACGATAAACGTGACTCAAACCACCTTATCGATAAAAATGCTAAAGTAGTAAACGTTTACTTAAATAAGGCTGAACTAAAACAAATGGCTGCAGCGGCAAAACCACAAGTAGAATTAGTTCCTCATTACGACTGACAACAAATCTTTAACCAAATCGCCAAAAACCATAAAGCAAAATATAAAGAAGCGATTAATGCTCGGTTAGAGACTTTAAAAAACATGTCAGATTTTGACAATGAATTAGACAAATGTTTATCAGAAGCGGATAAGATTTTGATTGCTTCAACAAACGGCGCAATATTGTTATATGATTTTAAGAACGAGGCTAATAAGTTTAATAGTTTATTCTGACAAAGAAGTAACTACGACCAAATTAGGGATAAATTATTAAACGGAACTGACAACATTGTTTATGCTTTGGATAAAAAAACTGCAAGAGACTGAACTAATACCTTTAGAGAAGTAAAAGGGGAAGACTTTGCAGATGTCTCTCTTGATTTAATCAGCACCATTAGAAGTAAATCAGATGCTGAAGTAAAACAAGACATTGAAAATATTTTAGGATTTATTAGAGAAAAATAATAGAGAGGATATTATTATGAATATTCAAAAAATGATGCAAGAAGCACAAAGAATGCAAGCAACTTTAAAAAGAAAAATGGACGAATTTGACGAAACTGAATTTGAATACAGTTACCAAAATTACGTGACTTTAAAAATTAAAGGTAGCTTAGAAATTGTTGATTTACAAATCAACAAAGATATTATTGACCCTGAAGACCCAGATACATTGCAAGATTTAATTATTGCGGCTACAAACAAAGCCATTCACGACACTCAAGCTAAAAAAGACGAAATTGCAAGAAAAGTAGCACCAAGCTTAAACGGTTTAATTTAGTTCATGAGAAAACCCCAAGAATTTGAACATTTAGTGGATGCCTTTCATTCACTACCCGGGGTCGGTACTAAGAACGCAAAGAAGTGAGCTTACTTCATCCTAAACCAAGATGAGAAGTATTTAGAAGACTTCATTACACGAATCCAAGCGGCCAAACAAAACTTACATTTATGTGAAATTTGTGGCAACTTATCTAATAACACACGTTGTGATATTTGTCTGAACCCTCTACGTGACAAAAACCAAATTTGTGTCGTAGCGTCAATTGAAGAATTAGACAGGATTGAAGAAAGTGGTAACTACAACGGGTTATACCACGTTACACACGGTGAATTATCTATGAAGAAAAATATCTTAGCCAAAGATATTAACATTGATAATTTATTAGATAGAGTACAAAATGACCGTCGGATTGACGAAATTATTGTCGCTACTAATTTCACACAAGATGGTGAAATGACAGCAGCTTATATCTTAAATTTACTAGAACACGTTAATATTAAGATATACAGAATTGGTTTTGGTCTTCCCTTAAACAGTTCTGTAGATTATGCAGACAACGAAACATTAAAACACGCCCTAAACAACAAAAGAATCATTAAGAGGTTTTAACAATGCAAAAAACATTAGTTTTATACTCAAGAATTTGTCCTGGAGAATCAATCCACACAATTCAATTATTTAACATGTTAAAAGAATTACCTAACGTTACAGCAGTAAAGTTAGATGGAACTGTTCCTTACGAAACTGTGAAAGAACAAGAATTCATTAAACAATTCGATAACGTAATTTTATTATTCACAATTAACTGATTTAACTTACCATGAAACTTATCACGTTACATGGCAGAAGTTTGAAGAGTTGGTAACTTCAATTTAGAAGGTATTAACTTCTACACAGTAGTAACTACTGGTTCACCACAAACAACTTACACTAAAGATGAAGGTTTTGGCTGAACTGCACCTGAATACTTAAACAACTTATCAAGCGTTTTCAAACGTTTAAAAGCTAACTACTGTGGTCAATTATTCTTCCACGGTTGTGCTAAACCAGACCAAGAAAAATTTGCTGGTTTTGTTGAAGAAGTAAAAGAATACTACTTAACAAAAATTAACAAATAATTCTTTTAAGATACAAAAAAACTTCTAGAAGCAATTCTAGAAGTTTTCTTTTAGCTTTAGTTAAAACATTAACTAATAATACATAATAAGATACCGATACCCACACCGAATAAAATTGATGTACTACAAACGTCTAGGGTTGTAGAAATTAATGGTGCAGACATAACTGTTGGGTCAATCTTTAATTTAGTTGCAATTAAAGGCAAGACTGATCCTAAACATTTAGAAAGAACAACTGCAATTCATAAAGCGATTGAAGAAGCAACTGACGCAATAATAGCCACTACATAAGGATTAGTAATGGTTAAGTGTTGGTTATGCATGAAGTGTACGCCGCTTAAATCCGGTCTAAAGGCTGGGATTGCAAAGTAAATGGCTAATCTGGCAATATTGACAATTGCTAAAATGAACCCTAACACAAACCCAACTTTAAATTCTTTTCAAATTACCCGTCTGTATTCTTTTGGGGTGACCTCGCCAACCGCTAGGGCCCGAATAACTGAAGCTACAGCTTGGGACCCGGTATTTCCTGACGTCCCGGTAATAACGGGAATAATAGGTACTAACACCGCTGAAGATAACCCGGCCGTAACTGTGTCCCCTAAATCTTGGAACCGGTTAATAACGATTGAGGTTAAAGTGGCAGAAATCATTAAAATAACAACTCAGAACAATCTAGATTTAACAATTTTTCAAACGCTAGACTTGATGTAAGATTCTTCTAATTTTTGAATCCCATACATATGATAAATGTCTTCAGTTGTTTCATCATCGATAGCTGGTAAGATGTCATTATCGGTGATGACCCCGATTAATTGGTTGTCGTCATTAACAACCGCTAAAGTATCAAAGTTATAGTCTTGGAAGATGTCGATAACATTTTCAATGTCATCGTTAGGATAAACCGAAATAATCGATTGGTCCATTAAACTTGAGACAGATGCTGAATAATTTTCAGAAAAAATTAAGTCCTGAATATTGACTGAGCCTAACAAGATTTTGTTAGAACTAGTAACAAAGAAGGTGTTGTTGCCTTCAATATGGTCGTAATTTTTTCTAAAGATAGCTAAACAATCTTTAATTGATCAACTTTCGTTGAAGGCGATGTAGTCGGGGTTCATAATAGAACCGGCTTCATCGTTATCAAAGTGAGCAATTTCTTTAACTAATTTTCTTTGCTTAGAAGTTAAGCATAACAAAATCTTTTTAAAGTCTTGTTTATTACCGTTAGCGATATCTAATAATTCATCAGGATAGAGGTTTTTTAGGATAACTTTTAATTGTTGGTTACTTGATTCACGAATCAAATCACCTTGCATTTGGTCAGGTAAACATCTAAATAGTGCACTGGTTTTAGTGCCACTTACAGCCATTAAGATGAACAAGGTAGTTTCGATATCATTTATTTCTTGAAGCGATTCATTAATTAAGTCAATCGGATTTCTTTTTAATAATCTTTGAATAGCTAATACGTTTTTAGAATCATAGTAACGTTGAATCAACTGACTAGTTTGATTCACTTTTTGTTTAGTGATTTTCATAATTAATTAGATCTCTCTCCTCTGATACGAAATAAATTTTACATAAATAGTTATATAAATATTTATTTAATTTCGGTTCAGTAATTGTTAAATTAATATTCTTTCACTATTTCGATTGCTTGTTCTTGTAAGAAATCGATTAACGTTTTGTAATAAAGATCGATTTGGACACTATCTTGTTTCAAGTTAACATCACGGTATGGTTTTAAACTGACTAAATCTGGCTTAATAAACTTTAACAATTTGAGATTGGTTTCATCAAAGTTGTACCAGTAGAAATTGATTTCGTAAGTTTGTAACTCTTTCAACTTGTCAAAGATTCCGTAATTTAAATTATGAACATCATCTAAGTTAATTCTTAAGATAACATTAGCGGGGTTGATGTTTAAACTTCTAATTTTTTTAATAAATCAACTCACGTTAAAGTTTGGATTAACTAAAGTTTGTCAGCAGTACGGAATAATAATTTTATTTTTCTTATTCTTAGGGTTTTTAACAAACTCTTGTAAACATTGCATTGCCAAGAAACGCATCGTGATTTCGTAAATCTTATGTTCTTTAGCATAATCAGCAATACTTTCAAAATTAAAAAGTAAGTGGTTCACGGAAGAAACCAAAGGTTGTAGTGTTATCTTTTTGTTAAAGTGAATGTACTTATTCACTTTTAAATTGATTTCGAAATCATTTTGACCAAAGTATTTGTTTAAACTTTTGATTTCTGTATATTTCTTGTTGGCAATCATAACCGTGTTGGGGTTATAAATTTGTAAGATATTTTTCTTGGTGTTATACAACACAGTATTTTTTGTATTAATACATAACGATTCTAAATGTTCTAATTGACAACTATGGACACCATAAATGGCACCACTAGTGTTTAACTTAATTTTTTCACTGGTATCGTTATACACAACTTCGTTGGGAATATCTTGCAATTTTTTATAAATATCAAAGAAGGGATCGGAATTCATCCGTTTACTCAAGTTATTACCTTGATAGATTAAATTTAGTTTGGTTAAATCTAATTCTTTTAAAAAGAAGAAACAAGCATACTGGTTTTCTTTGGTCATATAAAAGATGACTTCTTTATCTTGAAAAGATTTCACAATTTTTTCTAACAACTTCTTGATAATGAAGTTGGATGAGTAGTTACCCAACTTTTGCGGTAATTTATCCACATTGGCAAATCCGAAGACTACCATTAAGCCTAAGTTAAAGTTTTCTTGTTTTAACTTTTGTTGAATAATTTCTTTTGCTTTAATGGAATTCAAGAAGTAGTCTTTTTCGTACAAGACTGATCTAGAAAGAGTCTTAATGTTTTTAGTAACATTGGATACAGTAATCATCAGGATGTAGAACGCTAAAATAAGCAGCCCGTTAATACATAGCTCAATCGATAAGACGGCCAAGGCTTGTTCGTGCATCATTAAGAATGCAACGAGAATGGATAGAGCTACATAAATTAAGATGCTGACCAAGTTAATTAAAATTTTGGTACGCATTTTAAATAAACAGATCACGATGACCCAAATCATCCCGATAACGAGAATGACAAACGGGAAGAGAATGGCTAAACTGTTTAGATGGTTAGTTCCTGAAATCGCATGAGTGATTTGCATAGGTACTAAGTAACAAATTAACGTTAAGATAGCAACCAAAACTGAGAAGTTACTAAACAATAAACCCATAACTAAAAATATGGGTATGTAGAAGATGATGATGCCTTCAAAATGAAGCGTAAACTGTAACTTTATTAAAATGAAACAGAGGGCGCCCACGATAACTCCAATTAAGGTTTTGGAGACAACAATTTTTCAAGGTTTGGACCTTTCGTTTTTACCAATCCACCTAATTACTTGCGAACTATTGTACAAGTAATAAATCCCACAAAAAATTAAAAAAATTCCAATTGCAACACTTAAAAGAATAATTATTAGTTGGGCAAAGTTATTTGTAATTGATAATTGCATTATGATTCGTGTTTTATTCTTTATCTAACATTAAAATATATTGTAATATATAGATATGCGCGTGTAAGTTTTTGAAGACACGGGCATATTTTTTATATATATCAAAAATATAATAATCGAGAGGTAAATATGATTTCTACCGGACTCGTACAATTAGCAAGTGATGCAAGTAATAACATTCGCGAACTCAACTCAGGAGCCGCGTCTCAATTCTTATTAACTGGTAGTTTAGCAGAAGCACATATTAACGTGGCTGCAACTATTATCTTAGCCGTTTGTACAGCTTTAGTATTATTCATGGTCCCTGGATTAGCATTCTTCTACGGTGGTTTAGTTAGAAGAAAAAACGTCGCTACAATTATGGCTCAATGTTTTATTTCAATGGCCATTGTTACAGCAATTTGAATCTTTGGTGGATTTGGACTAGCCTTTGGTAGCGATACTCATGGGGGCTTTATCGGAAACATTGCAAACTATGTTTTCTTTAAAAACATTTTATTCACAGACGGATGAAGACATTTAGGTTTAGTTGTTAACGCAACTTTAGCTGATGGTGTTCCATTCATCTTATTCTTCTTATTCCAATTAGCTTTCGCAATCATTACTCCAGCTTTAGTAGTTGGTGCGTTCGCTGATAGATTAAGTTGAAGAGGATACATTATCTTCAATGTATTATTCACAATCTTCGTATACATCCCAGTATGTCACTGAATTTGAGGTGGCGGTTTCTTAGCACAAGCAGGTGTGTTAGACTGAGCTGGTGGTATCGTTATCCACGCAACATGTGGTTTAGCAGCTATTGCTTCTGTTGTTGTGTTAGGAAGACGTGCAGTAATGAAAAAAGAAACAACTGCTCCATCATCATTAGCATTAGTATCAGTAGGTGCTGGTATCTTATACTTCGGATGATTCGGATTTAACGTGGGTGGTTCAGTATACATGCCTGAAGTTTGAGCAAACATGGCTCAAGCAACTCAAGGGGCTGCAAATGCTGCTGCATTCCACACAAGCATGGAAAATGCTTTAAACATTGGTGTTGCCGCTTTCGTAAACTCATTCTTAGGAATGATCGCTGCAATGTTAATGTGAATGTCATTAGACTTCATCGTAAACAAAGGTAAAACTTCATTAGCAAGTATCTTAACTGCTGGTGTTGCTGGTTTAGCTACAATTACTCCAGCTGCAGGTTACGTACCAATGTGAGCTGGTTTAGTCTTTGGTTTAGTAGGTGGTTTAATTACTTACGGTATGTGTAAAGTTAACCACCACACACACTTTGATGATGCATTAGAAGTATGACCAGTACACGGTATTGGTGGTATTGTTGGTGCTTTATTACTTGGTGCTTTCGCTACAACTTTAGTGAACCCAAATGTCTTAGGTGCTACTCAACACATTGGACAAAGCTTAGGTTCTGGTTACTTATTCGGAATGGAAGTTGGTGCTGTTGCTTTAGTATGTGCTTGAACATTTGTCTTCAGTTTAGCAATCTTTGCTATTACTTTATTAACAAAAGACAAAATGACAACTGAACAACAAATCGAAGGACTTGACAAAGTCTTATTCAACGAAGTGGCTTACGCTCCTGAAATTAGTATCGATGTAGTAATGCATGGTGATGGTGAAGAATTAACTTCTCACAGACACGCATCAAAATTATCAAGTAAAAAATCATTCAAAAAAATTAACAACTCATACGATTCTCAATTAGCAGCTAATAAAAGTGGTGACACTTTAGCAAGCAAAATTGACAACGCTCGTCATCAAGAATAATTTATAAGAAAAAATATTTATGGTCTACGAAACCATAAATATTTTTTTTATCTCATCACACATAAAAAAATAGTTTTTTTAAATAAAATTCTACTCTAAAACTAAGAAAAAAATTTAATTTTTTTTCTGGCGATTGTTTTAGAATTACCTTTTTTATGTTTTAATATAAGTGAATAAACGTAAATTTATTTATACATTTATTGCTTTTAGGAGATTTATTAAACCTATTATGGTTACTAACGAGCATCAGAAATCTACCAAATTTGCTGATCCGAAAGCTTGGAAGGGTTGGTCCAAAGCCTTTGGAAACAGAGAATTCGTAAGAACTTTCTGAAAATTAATTATGCCATCCATCTTATGAGGTGGTATCACGAGTGTCGTACCATTGTTTTTCAACTTATTTAGTTCACTATTTTTCTCAAATGGTGATGGAGGACATAGTAATCTATATATCGCTGTAAACTATACTTACGATACTTTATCGACTGTGAACTATTTAGTTGTAACTTTATTATTCTCAGTCTTCCCGGCCATCGGGAACTTCATTGGTTACGGACAATTCCGGAACTACCGTGAAACTGTCAGATTTGCATTATATGTCGGTTTGGCATCATGTACAATTTTGATGATTTTCGAACAAATCTTTGCCAGAGACTTCGCCATTAACCTAGTTTATCTAGAAGTGGTTTCAAACGAACAACTGACAATGTGTACAAACTTAATTCGTCTAATGAGTTTTATGAGTTATGCTTTCTTGTGAATGTGATTGTATATCCCCTCATTATCATCAATTAAGAACACTACCGTTGTTTTATGATCATCAATTATTTCATTAATCTTCTTCTTTATTGCAGACCCAGTTTATCTGTACTGCTTAACTAAAGGAGTTAAAGACGTATTTGATAACGGTCCAATTCAATCTAACGCAGCTTATGGAATTGGAGCTATTTACATCACATACTTCTTCATTCAACCGATTGTAGTGTATATCTACTGTAAATTCATTAATCACTTCAAGTATGCTGGTTATAAGATTAAATTCTGATTCTTAAAAACTTTCAAACCACAATACAACCCAACTGATTATGATTACTACCTTGACAAGGAATTGGAATTAATTAAATATGCCCATTTCCAAGAAAGTGAATTATTATTCTTTGATGACTGAAGAGTATCTGGCAGAATTATGAAACAGGTTTGTAAACTAGCCTGGGGTAATATTTTAGACCAATTATTCTTTAACTCATTCTCAATTGTTCACTTAATCTTTGTTACTAACTTTGGTGGTGGTTTACCAACTGGCCCTGGTTTCAACGTTCTTGATCCAAGTGTATCTGGCCATGCTGGTCACGCCTTCTACAAGACAATTTACAACATCCCTTCAATGTTAATTACATTCTTCTACGGTATCTTTAATGCCTTCACTGTTGCTCCACAATACTTTGTGGCACGTGAATTGGGTAAGGGTAACATTAAAGATGCAAAGAGAAATGCTTACATTTGCATTAACTGATCATATGCAATGGGGGCTGTCTTCATGGTGATTATTATCATTTTTGCGTTCTTTATTACAAGAGCCACTTTACCTGCTAATAATCCAAATGATTTATATGTCTTAGTTAAAGCCAAAACTGCTGGTGGGGCACCATTAGCAACTGCAACTTATGCTCAAGTTTGAGCGTACTCAAGAAATATGATGTTATTGTTCTCAATCATCTTGTTTACAAGTACGATTTCTAACATGACATTGTACGTAGTTATTCAAGGGGCAAGTAAGTACATTGTACTTGCTGATACTTTGGGCAAAGTTATCTTTACAGTTATCGCTGTAGTGTTACACTACTCACGTTTTGATAACTTATATGCTTATTATGTGATCCCACACTTAGATAGATTCTTCCAATGAATCATCTACATGATTATTTTAGGAACAGGTCAATGTTTCAACAGTATTCACACCGTGAATAAAAAGGGTGGCAAAAAACTAAAAGAAATTAACCCAACAATTTACGAAAAACCAGTCGTTTCTTTAGATATCCTTTCAAGAAAAGACTAGTGTGAATTCAGAGGAGAGCAAAAAAATCTAGATGGCAACATCTAGATTTTTTCTTACCTCTATAAGGGTTTAATACGGTCAGAATACAGTTTAAAGTTTCTTAAACAAGCTTTATAGACTGCTTCAGGTAAACTGAATTGAACACCATCTTGGTTTAAGATTTGTAATAGTCAAATAAAGTCAAACAGGTTACTAAAGGCTAAGTCTACAATTGTGTTACTGTTATAGTCATAGATGATGTAAGCAGTAGTATTGCAAAGGTATTGCAATGTCATATCGGCTACATTATCTAAAGTACCGTAAGGATCTTGCTCTAAGTTAAAGGTTCTTAAGAAACTTTGTTTATTACGGTCAAAGATTTCTTCTACATACATGTCTAAAAAACCTTGTCTGGTAGTAGGATAATTACCGGCTTTGTAGAAAAAATTCATCATAGTCATCATTTATATACTCCTAAATAATTACTAATATTTTAAACGAAATTAAAAAAAGTATTTTTCTCAACACAAAGAACTTTTTTCGAGTACCATTTATATAATTTAGATATTTTTAAAATAAAGGATAAATAATATGTACTACGTTAGTAAACACCCGTTAATCAAAGATAAATTAACAAGAATGCGTAAGATTGATACTTCTTCAATGATTTTTAGACAAAACTTGAACGAAATTACTCAATTACTAGTTTATGAAGCTACTAAAGATATGGCGTTAGATGAAATTAAGATTAATACTCCCGTTGTGAACGATGCAACTGGATATAAAATTTCAATGCCTATTACTTTAGTAGCTATTTTAAGGGCTGGTTTAGGAATGGTAGATGGTGCTAAATTAATGTTGCCATCTGCTTCAATCGGTCACGTTGGTTTATACAGAGATGAAGAATCTCTAGTGCCAGTACAATATTACTTTAAAATGCCTGCACAAACACCAGAATCACACGTAATGGTATTCGACCCAATGTTAGCTACTGGTGGTTCAGCAATTGCAGCCATTCAATTAATCAAAGATTTAAAACCAAAGAAAATTACTTTTATTTGTTTAGTGGCTGCTCCTGAAGGAGTGAAAGCTTTACAAGAAGCTCACCCAGATGTAGACATCTACATCGGTGGTCTAGATGATCATTTAAACGAAAACGGTTACATCGTTCCTGGTTTAGGTGATGCTGGCGACAGAATCTTTGGTACTAAATAATAATCGATAATTAAAGAACTTACTGATAAGAAGGTTGAGAAACTGTAAAAGGTTTCTCAACCTTTTTTAATATAAAAACACACCAAGGTCTTATGCTAACCTTGATGTGTTTATCCTGTTATTCTTCTGCAAAGAATCCGTTTAAGATTCTTAAAATGACTTCGTTTTTAGAAATATTATACTTTTTAGCTAAACCTAAAAGCTTGTCGCATAAACTTTCAGGAATGTACATTGATACGATTTTTTTGTTTTCGGCTTTTTGGTTTAAGTCTTCAAACAAGTCTTTTTCAGTTTTTGAGTGTCTTAAATCTAAACTGTCGTCTTTCATAATTCTCCTTTAATTTAAATATATACTACTATATTAAATAAAAAAATCCGCTTAAAAAATCATTTATTAAAAAATTTATTAAATTAATTATTAAAAATCTTAATAAAAGGTGTATACTTATATCAGGTTTATTTGAAAGGAAAGTAAACTAAAATGTTAAAACAAATATTCGACAGCCAAAAAGCGTTTAGTAAACGTTGAACTAAACACATTAATAGCAATAAAGAAAAACTAATTCAATTAAAAGCTGTGCTTTTAAAATACGAAAACCAAATCATTGAAGCTTTAAATAAAGACTTAAACAAGAACAAATTTGAAGCTTACAGTGCTGACTACAAACCTGTTTTAGAAGAAATCGAATGATTCATTGAACATTATGATGACATCTACAGAAAGAAAGTCGTACCACAAAAATTAAGTACTAGCCCATTCGGTTACGTAAACCCAAGATTAGAAACAATCTTAGAACCTTACGGTAACATGATGGTTTATGCACCTTACAACTTCCCATTAAACTTATCATTCATTCCATTAATCGGTGCTATCGCCACTGGTAACACTGTAATGTTAAAACCTTCAAAGGTGACAAGTCATATTAACCAAGTTATGAAAGACATGGTTGAAGAAGTATTTGCTCCAGAACAAGCATACGTATTATCAAGAGAAGAAATCGAAGCTCAAGAAACATACGAACAACTTTACTCATTCGACTTTGACATTGTCTTCTTTACAGGTAACCCAACTGTAGGACGTGAAATTTACAGCAAATACGCAAGTAAATTAATTCCAGTTGTTTTAGAACTTGGTGGTAAGAGTCCAGTGATCGTTGATAAATCAGCTGATTTAGAAATGGCCGCTAAGAGAATTATCTGAGCAAAAACAACTAATAACGGTCAAATTTGTATTGCACCTGACTACGTATTAGTAGACCAATCAGTTGCAAAAGAATTTAAAGAATTATTAGTTAAACAATTACAAGAACAATTCCCAAGAGAAGTTGAAATTGTAAGAATGTCATCTGACAAAGCAATTAAGAGAATCGAAAGATTATCAGCAAGTGCTAAAGTCATTTACGAACACTCATTCAACGCAAACCAAAAATTCTTAATCGTTGATGGTAACGATTTAGAACAACCAATCATGAAAGAAGAAATCTTTGGTCCAATTTTACCAGTCGTAGAATACAAAGACTTAGAAGAAGCTTACAGTGTAATCGACAGAAACCCTGATCCATTAGCATTCTACATCTTCTCAAATGATGACATGGTGACAGATGAATTAGTCCACAATGTAAAAGCTGGTGGTATCGTTGTTAACGATTTATTAATCCACTGATTCAACCATGAATTACCATTTGGTGGTATCAAAACTTCTGGTGTAGGTAACTACCACAGAGAATACTCAATCAAAACTATGACTCACGAAAAAGCAATCGCTATTTCATCTAGATTTGATCCAAACAGATATGCACCATACAATGCAGAAAAAGATGCAATCTATGCAGATATTTCTGAATTTAAAAAATAATTAATTAACGGAAACGTTATCGGTTAAAAATCTCGAGAAAGGAAAACGAGCCAATGACAGAAATCGATTTAACTCCCCAATATGCGTTCGGAACTAACGCAACTAAAGCCTTAGATACATTTATCAAGAAAAACCACTTTGATTCAGTATTAGTTCTTTTAGGTAAAACTTCAAGTGTAAAGAGTGGTGCTTGAGAACAAGTTTTAAAAGTTTTAGAAGAAAACAACACTAAATACGTAGAATACAAAGATGTAAAATCTAATCCAAGAGATTTTGATATTATCAAGGCTGCTAAATTAGGAATTGAAAACAAAGTTCAATTCGTAATTGCTTTAGGTGGTGGTAGTATCATGGATACTGCTAAAGTCGTTACAACATTTATCAGTAACCCTGACTTAAACGATGTAAGAGCTTTCTTTGAAGACCAATCTATTGCGAAAAATTTACCAATTCCAGTAGTCACTATTCCTTTAACTGCAGCAACAGCTAGTGAAAACAATGCCTTTGTTGTAATTAACTTAACAGATAAAGCAGAAACAGAAAAAGTCTTCTACAAGATTCCTGCTTGTATTCCTTCATTATGTATTCAAGATCCAAACTACATTAAAACAAACAGCGACTGGCATGTAGCAGCTGGATTATTCGATGCGTTCTGCCACAATGAAGAACAATACTTCGGTAGAGACACATTCTCTTGAACACAAAAATTCCAATTCATGAACACTGACAACTTGTTAGAACATGGACCAGAATTCTTAAAAGACAGAAACAATGATGTTGCAGCAAGTAACTTATTATGAACTGCTTCAATGTCATTCAACCCATTAAGTGGATTTAACAGTGACGCTGACTGATCAGTCCACGCCTTAGAACACGCCCTATCAGCTAAATGAGACGTAACTCACGGTGCTGGTTTAGCTTTAGTTATGCCAACTTACTTAAAATTAAGATCTGCAAAAGAAGCTTGATTCAGAGAAAAAGCCATTGTTTGAGCAAAATCAACTTTTGGTGTTGACACAATTGAAGCAATGTTAGAAAAACTAACAGAATTTATTGGTAGCATTGGCTTACCATTAAAATGAAGTGATTTCAAAGAAATTGGTCAAAAACCAACTGCTGAAGAAATCCACAGTCTTGTTGGAATTGTAAGAAGAACAGTTAACCCTGCTATCGACGACGAATTCATTTACCAAGTATTTGATTCAATTCCAGCGTAGATAAATTAAATAAATATCTATAATGTAAATAATAATTTTTAGTGTAAGTTTGAAAAAAAGGTCTAGCATTTTTTTAACACACGCTTAGTAATAATAAAAGTAATCAGTAAGTTTATCGTGTCCTTATTTATTAAGGGCACGATTTTTTTGTTACTTGTTAAAAAACGAAAAGTGAATCATCCATACAATATTAATTTTGGCTATATGGTGACATTTTAGCTTTACAAATAAACTGCCTCCATAATTGACTACGAAATTACGAAGGCAGTTTAATAAATTTAATTTTTTTAAAAAAATTGGAAGAAAACAAATAAACAAAATAGCATTATAATTTTAATGTAAACTATGTTTACATTGTCCTAATATTTAAAATTTATAGTTATTGAAATGAATTGTTAAAATAAAAACATTTAGCTGATTTAAATTTAAAATTATTATTTATTTTATTTGTAGATTTGACTAAATTTAATTTTCAAAATTTGCAAAATTTTAAATATCAGAACAATTATTTTAAATATTAAAGTAAAAGTAATATTATGAAAAATAAAATAAAAATTATTTTAGGTACGCTTGGCTTAATAACTGTTTCTTCTCTAGGTTTGGTAAGTACTTTAAGCTGTATTGATGATACAACAACTCAACAACTCCAAACAAAAGAATTATCTGATTTTATTAAATCTGAAAATGTAAATAACTATAATCTTTTAGTAAAAAGTACCACTTATAACGTAGATAGAATTACTAATAGAATAAACCTAGTTCTTTTTACAAAACTTATAAACGACATTAATGGTAATCAATTACTATTAATAGCCTTTAGTTCTGCTACAGCTATTATTGATTTGAATACAGGATTAACTTTAGAAATTAGATTAAAAGAATTGCCGTTAAAATGCAAAAATTTTAATCTAATTTATGGAGGACGTTTAGGTGTTTTGAAGGTTTTAGACAATACGAGATATTCTACAATCGATTCAAATAAACCTAAAATTTATGATAATAAAGACTTATTGAAAAATGTTTTATAAATTAAAAGAGATATTAATTCTTCAATTTTGATAGATGAATATCATAAAAGAAAATTATCTGTTGACAATAATATGAATAATAGTTTTGCTGTTCCTACAACATTAACATCAGGATTTTCATTGTCTAATCATTCTCATCTTTACTACAACAAGTATGGTAAGTTTAACATCACTTATCAAGTGCCTGGTTCTTGATGATTTGCTTCTAGAAATTATCATGAATATGTTGGCTATATTGACACTTCATATCTTGGATACAATTATACAGAAGGTTTGTGTGAATATATTGCATTAGCTAATTTAATGTTGTATGAACAACTATTCGTTGATTCATCTTTATTTACTGAACAGTATTTTAATAAATATTTTAAATTAAATATGTATTATCCAGATGTAGAAGATAATGGACCATCATTTAAACAGTTCGATGATAAGCACCCAAAAGATGGATTGGTATATAAATTATGACAAAACGAAAATTATAAATTAAATTTAACCAATGGCGGATGATTAAAAGATTCATTATTAAAGTTTTTGAAGCAAGAAAATAATTCTGAAGCAATACATACGTGAGAATGTAATTATAAATACGGTGGATATTGAAGGGCATGAAATAGCGTTACTCACGGTATACCTTGTATTCTTGGCTCTGCTCCTCTAGATACACAATCTGTTAATTCCTGATTGAACCATGCGTACACTGTTTATGGTTATGATAATCCAACAAGTTGTTTTTTAGTAACTATGGATTTTGGACAATCAGACGCAACATCAGTTTTATATAGTTATTATGTAGATGCTTGAGGCTCATATTGATTAGAATTACATCCTAAAAATAACTTTAATACACCATCCAAAAATTTAAAAAAATATTTTTGATGAAATAATAATTGATATACAGGTCCGCAAATTAATAATATTATTTTTACAGAGGGCATCGCTCATACTTTTAATAAAAATTAAAATACGTAAAATAATTATGAAATTATCTAAAAAAACAAAATATTGGTTAATTGGTAGTGGTGTAACTATTGGTGTATTAGGAGCAATTTTTATTCCTTTAGGAACCGTTTACGGTACTATGACTCAAAGTTTACCACCATGGAGACTGGGTCCGTGAAAAAATGTCCCAAGTCAAATTACAGCAGATAAATTAATGGTTTGTTTTCCTAATAAAGTAATAGATTCCTATGAAATACCATCCATGTCTGAAAGTACAACAAACTATAAACAATCATTAAAAAATCAAGCGGTTTTAAAAGATTCTCTCCAAGAATACATCAGCTTACAACTATACAGGTTTAATACAAAAAATCACCAATTTAAATGAGATCCTGCTTGGTTAAAAAACTTAGTAATTCAGTTAACGCCTAATGTAGAAAAACAAGAATATAAACTAACTTTATCATTAATGTCTGGACCAGATTTAAAGCTAACGACAGCTAAGGAATCTTTATACATTACTTATTTGCACCATAATAAAAAAGTTGTTTATCCTAGTAGTCAATGTTTCGGTTTGTATAATTGAAACAAACATTAATTTTTTAAAAAAGAACTAAGCATTTAGTTCCCAGTCTTTGTAAATAAACAAAAATTCAAAGTATAATTAAATCATTATATTCATATAGTGCTTAACTTTCAAGTACAAATTAAAAACCAAGTGTCTCGAACTCACTTGGTTTTTTTGTTGCCTATACTCGGAGCATTTAACCTAACTACTTACAAGTAATTAAGTATATTAATAATAAGATTATTATTAACGCTACTAAGTAGGCCATAGAATTATATTCATACACGTGCTCTTTTCTAAGCACAAAAATATTATAACTAAGTTAATTGACTTATTTTTTTGATTAAACAATCATCTTTAACTAATCTTTAATTATTAAAAATAATTAAAAAAATTATGCCATTTTGCCTTTAAAAATAATAAATTTAATTTTTTTGAAAAAAGGGTTTACAAACTATAAAAAATTTAGTATACTATTTAAGTAAGTTACATGCAGATGTAGTTCAATGGTAGAACGCAACCTTGCCAAGGTCGAGACGCGAGTTCGATTCTCGTCATCTGCTCCATTTTAAAAGTAATCCATCGTTAGATGGATTTTTTTCTGTCTTCGGTATAAAAATATAACTTTTTATATATTTAATTGATAATTTCAAACTCAGATCTAAGATGAATTAGAACTATCTTGAAATTATTAGTTAAAGTCAACATAATTTCTTATAAGAAATTAGCGAAGTTAAAAGAACGTTGGTTATTTATAATAAAATTAACGTAGAGAACATGATTATCGCATTAACTTTTATTCTGCCAACAATTGTAATTTTTAACTCTATTATGAGCGGCAGAATCATCAAAAAATTTCAACCTGAGCTAAACGACTATTTGTCTTTGACTTATGGTTTTTTTCTTTTTATTGCTGCGGTTCAAGCGTTTTTTATTCCCGTTATTACTGTTCATAACTCCAATCCTAAATTCTTCTTATATTATTTATTAGCGATTCAAATTATTTTTTTAGTCGCTTACTTAATTAACTGGCGTTATAGTTTCATGAGAATTGTGTGGGATTGGCGCTCGTTATTAGTCATTATGTGTGGAGCCTTATTAGTTATTGGAGCCTCCTTAGGACTAAAACAATGAAATAGTCATTACTCCAACGGCAACATTATTGAAATCTTAAAGTACTATGCTTTAGGTTGAAAAGATAATGTGTTTGTGATCAATAACTTAACATCCATCTATTTAATGGAAGCAACCAACCGTTCGTTTGCGTTATTGTTCCATATTACTGATGTGGTGAAGGTTTACCAATACGTTTGAATGATCACTTTTGCGACAATCATTTCAGTTGGCATTTATGGAATGTATTTTTCTTTAAAAGAACACAAATTCTGATTGATTTTGACCTATCTGGTTGCATGTTTAATTGTAGCGGTCTGCAGTTTGGTGTTAGTGAGTACACCAAGTAACGGTGGAGCTTGAATTCTGTTCGGGACTATCTTGTTATTCCAAGCACATATTGATAACGCGAAACGGATTAAATATGAGTTAGGGATTCTCCACGTCAACTACATTACGTTAGGGATTTTTGCTTTAAGCCCTGGTTCCATTTACGTTTTAATTGTGACTAACGTCTGCATTGCGATGTTAAGTTACTTAGATAAGAGAAACAACGCTACTGACTACAATATCTTAATTTTATTTACCACAGTATTGTCATTGAGTGTGTACTTATTCTTGTACAACTTCATTATCGGAATTATCTTTACGATTATTGCCTTAGCAATTTATGCAATTTATATGTTTGTCAGAAAGTTAACTTTCGTGACAAACGTCTTAAGGAAAATTGATAACATTTCCAACTTTACCACAAAGATTGTGTCTTATGCGATTGCCGCAATTATTTTATTAGTGGCCGTCTTCTTAATGACGATTTCCAAGAAGTTTAACTTTAACTCTTCACCATGAGTGATTAACTATTTCTTAAATAAAGATTTAAGAAAAATCGACACATGGTATTGAATTATTAACAGTTTTTGGTGATCATTAAACATTGCCATTATTCTGTATGCGCTAACCGCGCAATTCTTAAAAAAGAAAATTTTAAAATATGTGGAAAACATTACGTTAACACCAATTATTTTAAATAACACAATGACAGTCTGAAACCCCGTGTCATCCAACTTGTGGATGCTGGTGGCTAACTCAAACGCCCTCATGGTAACCAACGACTTTATTGTTAACTTAGTGCCTGCTGGGATTAACTTTATTTATTACTTGTTAAACAAAGGCAAATTATCAAAATCGTTAATTATTGTAACGGTGTTAACCGTAGGTGTAACTACTGGTTTAATTTTATTTAACACTTTAGCTTAAAGGAGTATGTGTATGACTAAACAAGAAGCGATTATACAAATTGCAGAACTGAAAGCCTCTTTAGAAAAATGAAACTACGAATACTATGTTTTAGACAATCCGTCAGTTTCTGATGCAGTTTATGACAAAGCAATGCAACGCTTAATTTTCTTAGAAAAAGAATTTCCAGAACTAAAAACCCCTGATTCACCAACTGCTAGAGTTGGTGGATACGTGTCTGAAAAATTTATCAAAGTAAAACACTTAAGACCAATGATGTCATTGTCAAATGCCTTTAATGATAATGAATTACTTAAGTTTGATAACGATGTGAAAAATAGTGGTATCACCGAAAAAATCAGTTATGTTGTAGAACCAAAAATCGATGGTTTAAGTATTTCATTAATTTATGAAAACTCTAAATTAGTAAGAGCGGTGACACGGGGTGACGGTGTATATGGTGAAGATGTCACAGTGAACGTTTTAACGATTAAATCGATTCCTTTATATATTCCTGAACAATATAAAGATATGGTTGTGGAAATCCGTGGTGAGGTTTACATGGATAAACAAGATTTTGAAACGTTGAATGCTTCATTAGAAGAAAACCAAAAACCGTTTGCTAATCCAAGAAATGCTGCAGCGGGGACATTAAGAAACTTAGATTCTTCTGTTGCTAAAGAAAGAAACTTAAAAGCATTGTTCTACTACATGCCAGCATACAGAGAAATGGGTTTTGAAACACATTTCGAATCCATTGAATGACTAAGAAAGAATAAATTCCCAACCTCTGACAAGATTGTGCACGTTCACAATATTAATGAAGTTATTACGCAAGTAGAAGAATACACTAAGTTTAGAAATGACTTAGATTACCAAATTGATGGGGTAGTAATTAAAGTTAACGAATACTACACTTATGACGAAATTGGTTACACTTCTAAATTTCCTAAGTGAGCGATTGCTTATAAGTTCCCAGCTGAAATTGGTTTAACTGAAGTAATTAACATTACAGCTGACGTTGGTCGAACTGGAAAAATTACTTATGTAGCAGAAATGAAACCAATTACTTTAGATGGTAGTGTGGTATCTAATGTAACTTTAAATAACTCTGAATACATCAAGATGAAAGACATCAGAGTACATGACTGAGTGTATATTTACAAAGCGGGGGATGTGATTCCTTATTTAGATTATGTGGATCTAAATAAACGTCCAGCTAATTCTGAACCGTTCACACCAATTACACATTGTCCATCTTGCCAAACTGAATTAATTAGAGTGAGTGAAGAAGTGGATCAAAGATGTCCAAATGCTGAATGCCCAAGTCAAATTATTAAGGCCATTGACTACTTCTGTTCAAGAGATTGCATGAACATTCAAGGGATTAGCATCAGTATTATTGAAAAACTTTATAAAGAAAATTTAATTACCTCAATTCCAGATTTATATAAACTTGTTCATAAAAAAGAACAAGTAATCGGATTAGATTTAAAGATTAAAGATAAAAGCTTTACAAACATTGTGACAAATATTGAAAAGTCCAAAGCGAACTCTTTAGAAAAGATGTTAACTGGTTTAGGCATTAGACATTTAGGCAAAACTACTGCGAAAAAAATCTCTATCGTTTTTAAAACTTTAGATGGCTTAATGTCAGCTACAACAGAAGACTTATTAAAGATTGATGATGTTGGTGAAATTTTAGCCAACGAAATCATCCAATTCTTCAACCAAGACAAAAACCAAGCTTTAGTCCAAGAATTAAAAACGTTGGGTTTAAATACAGAATACAGAGTGGATAACAGCGGTTTTGAAGATATCAACATTGTCGACGCTTACAAAAACAAAACCTTTGTGATTACAGGTACATTCTCAATTCCGCGGAACGATATCAAAAATATTTTAGAAAATGTGTACAACGCAAAAGTAGTGAACACCATCTCTAAAAAAGTGGATTATTTATTAACGGGAGAAGCCGGCGGTAGTAAGTTAGAAAAAGCCCAAGCGTTAAATATTCCAACGATTAGTGAAGAATTTTGAAAAAAATAATTTTTTCAGTATCATATAGAAAAAAAGGAACGAATACATATGTCTGCTGAAATCATAAGAGATAGATTAAAAAACAAACAAGAAAGAGTCAACTTCATGAACGCCATGAGTGACGTGTCATGACAAATCGAAGAATTCTTTGCAGTTTATACTGCTAAGAAACAAACAAAATTAAACAGTTTAAGCTGACAAAACCGTTATGTCAGAAAAAGCTTGAAAATGTTGTTAAATATTCAACCTTTAATTGAAAGTGCCAAGGTGACTGTGTTAAATAACCAAAAGGTGATTAACATGATCCAAGAAATTAGTAATTACTCACTATCTGATGAAGCTAATATTTTTGAAGTTACAAATTTATTAGTCAAACACTTCATTTTATTCCCTTACATTTATGTAGATTTAGCAGAAATTAGTGAGTTACTAAAACATCCTAACGAAACGGTCTCAATAGAAGAATTAAAGGCTAAAGTGTTAGCAAAACACTTACCTAAAATCTTAAATTATGGACCAAATGTGTACAAAACTTGACAGTTTGTAAAAAGCAACACCAAGGTCTTAAACGAGTTCGAAAAAGAGTGTGACAAGTCAATGGAACAGTTTATTTTGAACTTCTTAAGTCCTGAAGAGTTAAGAAAGTTTAAATTACACTAAAAAGGCTAAAAAAATTTTTTATCAGGTACTTTATTACAATATAATTTATACGGCATTTAGAGTGCTATTATCACTCTAAATGTTATAGAAATTAGAAATGTTCAAATAGTTTTAAATCTGGAATTTTGCAAAAAATTTCAGATTTTTTTGTTTTAAACAAGAAAAAAACTACCTACAATTTGGAATAATTGTAGTGTAGCTTTTTTTCTTGACTGAATTACTTATTTCAAGGATCTACTTCGTCAAAATCTACGATGATTTTAGGTTTTGACATTGTGACATCATCAATTAAAGAAGCGATGTCAGCTTGAACGTTAGCCTTGTTGTAAGTTCACATGTATTCTTCAATTCTGTTAACCTTGTAGCCTCTATCTTTTAAGAAGTAGTAGTTATCAATGTCTTCTAAATATTCTTTAGTAGTCACATCTCTTGATCATGGTTGCAGAATAAAGGTTGTGATAATTTCTTTATTTTTAGGGTTAATTAAAGCGAAATCAATGACTTTAGAACCAATGTCATAGTTTTGGACTAAATCAATGTCTCTGTCCTTTAGAATGCTTTCTAAATATTGTTGGACATCTGTTCTGAAGGATTCGTTTAACATTGGGGTTGGTGTAATATCTTTGACCATTGCGTTAATGTTATCAGAACCGAATTGGTCACAGTATTGGATGAATGATTTAAAGACAACAGCGTTCTTGTTGTTCAAGTTCACGTTCATGTCTTTACTGTAAAGCGATTTAATGATAATCATTTTTTCTTTAGCTCTGGTAATGGCAACGTTTAATCTGTTGATACCACCATCCATGATTAACGGACCGTAACCGTTTCTTAAGTAGCCATCTTTATTTTTACCGTAAGTGACAGATAAGATAACTAAGTCCCCTTCGTTACCTTGAACGTTTTCTAGGTTAGTAATTACTAAGCGACCATCTTCATATTTTTGGAAGACAGTCCCTAAAGCTGGACCCATTTTAGAAATGGTTTGTTCGATTAATAAACTTTGTTTTACCCCAAAGGTAATAACGATAATCTTGTTGTATAAATTAATGTTTTCTTCTAATTTATCAATTACTAAATCGACTTCTCTTTGGTTTGTACTGTCTTCAGCAATACCGTTAGCGTTAATTACTTCGATACCGCTAGCAGTTGAACCATTTTTTGTTGCAAAGTGTAACTTGTGGTCGTAGATGTAGTCGTTACTGAATTGAATTAAATCTCTATGAGTTGAACGGTAGTGGTTTCTTAAGTTATAAGCAGATCATAAAGATACTTTAGCTCTGTCTAATAATGAGTCCACCACGTCGTTATCGTTTAATTCGTAGTTGTTGTTGTTTGAAATTCTTGATGCAAAGAATGAAGTTGGTTTTAATTGTTTATCATCCCCAGCAACAATTGAGGTTTTACATCTGTAAACTAGTGGATAAGCTCTTTCCACGAACATTTGACTGGCTTCATCAAAGATACCATAGTCAAATAAACCAGATTTTAACGGGAAGATTTGGGCTACTAGTTCTGGTAAAGAAATTCAAATCGGGAAGATGATTGATAATTCTTTGTAATATTCTTGAACGAAGTCTTTAATTGAAGAGTTATTACCACCACGTCTAGCAATTGAGAAGATTTGTTGCATACGTTCTTTTTCTAGTGGGGAAATTCTCACCAATCTGTTTTTTAAGTAGTCAATGAAGCAGTGTTCAATTTGTCTACTTGCATCTTTAGTAGCGTTTAGCACTTGGTCTCTGTCGCGGTTGACTAATTGGTTAAAGTCAGCACCCATTAAACCAGTGTATTTACTCATAACTTCGTTATCGTAGTTAATTAACAACTTGTATTCGTTGTAAATTTTTGAGTTAAAGTTTCTTACAGGATTTAACTTCACTAGGACATCATCGTCGAAGAAAGTAAATTGTTTTACTCCTAAATCAATGATGTAACTGTTTAATAATCAGTCGTTTAAGTAGAAGTGAACTGTATTTTTATCGATGTAGTTAACGTTATCTTTCAACAGTACTGGTAAGTATCTGTATCTAGCTTCAGGGATTTCCATGAATTCTTTAACAGCTTCAATCTTACGCTTTTGAGCATCAGTCATTACCTTAGGCTTTGAGAAGACTGGTTGAAGCTTTAACACCTTACCAGTTGTAAAGAATTTACTTGCAACATAGAACTTGTGTTCTTCTTTAGTTAATTCTAATTTGTTAATGAAGTGCGGTAACTCATCATAGTTTTTAACTAAGAATTCTAAGAATTTGCCTTCTAGTAAATCACTGTATTTCTTAATAAAGTTTTTTAACTGTGTTTGTTGTTGCTTTAATAAGTTTGGAGTGCCTTTTAATAAACGTAAGAAACGTTCATCTTTGTCTAATTTGTATTCTTGCAATAGTTCTTTGAACATTTGCACGTTGTACTTGATTTTAGATTCAGATTGAATTAAGTATTCTAATAAGTTATCAGCTACTTGTAGTTCGGTAATTTTAACCTTTTCTTTTTTTAATCTTTCACTAATGCCTGGTTCATCTAAACCATAAGTTAACAAGAAGTCTTTATATTCGTTGAACTTGTTCATTAACTTATCAACATTTTCAAAGAAGTATCTGTCCATGATACTACCGATGTATTCAATCACCTTTGATTCTTTAGCGTATTGAACAATCTTATCGTCACAACGTGAACGGTACACTAAGTAGTCGCTGAAGTTAGTGCCATTAGAGTCTAACTTGTTGTTTAGTTCGACTAATTGTCAAATGTGCTGTCTTAAGGCTTTGTGACTGTTATCGACATGAGTTCATTTTTCTTGAGTTTCTAAAATGCCTCTTAAGTTGTAGTCTTGCGGTTCAAAACCTTCAAGTCTCATGTTGTTAATCTTGTCACCAAAGTCTGCAATTTTATCGTAGAAGGCTTTTTTGTTATCTAAGTCATAGATAAATAAAGCTAAATCAGATAAGTTTTGTAAACGTTCGTGTAAGACGTCTAAAGCAGCTTTCTTTTCAGATACCACTAAAACTGATTTATTTAAACTGATTACGTTCGCAATGATGCTTGCAATTACTTCAGATTTACCGGTTCCAGGAGGACCGTAAATTAAAGTGTTTTGGCTTAAGGCTGATCTTACAGCGTATTTTTGGTAAATATTTAATGGACGGCCAATTTCTAATAATGGAATGGCATCAATTTCTTCTTGAACAAATTTGATGTCTGAGTATTCTTTATTAGAGACAAACGGATCAATGTCGTTATCTACTAAGTTTTCTAAGTTATCTTTTAAAGCACCACCAGAAGGTTCAAAGATACCTAAAATGGCTGAGTCATATAGGTTTAAGAAAGTTAGTTTACTAAATTCAGACGCTGTGTAATCTCTAAATTCGTGGTTTTCGTATGAAGATTGTACAAAGGTACTTTTGATACCGTTTCTGATAATCTTGATTAATTTTTCTAAGTTGTTGATTTTGGATAAATCAGCAATCACTCAATCTAGGTCATATTCTTTCTTTAATAAAGTTAATAACTTTTCGTTAACTTGGAAACCATTTTTTAAGTGGTACATCTTGTATGGCTCGTTATTTTCTGATTCTAAAGTGACTGGGAAGAAAATTAACGGAGCGTTAATAGAAGTACCTTTTCTAGTGGTTCCGACTAAGAAGTTGTAAGCAACGTAAAGTGAGTGTACACCAGTGTTTTCAACGATAACATCGTTATCTTTGACGATTTTGTTGAATTTCTTTTGTTGACTTTCTGTTTGACTGGCCACTTCATCACGTACTTTAATTTTGTATTTATCAAAGTTACCTGTTAAATCAGCTTGTCTTCTTTCGGTGATAGTGATTTCTTCTTCGTTACAGATTTCCATAAATTCTTCTAAGTTTTGAGCTTTACTTAATCTGTCGATAGTGTCACTAGCACCTAAGTTTTTACTAAAACTTAAAGTTTTGTCATTATCTCTAAAGAATTGCAATAAAGCTTCGTGTTCAAAGTACTTAGATAAATCTACTGTATCTTTAGTGATTTTGGCTTTAATACATAAGTCTCTAGGGTTGGCTGCTGTCATGTTAGCCAATTTTGATTTGATGGCTTTACCGGTTTTTACTTCAAAAGAAAAATCGTTTTCATCAAATAAGCCTTCATCAACAGAAACTTTATAGTTAATGTCGACGTTGCTTAAAGTTTTTTTATTAAATTGTGAAGCAGGAGTTACCACTGGGGGTGTGATTTCTGTTTTCATCGCAGTTAATGCTGCTTCAAAATTATTTTGTTCTCTTTTAATGTCAAAAATAGTTCTCTCTGTTGAAAAAGAAGTAGTTTGAGAACTAGATCCTTGATTTGTTTGAAAGTTAGAAGTGTGCGGTTCAGAAGGTTGTGCTTCATCTGTAGAAACAGATTCAGTTTTGAAACCTTCTAAATCATTGTGAACGCTATTCGCTTGGTTATTTGTTAAACCGTTAGCTTCAGCATCCAAAGTGTTTAGTTTTTCTGTTGACATTTTTAAGTCTCCTAAAATGGGGTCATTGTTTTTAGGTTGTTATTGGAACTAAATCAATAACGGGCTAGATATTTTACTAAGGAAAAATAATTGGGAATAAAATTATTGACTTCAGTAAAACGACCGTTGCAGACAATAAACAATTAAACGTGTCTCTTTAACGGTAGTGGTTAAAACCTAATTATTCAGAGAATGTTGCTCTTATATCTTTAGGGTTTCAACCTAAAAGTTTACCTACACGACTTCTAATAGGTTTTCTGAAACCAGATTTTTTAATTAATTTAGAAATCTCTTTCACTAAAGATTTTTTAGATGAGGAAATTTCGTCTAAAAGTGTACATACGTCATACACGTATACGTACTTTCTTTTAGGGTTTAATGACAATGCATTAATTAAAGTTTCAGACGCATCGTACTTAGATAAAAGTAAGCAGTCGTTATGAGAAATGGTGTTTCTAAGTTTTCTAATGATGTGTCCTAAACTTCTGAAAGAATTAACATCTCAACCAGTTAAGCCTAATGAATCGATTACTTCTCTTTTGATATCATCAGCTGTTGCTTCAAAGAAGGCTAAGGTGTTAAAGAAAGTTCAAGATAAAGCTAAACTCATTAAAGGAATGTTATCCTTGTCTGGGTAGCTAGATAAGAAGTTACATGAGTCCGCATTTTGGTACATGTTTCTTCTGAAATTTTCTTTGTCTTCGTGTGATCTAAATTCTAGTCAATCACAGTGATCGATGTCTAAAACGTATTTTGGACTTAATTTGTAATTAGCTAAAATTGTTGTAATCATCACGGAGTTTAATCTCTGTTCGAAATCAAATAAATACTTTAAAAGAGTGACGCCTAAGGCACCATCAAAATTGACTAATTTCATTAATTGACGGCTAGTTGTTTTGGAAATAAATTTACCGTCAGAATTGTCAATTAAGCAAGAAGCATAGCCTCTTAGCACTCTTGTTTGTCCGTACTGAAAAACGAAGTTACTCAACTTCTTTTTACTTCAAATACGCATTCCTTGTCTTTTTAGAGCTTTGAAGTCGTACGAGATGTTTTTTGGGGTCTTTAACATATTCTCGTCTCCATAAAATTACATAGTATTAATTCTACAAAAATATAGATACATTTATGTAAATATAAAAGTAAAACGATAATATATAATTTTTAAATATAACCACGAAAAAAAATGTGGTAAATTAACTATAATATTTCAATAATTTCAAACAAGAATCGAGAAAAAACTGTGCAAGATAAAATTGTTTTAGGTGTGGAATCTAGTTGTGATGAAACTAGCATGGCCATCATTAAAAATGACGTATTAGTAGCCCACTTCACAACAACTTCTGCTGATGTTCAAAGTAGATACGGTGGGGTTGTACCTGAAGTAGCGAGCAGATACCATATGAAGAACATTCATTACGTGTTTGACCAAGTGTTAAAACAAGCTGGTATTAGTCCGTTTGATATCACTCATATCGCATATACTGCTTGTCCTGGATTACCAGGTTGTTTACACGTAGGTATCACTTTTTCTAAAACTTTAGCCCAAGCTACAGGGGCTAAATTAGTACCAATTAACCATTTATACGGTCACTTATTTTCAGCATACATTGAATCAGGTGAACCAGTCTTTCCAATGTTAGGTTTAGTAGCTTCTGGAGGACATACTTCAATTTACTACGCAAAAAATTACCAAGAAATCGAAGTGTTAAACGAAACTCAAGATGACGCAATTGGCGAAGTGTACGACAAGGTAGCAAGAATTATTGGCTGACCTTACCCAGGTGGCCCAACAATTGATAAAAATTACGATGAAAGCAAAGCTAAAATCCAATTTATGGAAGGTATGCCTGCAACTAATAAATTTAGTTATTCTGGTTTAAAAACTTGTGTAATTAATTACGTGCACAATAAAAAACAACATAACGAGACAATTGACCAAGTGGAAATTGCGAGCTCTTTCCAAAAATATGCAATTGATGACATTATGAAAAAAGTAAAGCACAGTTTAAAATTAAATAATGTTAATTGCATTGCTCTTGGTGGGGGCGTATCTGCCAATAGCTTGTTAAGAAAAAAGATGATGGAATTAGACGTTCAAAAAGTAGACATTCCGTTATTAAAATACACTGGTGACCAAGCAGCGATGATTGCTCACTATGGAAATAAATTAATTGAAGAAATTGAAAGAAACGAAAAATTACAAGGAGTACAAAATGTCGAAAGAAAAAATCTTGTTCACTAGTGAATCAGTAGGTCCTGGCCATCCAGATAAAATTTGTGACCAAATCTCTGACGCAGTCTTAGATGAATGCTTAAAAAAAGACCCAAACAGTAGAGTTGCGTGTGAAGTGTTTGCTTCAAACAGATTAATTGTTATCGGCGGGGAAATTACTACAAGCACTTATGTAGACGTTGTAAAAACCGCTTGAAAAGTTTTAGAACCTTTAGGATATACTGAAGCTGACTTTACTATTATTTCAAACATCAACTCACAATCAAACGATATTAGTCAAGCTGTTTCAAAAGTGAAAAAAGATGATATCGGAGCTGGTGATCAAGGAATTGTTTTCGGTTATGCAACTGATGAAACTCCGGAATTAATGCCTTTACCAATCATGTTAGCTCATGAATTAGTAAGAGAAATGGAAACAGCGAGAAAAGCGAAAGAAGTGTCATGATTAAAATCAGACATGAAATCACAAGTAACCATTGATTACACTGATGAAACTAACCCTCAAATTGACACAATGTTAGCTTCTGTACAACACGCTGAATCTGCAACTAAAGAAGAAATTGACGCTTTTGTAGCGCAAAAAATGGATCAAGTAGCCAACAAGTATCACTTAAACTTAGATTTCAAAAAAATCATTAACCCATCAGGTAGATTCGTAATTGGGGGACCAATCGGTGATACTGGTTTAACTGGTAGAAAAATCATCGTAGATACATATGGTGGTGCAGCTAAACATGGTGGGGGTGCTTTCAGTGGAAAAGACCCAAGTAAAGTTGATAGAAGTGGTAGCTATTTAGCAAGATATATTGCATTAAACGTAGTATCTGCCAAATTAGCTAAACGTTGTGAAATTCAAATTGCATTTGGTATTGGTTTAACTGAACCTATTGCTATTCACATTAACACTTTCAATACATCAGAATACAGTGACAGCCAATTATTAAAAGCTATTAAGAAAACTTTTGATATGAAGATCGGTCACTTCTTACAATATTTAGATTTATACAAACCACACTACCGTGCAACTTCAACATACGGTCACTTTGGTAGAAAAGACGTAAAATTACCTTGAGAAAGAAAAGATAAGGTAAAAGAATTAGTAGCCAATATTAAATAAGAACTCTTATGATATTTTGACTAACTCACTAAATATTTTTATAATATAGGTAGGTAATAAAAATGGGAAAATTATCAAGAAAAAACAAGAGCCAAACACAAGTAATGGAAAGCGCTTCTAACATCAATAAAACAACTGATAGTGTTACTGATGCTCAAGTTATGATGCAAAAGGCTGATTTACAAAGAATTGGAGCAGAGATAGTTAGCATTATTGATAGCTTATCTCTAGATGATTGAAATATGAACGATTTACACGAACACGAATGCTGCCATGGCCACGAACATGAAGAAAAATCATGCTGCCACGGTCACGAAGAAAAAGCTTGCTGCCACGAACATGAAGAAAAATCATGCTGTGGTGGTGAACACGGTAAAGATGGCGCTTGCTGCCACGAACACAAAGAAGAATCTTGCTGTCATGGTCATGAACAAGAAGAACACTCATGCTGCCACGAACACAAAGAAGAATCTTGCTGCCACGGTCACGAACATGAAGAAAAATCATGCTGCCATGACCACGAAGAAAAAGCTTGCTGCCACGAACATGAAGAAAAATCATGCTGTGGTGGTGAACACGGTAAAGACAGCGAATGCTGCCACGAACACAAACATGAAGAAAAATCATGCTGTGGAAATCATGGTAAAGACGGCGAATGCTGCCACAACCATTAATTAATAAAAACACTTTGTTCTAAAATCTAAAATTAGTAAAAAAGAAAAAGCCTGGAGGTAAACCGGGCTTTTTTTATTTATTAAATATGTTTTTCACATATATCAATATATTATCGCTATAATATTTGTTATGTTTTAAAATTAATAATAATGTTTATACAAAATATTAAAGTATAAAACATAAAAACAGAAATTAAAAGAAAAGATAGGATTGATATTATGATCGAAATTAAAGAACTTCTAGAAAAACACGTAGAACTAGAAAACCAAATTGTTGAATTATATGGCTTTGTAAAAACTAACAGATTTAATGGAACTATTGGTTTCATTAACTTGAATGATGGAACAGCCTTCAAAGGTGTCCAAGTTGTTTACAAGAAAAATAATATCAATAATATTGATGAAATTGATTCTGCAAGACCAGGTTCATCTCTTTTGGTTCACGGTACTATTAAATTAACTCCAGAAGCAAAACAACCATTTGAAATTGTTGCTGACAAAATTGAATTATTAAAACAAACTGATGAAGATTACCCACTACAAAATAAGAAACACAGTGTGGAATTCTTAAGAGAAATTGCTCACTTAAGACCAAAAACAAACTTATTTAGTGCAGTTATGAGAGTTCGTTCTGAATTAGCTTACGCAATTCATGAATTCTTCCACGGACAAAACTTTGTGTGAACTGCTTCACCAATCTTAACATCTAACGATGGCGAAGGTGCTGGTGAAACTTTCATCGTAACAACTGATGATAAAGAATCATTCTTTGGTAAAACTGCTAACTTATCAGTTACAGGACAATTACAAGCTGAAGCTTACGCACAAGCATACAAAAAAGTTTACACATTCGGCCCAACATTTAGAGCTGAAAAATCACATACAGCAAGACATGCTGCTGAATTCTGAATGGTAGAACCAGAAGTAGCCTTTTGTGATTTAGACGGCATCATGGGCATTGCTGAAGCAATGTTAAAACACGTTATTGCTCACTACAAGAAAACATGTCAAGCTGAAATTAAATTCTTCAACGAATTTGTTGATGGTTCAGTCGAAGACAGAATTGAAGAATTATTAACAAAAGATTTCTCAAAATTATCATATGCTGATGGTATTGAAATCTTAAAGAAAGCTGTTGCTGAAGGTCATGTCTTTGAAGATAACAACATCTACTTCGGTATGGACTTAGGCTCAGAACACGAACGTTACATTTGTGAACAAATTGTTAAAGGTCCAGTATTCTTATACAACTACCCTAAAGCAATTAAAGCCTTCTACATGAAACAAAACGATGATGGCATCACTGTAAGAGCTAGTGACTTATTAGTTCCTGGTATTGGGGAATTAATCGGTGGTTCTCAACGGGAAGATAGTTACGAAAAATTAATGAACCGTTGCAACGAATTAAACATGAATATCGCACCACTTCAATGATACTTAGACTTAAGAAGATACGGATACTACATGTCAAGTGGTTTCGGTTTAGGTTTCGAACGTCTAATCATGTACTTAACTGGTGTAAACAACATTCGTGACGTAATTCCGTTCCCAAGAACTCACGGTTTATTAGACTTCTAATAATTACAAAAAATGAAAAAATTTAAACTTGAAAAAAAACAGATTCCAAACATCTTAACGATTTTTAGAATCTTATTAGTTCCTGTTATCATCGTGTTAATGTTGGTCCAATTTGGTCCAACCATTTATACATTTGACATAAGTCACGACCACAACTCGTTATTTGCCCCTCACGTAACAATTAATTTAAATATCCTTTTAAGCGCTATTTTCTTTATTATTGCTAGCTTAACCGACGCAGTCGATGGTTATGTAGCTAGAAAAATGCATTGAGTTTCGGATTTTGGTAAATTTTGAGATCCGTTAGCTGACAAGATTTTGACTAACTCAGTATTATTCTGTTTAGCCAGTCCGCAATTAAACATTGTGCCTATTTGAATCCCCATTATTCTATTAATCAGAGATATTATTGTCGACGGTACTAGAATGATGTCTGCTAAACAAAATTTAGTGGTGCCAGCCAACTGATGAGGCAAAGTCAAAACAATTAATATTATGGTCGCAATTATCGTAGCCTTCTTTATTGGCAATAACTACGGTAATGTTACAACAGCTTACTATTGAGCTGCACAAAATATCTTGATGTACACATCTGCTGCATTGTCAGTTATTTCAGGAATTATCTACTATACAAAATTTATAAAAATTTACAACAAGAGTAAACAACAATTGCAAGAGGCAAATAAATAGTTTACCTAACCAAAAGGTGTTAATATGTACAAATCAAAATTAAATGTGTCTGAAACACAACAAGCCATTCAAGCTTTGAAGGATTCATTCTCATTAGTAATGAACCACCAATTAAACTTAATCAAAGTTCCTGGTCCTTTATTCATTAACTGTTCAGACAACCTAAATGATCGTTTATCAGACAACGTTGATGGTGTAAAATTCCAACCTAGTTCTGTTAAAGAAGAACAAGAAATTGTTCAATCATTAGCTAAATGAAAAAGAGTAGCTTTAAAAAAATACGGTTATCCTTTACATTCAGGGATTTCAGTAGACATGAGAGCTATTAGACGTACAGAAGAAGTTGACGCAATCCACTCATTATTAGTTGATCAATGAGATTGAGAATACATCATTGATGAAAAAGATTACAACACAGATATGATCAAAAAAGTTGTAAATAAAATCTTCTACGCAATGAAATCTACAGAAGATTACATCAACATTTCTTACAGAGAATTAGAAGAAAAATTACCAACAGAAGTGTTCTACATCACTTCTAAAGAACTTTACGACATGTACCCAGGCAAATCTGCTAAAGAAAGAGAATACTTAATCACAAAAGAACACAAATGTGTCTTTATTCTTCAAATTGGCGGCAAAATTGAAGGTACTGCAAACGAAGTTCATGACTACAGAGCGAAAGATTACGATAATTTAATGCTAAATGGTGATTTATTGGTTTACCATAAAGTTAATGACATTGCTTTAGAGTTAATGTCAATGGGCATTAGAGTTGATAGTAAAGCTCTAATTGAACAAAAAGAATTAGATGTTAGCAAAATTGATACTTTCTCTGATTACTACCAAATGATTATTAGAAACGAACTACCATTAACTATTGGTGGTGGCGTTGGACAAAGTCGTTTAGCTATGTACTTATTAGAAAAAGCACATATCGGAGAAGTTCAAGTAAGTTCTTGAGATGCAGACTACGTTGCAAAACTAGAACAAGAAAACATCCACTTGTTATAAGAAAGTAGAAAAAGAATGTTAAATTTTAGTATTTTAGTTGATGGTGCATTAGTTGATTCTGATGAAAAAATCAGTGTAATGAACCCGACAACTAACACTGTTGCTGGAACTCTTCCTTTATTTGAACCTAAAGCTTTAGTAGACACTGCTTTAGCAGCTGCTAATGAAGCTTACATTGACTGAAAAGTAACAAGTCCAAAAGAAAGAATTGACTTATTACTAAAAGTTAAAGAATTATTCTTACAACACCAAGAAGAATTAGCTGATATCTTAGTTTTAGAAATCGCTAAATCTAAAAAAGACTCACTAACTGAAATCGTGAGAACTTGTGAATACATCGACGCAACAATTGAAAGCTATAACGAAATTATGGCTAATCCATTAATCATCGATGAAAATACACACCACATCAAAGGGAAAACTGGTATCTTCAGTCGTGAACCTTTAGGTGTTGTAGTAGCAATTGCGCCATTTAACTACCCATTTAACTTGTTAATGGCTAAATTAGCTCCAGCCTTAGTAGCTGGCAACACTGTAGTTTACAAACCTGCTTCTCAAGGTAGTTTAATTGGTGCTAGAGTTAGTCAATTATTCCATGAAGCTGGTTTCCCTAAAGGGGTTGTAAACTGTGTTGTTGGTAGCGGTAGATCAATCGGTGATTTACTAGTAGAAGATGGAAGAGTAGCAATGATTTCATTCACTGGTAGCGACACTGTTGGTTTAAGAATTGCTGAAAAAGCTAAAGGAATTCCGTTAGTTTTAGAAATGGGTGGTAAAGACCCTGCAATTGTTATGGAAGATGCTAATTTAGAATTAGCAGCTAACGAAATTATTAAAGGTGGCTTTAGTTATAACGGACAACGTTGTACAGCCATTAAGAGAGTCTTTGTACACAAATCAGTACATGATGAATTAGTAAAATTATTAGTTGAAAAAGTTCAAAAATTATCAGTGGGTTTACCACAAGATAACGCCTTTATCACTCCATTAATTTCAAACAAAGCCGCTGACTTTGTTCAAGGCTTAGTTGATGATGCAATCGCTGAAGGTGCTGTTTGCTTAACAGAAATGAAGAGAGAACGCAACTTAATGTGACCAATGTTAGTTGATCAAGTAACAGTTGATATGGACTTAGCTTGAGAAGAACCATTTGGTCCGGTCATTCCAGTAATCACTTACGATGACTTAACAATTTGTGTTGAAAATGTTAACGCTTCAAAATATGGTTTACAAGCATCAGTCTTCACAGAAGATATGGTTAAAGCTGAAGAAGTAGCTAACTTAATCGAAGCTGGAACAGTAAACATCAACCGTTCATCTTCACGTGGACCAGACATTTTCCCATTCTCTGGTGTAAAAAATTCTGGTTTAGGTGTTCAAGGAATTAAAGATGCTTTAATCTCTATGACTAGAGTTAAAGGAATCGTCTTCAACAAATAGAATAATCATAATTTAACGACCAATCCTCTTAGTTAAACTAAGAGGATTTTTTTTCGAAAATTTAAACAATTAGCAATAATTAGCACTTTTAGGTGTAGAGTGCTAATTTAGTAGTATAATTAATATCAACAACATTGAAGGAAGTGAGGATTCGCTATGGAAATGAAACAAACAGGCGGACAAGGTTTCAAACCTTTAGAAGCTTATGGAAGAAACATTAACCAAGAAGTTGAAGCCAACAAAATTGACCCAGTTATTGGGAGAGAAGAAGAAATTAGAAGAGTAATCGAAATTCTTTCTCGTAAGTCAAAAAACAACCCAGTGTTAATTGGGGAACCAGGGGTTGGTAAAACTGCTATTATCGAAGGATTAGCGCAACGGATTGTTCATAAAGACGTTCCTGATAACTTATTAGACAAGCAAATTTGAGAATTAAACTTATCATCATTAATTTCAGGTGCTAGTTACCAAGGACAATTCGAAGAACGTTTAAACCAAGTTGTTAAAGAAATTAAAAAGTCTGACGGCCAAATTATTTTATTCATCGACGAAATTCACCAATTAGTTGGTATGGGTAAAACTAGTGGGGCGATGGATGCGGCCAATATTTTAAAACCAATGATGGCTCGTGGTGAAATTAAATTAATCGGGGCTACCACTTTAGCTGAATACAGACAATACATTGAAAAAGATGCGGCTTTAGAAAGAAGAATGACTAAAGTATTAGTGTCTGAACCTACAAAACATGAAGCTTTGACAATTATGCGTGGGTTAAAAGAAAAATGAGAAATGTACCACGGGGTTAAAATCGCGGACTCAGCATTAGTTGCTGCAGTAGAACTATCAGAAAGATACATTTCTGACCGTTTCTTACCTGATAAAGCCATCGACTTAATTGATGAAGCATGTGCTAAAGTGCAAACTGAAATGCACTCAATGCCAGTCGAATTAGACCAAATTAAAAGAGAAATTATTAGTTTAAAAACTGAACAAGCTTCATTACAAAATGATAAAGATCCTAAGTCTGTTGAAAGATTGCAATCTATTACAAGACAATTAGTGGAACTTTCAAAGAAAGATAAAGAATTATCTGAAGTTTGAGCTAAAGAAAAAATCGATAACGATAAAATTATCGAATTCAAAACTAAAATCGATGAAGCAAAAGCTAAAATCGAACGTTTCCAAGCTAACGGTGAATATGCTAAAGCCTCAGAATTACTATATGTAGTTATTCCAGACTTAGAAGCTAAGAAAACTGAAGCAGAAGAAAAATTAAAACAAAACGGAAACAGAATGATTAAAGAATCTGTAACCGCTTTAGAAGTTGGGGAAGTAATTGCCAAAGCCACTGGTATTCCAACAAACAGAATCGTTGAATCTGAAAAAGAAAAATTACTACAATTAAAACAACAATTAGGTAGAAGAGTTAAGGGCCAAGATGAAGCCTTAGAATTAGTGTCTGATGCTGTTTTAAGAGGCCGTGCAGGAATTAATGACCCACAACGTCCAATCGGTTCATTCTTATTCTTAGGACCTACTGGGGTAGGTAAAACTGAAGTAGCTAAAGCGTTAGCAGAAAACTTATTCGATACCGAAAAAGCAATGATTAGATTTGACATGTCTGAATACATGGAAAAACACAGCGTGTCTAAATTAATCGGTGCTCCTCCAGGATACGTAGGTTACGAACAAGCTGGAGCTTTAACTGAAGCTGTAAGACGTCACCCATACTCAGTAATCTTGTTTGACGAAATTGAAAAAGCTCACAGCGACATCTTGAACTTATTCTTACAAATTCTTGATGAAGGTAGCTTGAAAGATTCACAAGGTAGAAAGATTAACTTCAAAAATACAATTATCATCATGACATCAAACGTTGGGGCTCAACAAGTATTAGATGGTCATAAAGAAAAAGTTATGGACGAAGTGTCAATGTACTTAAAACCTGAATTAATCAACAGAATTGACGAAATTGTAATCTTCAATGCTTTAGATAAAAACACAGTGAAGAAAATTTCTGGCAGATTGATCAGTGACCTTGCAACTAGATTACAAGAAGAAGGCTACGATATGGAATTCCAAGAAAACATCTTGGACATTATTTCAGACAGAGCTTATGACGTTCAATTCGGGGCTCGTCCATTAAAGAGATGAATCCAAAAGAACATCGAAAACAAGATGGCCGAAATGATTATTGCAGGCGAAATTAAGAAAAACGAAAAGATTAAAATTACTTTTAATACCGAAACAAACTCAATTGAAATTATGCATTAATTTCGGTTTCAATCAAGCAGAGCTTTTTCTGCTTGATTTTTTTCTGCGAAAACTAAAACATTTAATAAGATTAATATATTATGCAATACGACGTTATTATTATTGGTGCTGGACCAGCAGGCTGCTACTTAGCGCTACACTTAGACAAAAATTTAAAAGTCTTAGTGATTGACAAAAACTCAGACATTATGAAAAAGTTCTTACTATCGGGGAATGGTAAGGCAAACATTACTAACTGTTGTTCTTTTGAAGAGTTATTAAAGAACATGATTTTTGGTACCAAAAACTTTATGTACCACGCGTTTAAAACGCACCCTCATACAGAAATCTTACAATTAGTCGATAGTGTAGGGTTACACTACGTGCAAAAAGAAAATAGTACAAAAATGCACATGTTATCGAATAACCAAATCTTTATTAACAGAATGAAAGATTTATTAGAAGAACATGACAATTTAGGCTTTAGTTTAAGCACAAAAGTAGTGTCATGTCGTAAGGGTAAAGATGATTTATTCTATGTCGACACAAACAAAGATACTTTTGTAGGTAAAAACTTAGTTATCGCTACTGGTGGTTTATCATTCTCAAAATTCTGTGGAGATACAGGTGATGGTTACCGTTTTGCCAAGAGTTTTAATATCGATGTAAACAGAACATTCCCAATGGGGATTAGTTTGCCGTTAGAAGAACAATTAAAACAATTTACTAGCATGAGTGGAACTTCTTTCAGTCAAGTAACTGCCAGATTATATAAAGACAAAAAACTGATTGTAGAAGAAACTCATGACATGATGATTACTCATAACGGTTTAGGTGGACCATTAATCAGAAGAATTTCTGGTTATGTTACTTATTGAGAAAATCAAGGGGTAAAAGTTGAGTTAGATTTATTAAAAGAATCAGCAGTAAGAAATGCTTTAAATAAAGTAAAAACCATGAGCGAATTCTGAAAAGAATTTGAACCATTCTCAAAGAAGTTTGTCATGAATTTCAATGAAAGATTAGGTTTAGAATTTAAAACGGATGTAAAAAACTTATCTAAAGCAAAGAAACAAGAAATTGTGGACTTCTTCTGCAATATTCCTGTAGAAGGCATTATTGAAAAGTTTGATGTGGAACAAGCTATTAATACGGGTGGAGGTATTAGTACTAAAAAATTAAACCCTAAAAACTTTATGTCTAACGAAATTGATTCTCTATATTTCATTGGTGAAGTTTTAGATGTAAACGCTAAAACCGGCGGTTTTAATTTAACTGTTTGTTACAGTTCAGCACGTTGTTGTGCGGATGATATCAATAAAAAGTCTGGCTTTTAAACCAGACTTTTTTTCTTATTCGTTTAATAATTCTACAATCTTATCTTCAAAACTAAATGGTGTTTCTTTATCACCGATTCTGTATTTAGGTTCACCTTGTCTGTTGATTAAGAACTTTTCGAAGTTTCATTTCACGTTCTTAGCTCTTTGAGTTCAAGGCAAGGTTTGTTTTAAATAAGTGTATAAATCGTTAGCTTCTTTACCATTAACATTAATCTTAGCAAACATGTCAAAAGTTACATTGTATTTAGTTTGGCAGAAAGTCAGGATTTCTTCGTTACTTTTTGGTTCTTGGTATAAGAATTGGTTGCAAGGGAAACCTAGAATCATTAGCCCTTGGTCTTGGTATTTTTCGTATAAAGTTTGTAATTCAGCGTATTGTTTCGTGTTGCCACATTTAGAAGCCACATTTACAATCATGACTACTTTACCTTTATATTTTTCTAAACTAACATCATTACCGTTGATGTCTTTTTCTACAAAATCATAAATTGTCATAGAGGGTTTTTCTCTTTCGTTTAAATTATATTTAAATTATATCTGGTAGTCGAATTGTCGTGTAAGCAGACTACCTGTCTTTGCTTGAAAGCTAAAAAAATATTTTATAATAAAAATTATCTTTATTTCACGGATGAGAGCCGTAGACAAGGAGAAATATAAGTATAGAAAAAGAAAATTTAACATTAGATTCGTCTAATAAATTATCTTTTTCAATTGATGATGTTAATCCTAAAAAGGGATTAAACAAACAACAAGTGGAAGAATCTTCAGCTCTTTTCGGAAAGAACAAACTGAAAGAAAAGAAAAAAGATTCTTTAATTATTAAAATTTTAAAACAACTAAAAGAGCCAATTATTATTCTTTTATTAATTGCTGCTATCATTTCGTTAGTTTTAGCGATTCTCGGGGTGTGTAACGCCTTACCAGAAAAAACTTCAACTATTGAAAATGTCACAATGTTCGTAGAACCGGCAGTAATTTTAGGAATTGTTGCAGTAAACGTTGTCTTTAGTATTAAACAAGAAGGTAAAACTGAAAAGGCGCTAGATTCTTTAAAGAATTTATCAGCCCCAACATCCAAAGTAATTCGTGACGGACAAACAATTGTGATTCCTAGTGAAAACATTGTTGTCGGCGATATTTTAGTACTAGACGCAGGTGACCAAATTGCCGCTGACGGTGTCTTAATCGAAGCAGCTAATTTAAAGGTCGAAGAATCAGTATTAACTGGTGAATCTTTACCAGTTGATAAAGATGCAGATTACGTTTCTGCTGATAACGCACCATTAGGCGATAAGAAGGAATGAGTTTTCTCAGGTACAACTTTAACTAATGGTAGAGCGTTAGCTAGAGTAAGAAAAGTCGGCATGGATACAGAAGTTGGTAAGATTGCTAAATTACTAAACGACGAAGAAGTAGCGTTAACTCCATTACAAAAACAAATTGCTAAGCTTTCAAAATGAGTCGGCATTATTGCAGTAGTGGTATGTATTATTACTTTCTTTGTTTACTTATGAGCAATGACTGGTTACAAAGGTTACGACTGAAGTAATACGGGTGAATCATTAAACGTATCAATCTCATTAGCGATTGCAGTAATTCCTGAAGGATTATTAGCAGTTGTAACGGTAATTTTATCAATCTCTATTCAGGCGATGTCAAAACAAAATGCCTTAATTAAACGACTACCGGCAGTAGAAACTCTGGGTAGTACAAGTATTATCTGTACAGACAAAACTGGTACTTTAACGCAAAATAAAATGACAATTGTAAAAGTTTGAGATGTAAATCACGATGACCAATTAAGTGATAACTTCAAAGACTATGAACAATTGATTAAAATGGGTTCTTTATGTAACGATACAGCGATTAGTAGAGAAAGTGGTAAAACTGAATTCATCGGTGACCCTACTGAAACTTCAATCGTAAAATGTATGTATGATCAAGGATGAAGTTATGAATTACTAAATTCAGAATATCCAAGATTAAACGAAATTCCGTTTGACTCTGATAGAAAAATGATGACGGTTATTGTTAGATCAGATAATCCGGATTACAAATATTTAATAGTTATTAAGGGTGCACCAGACCAAGTATTTAACGCTTGTGCTGTAAGCAGCCAAGACAAAGTAGCTATTGCAAAAGAATTAAACACTGAAATGGGTGGTAACGCCTTAAGAGTGTTAGCAGTAGCTAGAAAATATGTCAACACACTTCCGGAAGTAATTAGTCCGGAAACAATTGAAAAAGACTTAGAATTGGTGGGATTATTAGGAATAATTGACCCACCAAGAGCAGAAGCAAAAGTTGCTGTAGCTGAATGTAAACAAGCTGGCATCAGAACTATTATGATTACTGGTGACCATAAAAATACAGCTTCAGCTATCGCCAAAGAATTGGGTATCTTAGAAGAAGGTCAATTAGCTTTAAGCGGTTCAGAATTAGACCAAATGTCTGATGAAGAATTAATTGCAAACATCGAAAAATACAGTGTGTATGCAAGAGTAAGTCCAAACGACAAAATTAGAATTGTGAAGGCTTGAAAAGCTAAAGGCAAAATCGTAAGTATGACTGGTGACGGAGTAAACGATGCTCCTTCACTAAAAGCGGCCGATATCGGTTGTGCAATGGGAATTACAGGAACTGACGTAGCGAAAAACGCAGCGTCTATGATTTTAATGGATGACAACTTCTCAACAATTGTCAAAGCAATTAAAACAGGTAGAGAAATCATGCTAAACATTAAGTCATCATTAGTGATGATCTTAACAGCTAATATCTCGAACTTAATTGCATTCTTTATTGGAATGTTAGTCTTCATTATTAACCCATTAAACTCATTACAATTATTATGAATTAACGTAGTGTCTGAAACCTTATTAGGTTTAGCCATTGCAAAAAACAAACGTCGTGAAAAAGTTATGGAATTTAAACCAAGATTAAAAGATCAGTTTATTCTCGACAAACACATGATGTTTAAAGTCTTATTCTTTAGTTGTATAGTAGCAGCTATGGCTTTAGTGGCTTTCTTCTTAGGAGCAGGTGCTACAACAGGCTTTAACTACCACGAAATGATTGCAGATCCAAATTTCTGAAAAGTATTGTCTCCACAAGGTATTAACATCCCTGCCTTCTCTGGTAGTGGTTTATGTTTCTTAACTATCGGAATTACTTTATCATTAAATGGTTTATGTGCGAGAACTAACGGCAGTATCTTTACTCAATCATGAGCAGATACAAAAGATATGTTCTTGGCTACATGTGGTTCATTATCATTAATCTTCTTAGTGGCTTATGTACCAAAAGTAAACGAAGTGTTCAACATGGACTTATACAACATGGGTGCTTACTCATGATTCAACGTCTTACCATACATCTTCGGTTTAGTGTTCATTGGAAGCTACGAATTATATAAAGTGATTTTCCATGCTTTATATTTAGATGATGGTTCAAAAAAAGGCAAAGTTTCCTCAACTAAAATTATTTCTGGTATAACTAATAACAATAGTATTAAAGGAATTACAACCAATCATGAACAAACAAACTAAAAAATGCTGTAACAATCGTTTAAACAGCTTTTACTTCGAATGAATTCCTTCAGAATTCTGCGAATACAAATCATTACCAATCGATGAAGAAGACTTCGATTTAAAACCTTACCCATCAAACAAATAGTTACATCTCGTTTTTTGTGTGTAAATTATGCAAATATCCTATGCAAACTTAACACACGAAAATTAATGTAATATCATTATAAGTAGAACGTTCACGTTATTTATTCAACTAACGTGGACGTTTTATTCATATTAAGGAGAAACTTCTTGAAATGAAAAGAAAAACCACAAATGATTTAGACTTTGATGTCACGCAAACCGATTATCAAGTTGGTTTGGATGATACTAAAGTGAAAAAATCACGGGGTAAATTTGGGCATAACGTAATTACCCATAATGCTCCGAAATTGTGAGAACTAATTTTAAAAGAATTAAAACAACCAATCTTAGTGCTGTTAATCGTTGCGATGATCGCTACCTTTGCGATTGCAATTGAAACGGTAGCCACGCCTCATAAAGATGGACCAAACACTCTTGAAATTATCCCCATGTTCGTTGAACCTTGTTTTATTTTAGGGATTATTACCTTTAGTGTTTCGTTCACGATTCTGCAAGAAAAAAAGATTGCTAAAACCTTAATTACGATTAAAAAACTGACAGAAACCGAAAGTGTGGTCATCAGAAATGGTCGTAAAGAAATCGTTAACGCTGGTGACTTGGTTGTCGGCGATATCATTGAGGTTTCGAAAAACGAAATTATTGGCGCGGATTGTAAATTAATTTTTGCAAATGACTTAGAAGTAAACGAATCCATTCTAGTGGGTCGAGAACTCATTAATCTAAAAGATGCTAATTTCAGATCAGTGGATATTACACCGATGGAAATTAGAAAAAATTATATTTTTAAAGGAACGAAAGTAGTCAGAGGTAACGGTTTAGCTATCGTTACTGCAGTCGGCAATAAAACTCAATTAGGAATTTTAAAACAAGCTGTAGAACAAAGTAGTGGTGAAGCTTTATCACCATTGCAAAAACAGATTGATAAATTATCTAAAATCTTAGGTGCAATTGCTGGTGCTGTTTGTTTAATTTTCTTCTTCTTAGACGTTATTGCGTCATGTCACTACCACAACATTACGTTTGGTGATAACCACGCAATTAATTCATTAAGTATTTCTATTTCTTTAGCTATTGCTGCTATTCCAGAAGGATTATTAGCAATTGTTACAGTACTATTAACTGCTTGTGTAAAAACAATGTCAGCACGTTATGTGTTGGTGAAAAAGATTCCTTACGTGGAATTATTAGGTTTTTCTAACACAATCGCCTTAGAAGATAAAGGAGTAATTGATAACGAACATTTACCAATTGCTCGGATTGAAAACTTTATTAAAACAGACAAAAAAGCAGATGGTCTAAAAGATGAATTGGTTTATCGTTTGCTAAGCTTATTTACTTTATCAAATAAGGAACATAAAGTAGATAACGAGCAAATTACACATTTCTTAAGAAATCATCAATTAGATGCTTTAGAAATGTGTGCTAATGACGAATTAGTTAACTACTGAAGTGATGAATCTTCAAATTTAATTCTGACTTACAACACAATTACTAAAGAATATACTGCTGTAAGATTAACAAGTTATTCAGATATTAAAGCTAAAAACGTGAAATTAGAATTCAACCACAAATTAGCTGTAGAAGCGTGCGTGGAAGATATGAAACACGATGGTTTAGTGAGTGAATTGTTAACTTATGAAACTTATACAGAATTACCAAATAACTTATCATTAAACAACGCGCAAAAATTTAAATTAGGAGCTTTGGTTGGGGTAACTAACACTCAATATTGTATCGACATTTTAAATGACTCTCATATGACGCCGATTATTATGACAGAAAAGTCATTAGAAGAGTTAAAACAAGATATCTCTAACTTAGATATCTTAAATAAAGAAAATGTCCAAGTTTGTACAGGAGCACAAATTAAGAGTTGAGATGATGTAGAACTAAAAGACAACATTCAAAACTACAATATCTTTACTGGTTTGGATTACCAAGATAAATTAAGAATTGTGTACTTGTTGAAAACCACAAGTAATATTTGTTTAGCTGGTGGTAACCAATCTGACGAAGATTCCATGAGAGAAGTAAATGTTGCTTGTGCATTTACCAGAATTGCAACTAATAGAGCGTCTGACAATTCACAAGTGATTATTACTAACAACTCATTGTCATCAGTTATTTCTGGTATTCGTTTAAGCAGAACGGTTTTATTAAACATTAAGTCAACGTTGACGCTTTTATTAACAGCTAACGTTTCTTGTTTATTAACTACGTTTATTGGTATTCTTGTATACATGTTCCAACCATTATGTTCTTTACAATTATTAACAATTAACATCCTAGCGGAAACAGCCATTGGTTTCCCAATGGCTAACAACGTGCGTAGAGAAAATGTAATGAAGTTTAAACAATTGAAACCCGGTGCCTTTATTATCGATAAGGATATGGCATTGAAAATCTTTATTATGGGAGCACTAGCGGCCGGACTATCATTACTAATGTTCTTTATTGGAGCCGGAGCCTTCTATCACTACGATTACACTGCCATGACTAATGGTTTAAACTTAATCGCTGGTCAAAAAGTGGGTGCTCCGGTAGAAACTGCAGAATACGCCATTGGTGGTGGTAGCAGTTTAGCGTTCATGACATTATCATTAATTCTATTAATGAACGGAATGTGTTACAGAACGACAGGCAGTATCTTCACTGAAACTTGAGAAAGTTCTAAGAGAATGTTTATTGTCGTAGCAGTATGTATTGCTATCGTTTGTATCTTTAACTACATTCCTAAGTTAAACAACGTTTTCCAATGTGATCCATACTCATTTACTAAGTTCGCTGATGCACATGCTAATGAACCAAACTATCAATGACTAAACATTATGCCTTACTTATGTTTAGCGTTAAACATTGGGGTTCATGAAGTGTGAAAAATTGTTGATAACAAAAACATAAACAAGTCAATGCAACCTTCTCAAACACCAATTATTGAGAATTCCACAATTTAAAACAAACATTTAAAGAATCCTTCATAACTATTTTGGTTATGAAGGATTTTAAATCTTTATAAGTATAGTTTCGTTATTATAATGACTACATAGTTTATAAAAATGTAGGTGTAAAACGATATGAACAATAGAATTCCAAAATTAAGATTTAAAGAATTTTCATCTAATTGAAGAATAACAAAATTAGAAAATATATCTTCAATAATTATGGGACAATCTCCTTTAGGTAACACTTACACAAATTTTGAAAATAAATATATTTTAGTTCAAGGTAACAGCGATTTATTGAATGGATATGTTAAACCCAGAATTTGAACATCTCAGCTTACAAAAATGGCAAAAAAAGGTGACATTATAATGAGTGTCAGAGCACCAGCTGGGGAAGTGGGTAGAACTAATTATGATTGTGTTATCGGCAGAGGTGTTGCAGCTATAAAGGGAAATAATTTCATTTATTACAATCTATTTAAATTAAATAGTGAAAATTATTGAAAAAGAATTTCTTGTGGTTCTACTTTTGAATCATTGAATTCAGACAATATTAAGTCCTTAGAGTTAATAATTCCAGAAAAGATAGAACAAGAAAAAATTGGCAAATTCTTTTTAGTTTTAGATAACATTATCACTCTTTATAAGAAGAAGTGTGAGAAACTAGAAATTATAAGAAAATCTCTAATAGAAAATGTATTTATTGATCTTGGTTTTAATCAGCCTAATATAAGATTTAAAGAGTTTAATTCAAAATGAATTAATAAAACATTTTCTGAACTATATAAGAAAAATACTGTCAAAAATTCTAATTTAAAATATGACGAAAATAATGTAATTTCTGTTGCAAATATGTATTTTAAATCAGACGTAAAAATTTCAAATGAAGAGTACTTAAAAACTTACAATATATTCAAAATTGGTGATATAGCTTTTGAAGGTAATAAAAGTAAAAACTTTACATGTGGTAGATTTGTAGAAAATACAATCGGAGACGGAATAATTTCTCACGTATTTGAAGTATTTTCTCCAATTATTGAATATGATTTATGATTTTGAAAATATTTAATTAATAATGAAAAAATAATGAAAAATATTTTAATGAAATCAACTAAAGCTACTACAATGATGAGTAATTTAGTTTCTAAAGATTTTTTAGAACAAAAAATTAAATTACCTGAATTGAAAGAACAAACAAAAATAGGGATTTTATTAAATACAATTTCTTATAACATTACTCTATGTAAGCGAGAGTATTGCTCTACTTTAAATCATAAAATTCATAAATTACGTATAAAAAAGCTCAAGAATTTAATTGTCTTGAGCTTTTATTTCGTCTTTTTTCTTTAAAAAATTAGATTTTGATTAGATGAACATCTTTTCCAGCAATGATTTCTTTATATTTTCTAGTTTTTCGCACTTACGCTTACATAGAGCGATTGATTTATCCATAGAAAAAAATAAATTAGATAATATTTTTTGAATGTTCTTACTAGTAATTACATTAACTTCTTTGCCATTAAGTAATTGGAAATGTCTTTTATAACCTTCTGATTTAGGCAAATTATTAATTAATAAATAAATTAAAAATTCTTTGCAAATATATGAATCATTGTTTTTTATGATTTTTACACCGTCTGTCGCAACTAAGAATGGAGATGTGGGTTTATATAAAGATAAAGTATGATCTCCAAACACAATTACATCCTCATATTTCATATAAGGCATTTGATTTGAATAGCCAATTAAAGGATTATCACCTTGTTGAATAACTGGGAATGAGCCATTTAAATCTAATTTATTACAAATAAATTTTTTAAATGGAATAACTGATATTACTTCGTTTATTAAACGTCTATCAAAACTATATTTTTCGTTTTTAACAAAAATAGAATCCGATGAATCGAGAAGTGTTTTGATTAAAGTGCTTTTTATCTTTTCCAGCTTCTCACACTTCTTCTTATAAAGAGCGATAAGGTTAGAAATTAAACTCATGAATGCACCTATTTTAGATTGCTCTTTAATATCTGGGAATAATAAATTAGTTTTTAGTCATATCTTTTCGTGTAATGCTTTTTGAGCTGAACCAATAGGTGTATTTAACTCTATCGCTTTATAAAAATAATTGTGATTTAATAATAAACTAGTAAAAAAATTTTGATCTAAATTATTATTTTTTGATAATAAAGGCATATTTTCAGTAACTATATATTTATTTAAATGTTTTGGTATAAATCCTATTCCGCCTTCATAAATGGTTTGTCTTGTAAATGTCAATGTAACTGGATATTTATCTAAATTTATTAAATATTGTCTTTTTCTACCAATATTTTTGCCTTCGTTTACGCATCTATGTTCTATTAAACCAGTATTTCTTACAGAAATTTGCTTATATATTTTATTATCCTCTAGATAAACTGTTTCTTGATATTTAGTAAAAAAATCAGACAATTGATGATTACTTCACTCTTCAGTAAAATGTTTAAATCTAATATTAGGTATTTTTTTATTACTCATTATTATTCCTTATTCTTTTAATATTTTTCTAACATTTATAATCTTAAATTAATATTTAACAAAAATTATTTTTATTAAATTTATCTAAATTTATTACGGATTTTCGCACAAAAAAATGTTATTTTTTTGGAACGACAAAGTAGCTTTCTAATCGTTATTTTGTCAAATTAACGCCAAAAATTTTGAATAATAAAATTTTTTTTAGCAAAATATAAGCATTTAACATGGGGTTATTTTATTTTTTAATAAAATTAGTTTGTATGCTTAAAAAGAAATCCATTATTGAATGCGTGGTTTTATCAATGGGAGTAGCGGTGTTGTTATCTGCCGTTATTGCTCCGATTGCTGTAAAATACGTTGAACGTAATTTAAACCATTTAATGCGCATTCCAAATGTTTCTACTGATAGAATTACCAAGCCTATTCAGGAGTATGCCAATGCTAATTCCGTATCTATTTTATTTGATGCCAATCTCGATGTAGATTATTACAACAATTTATATACGAATATGCAAAGCGCCTTAAGTGAATACTTAAGCACCATGCAATTATCAATTGACCCCGACAACTTTTCAGTTTATGAAGCTGATAGTGGTACCGCTTGATTGGTAGATTATCAAACTCATATTAATAGCTTAAAGAATTTAGTGACTTATTATTTAGCTACTAATATTCACGTTGTTAATTTGAGTGTGACAATCAAATATCCGCTATACAAAACGTATTATGTACACGGTGTTAAACAAACAAGATTTTCAGGAGAAACTTTTAATTTACAATTGCCGATTAATCAACAAACTACTGATGACTTCTCGGTGTATATTTCGAATCCGTTAGGAGAAAATCTTCAAACCCAAACCGAACTACCGGTTATTACTAGTACGGTCGTAGACTTACCAGTTAACAATGAAAAACAACCATCAACTGACTGATTTAAATTACCTAACGTTAATTTAATGAATAAAAATAAAACTATTGTTCCATTAGGAGTATACAATTCGGATGGTACAGAACCTAACATTACTTATAATAAAGATAAAATTGCTAAGTTTTATATCACTGATAACGATAGCATTTTACAACAAGGTTCAATCGACAATAATTACCAAATACAAGAACAAAATGGTCTTTCTTTTAATGGCAACAATAAGGGCGAAGACTTTGCAATTGTCAAAACGTTATTTAACCCACAAGATTTAACGAATTGAGTGAACTTAAATAAAAGAAACATTAGTAAATATTTAGCAAAGCAACCAAACATTGAAAAGAGTTTGTATGCTTCGTGGAATAATTTAGAAACGATGTTTATGGTGAACCGCTTCTCTGCGTCTAACCCGAATCAAGTTCAACGTAGAACTTATATTAGAAGAATTCAATCTTTAATTTTCTCATTGCAATACTTTAAAGGGCAACCTTTAACAGCAACAGAAAAAGATTATTTCTGAAAGTCATTTATGTTTAGTCGAAGCGTAAATGATAATGACGTCTTTTACGTATCCGGTTATCCCGGATCTTCATATGAAGGAATCAGCTATGTGTCATTTAAAACCGCTGCTTTTACTGACGCTCAGCCAATTACAAGCAATTTCGAAAGAAACAGTATTGAATATCCTTTAAAACAACAAATTATGAGCAACCCATATAACAAGAACGACAATTATTTAGCTCCAGGAGCTAACTTAGGATCAGGCTCTTCTGGTTCTATGGTTCTAAACTCTACTGGACAAATTGTAGGTATTTATTGAGGAACTTATGCTGCCGGTAATATTGGCGTTTTTACACCATTATTTACACAAAATCCAAAAACAAATTTAATTCAACGTTTATTGAATTACGAACAAAAAACTTTTGTGAAAAGTACTGACCATCCAACGGCTTTAACACAGTTGTTTGGTCTAATGAAACAATATAAACTAATTTAGATGATGATTAAAAAAATCTCACCAATTACGGTGAGATTTTTTGTTGTTTATCAATATTGATACGTTACTAGAACATTCATGCTCTGTAACAGAAGATGATTGCCAAAATAATTAATGTAATGGCAATTGAATAAACTACTCAGATTAGTAGGTGGAAGTATTTCGATTTGGTAATGTTATCGACTCCAACAATTCATGAGGCAGTTAGGTATAAGTAAGGAACACATACCACCCCGTATGATACAAAGACAATTACTTTAGAAGCAATTGTAAAGTTTCAGTTATACGCAACGTTATTTGCAATTGTTTGCGGTAACTTAGCGTATAAACTAGCTAACGGAATTGCCGTTAAGGCTAAGATACATAAGGTTACAAACCCAATGATAATTCAAATCCGTTTATAGTGTTCCGGAACCCGAAGCTTTGCTTCAATTTCGTTTAACGTTTTAGAGTTTTTAACAGAAACCATCTAGTCCTACTTTCCTTCTTTTTCTTTAATTTCGTTTAGAAGTTGTTCAATCTTGTTTGCGTAGTCAATTGTTGAATCGGCAAAGAATCTTAATTCAGGAGCTTTGTATGCGTTTAATGCATGCGCAACTTTAGTTCTTAAGAAGCCTTTTACTTTTTCTACGTTTGATATGATTTTATCAATATTTTCTCTATTAAGACAATCTAAGTAAATTCTAGCGACTGATAGGTCGTTAGTTAATTGTACGCTAGTAACAGTTGCGTTACTTGCGATTTTATTTTTCACTTCGTTAGTTAACGCTTTGTTAATTGTGTCTTTAACGATTGATTCAAATCTTGCTAATTTTACACCACTAGGCATTTGCTTCTACCTCGTCTTGTGTCTTTTCTAATAATAAGTAAGTTTCTAAAACGTCGCCTTCTTTAACGTCGTTAAAGTTTTTAATAGTTAAACCACATTCGTTACCAGCTAACATTTCTGAAGCTTGGTTTTTACCGTGTTGTAATGTTGCGATTTCACTTGTATAAATTACAACACCATCTCTAATAACTCTAACTTTGGCGTTACGTTTTACTTTACCACTGGTTACTCTACAACCACAGATTGTACCAACATCACTGTGTTTTCAAGTTTGCATAACTTCAGCTTCACCTAGAACTTCTTCAACAATCACTGGGTCTAATGAACCCTTCATGATGCCGATTAATTCTTCTTTTAGTTTGTAAATGATGTCGTAAGTTTTAATTTGAACACCACATTGGTCGGCTAAATCTTTGATAACTCTTGATGGTCTAATGTTGAAACCAACAATGAAAGCACCTGAAGCTTGCGCTAATTTAACGTCAGTTTCAGTAATTCCACCAATAGCACTTCTAATAATTTCGGCGTGAGCACCATCTACGTCGATCTTATCCACCATGGCTTTAATTGCTTCTAATGAACCGTGAACGTCAGCTTTTAAAACGAACTTACTGTTTTTTAAAGTACCGTCTTCGATTTGTTGACGCATTTCGCTAGTCATAGCGTTAGCTCATTCTAATCTTGTGTTTTTAATTCTAATTTTGTTAGCGATTTCTCTAGCTTCTTTTTCGTCGTTTAAAACTAAGAATTTATCCCCAGCAGATGGCACTTCTTCTAAACCAGCTACTTTAACTGGTGTTGAAGGAGCGGCTTCGATAACTTCGTTACCTAAGTCATCGAACATCATTCTTAATTTACCGTAAGTTTGGCCTACTACTAAGTAGTCACCTTTTTTCAAAGTACCGTTTTGAACTAAAACAGTGGCTAAAGGACCATAACCTTTATCTAGGTTCGCTTCAATAACTGTACCGTAAGCTAATCTTTGAGGGTTAGCCTTGTATTCGTTAACGTCTGAAATTAATTGAATTGCTTCTAATAATTCAGAGATTCCGTCTTTTTGTAAAGCAGAACCTTTAACGCAAATTGTTTTACCGCCTCATTCTTCAACAACAATGTCTTGTTCTGATAATTGTGCGATAACTTTTTCAGGGTTGGCAGTTGGTTTGTCCATTTTGTTTACGAAGACAATGATTTCAACACCAGCAGATTTTGCGTGGTCAATGGCTTCTTGAGTTTGGACTTTAATACCATCATCAGCAGCTACAACTAATACAACGATATCAGTAACGTTAGCTCCTCTAGCTCTCATTTCAGTGAAGGCTTCGTGGCCCGGTGTGTCAATGAAAGTAATTTTCTTGTTATTTTTTTCTACTTGGTAAGCACCGATGTGTTGAGTAATTCCCCCAGCTTCACCAGTAGTAACGTTTGAGTGTCTAATAGCGTCTAATAAAGTAGTTTTACCGTGGTCAACGTGACCCATAATTGTAACGATTGGAGGTCTTTGTTCTAATGACAATTCATCATCGTCGAAAGTAATGTTGTCTAATACGTTTTCGGCACTAATTTCTTTTTCAATTTTAAAGTCTAGGCCGTATTCTAAACATAATTCACCGATTTGTTCTTCGTTTAAGATTGTGTTTAAGTTAGTAACAATTCCTTTCATGAAGAAATATCTAATGATTTCACTTGTAGACTTGTTTAATTTTGGTCCAAGTTCTTCAATAGTTAATGGTGAAGTAAATGTAAATACGCCACCTTGTACTCCAACGTCCACTTTCTTAATTTGTTTTTTAATATCGACAGATTTTCTATTATCAAATTTTTTGTTTGATTTTACCTTCTCTTTTTTATTAGCCATATTAATTCCTCCTATTATTTAAAATATTGTTCTAATTTAGCATATACTGCTAAATCAATGTTGGTCTTGAAGATGCGGTTAAGCAATCTTGTTTTTACCAATTTTTGGTAGTTTTCTGCAGAGGGATACACGTAGTAGCCCCGAGCAGGAAGTTTTTGGTCAACATCGACTATGACTTGTTGATCGAGATACACAATTCTTAATAAATTGGGCTTCAAATATTTTTGTCTAGTTAATAGACAAGTTCTTTGATTAATAACTCTCTTTTTACTCATAGTTATTTTTTTATTTTAAAGCATTTTTTACTTCATCAGCAAAAGCGTCGCTTAATTCGTTATTAACTTCGTCGTTTTCGTCTAATGTTTCGAAAATTAAATCTTCTTCATCGTCGTTGTTTTCTTCTTCGTTCATTAAACTGTCAAGACTGACATTGCTTACTAATTCATCAATGTCGTGGTCGTTTAATGAAAGAATGTCTAAGTTAGCTTCGTCTTTATTAGCATTTAAAGCTTTAAAGTGTTCTTGGTATTCTTCTGAGTCGACTCTCATGTAGTCTAAGTTAGTTAAGTTAGCTTCTTCTTCAGTCATGATGTTGATGTTTCATTCAGTTAATAATGAAATCAATCTCACGTTGCTACCTCTTTTACCAATCACTTGTGGTAATACAGCTTCAGGAACTACGATTGTTGCGTGTCTTGAACCATTTTCATCTTCTACTAATTTCATACCTGAAATCTTAGTACGGTCGATTACTTCTGAAATTAAGACAACTGGATCTTCGTTGTAGTTGTAAACTTCGATTTTTTCTTTACCTAATAAAGCTGACACAGTTTTAATTCTGGCACCTTTAGGACCAACACAGATTGCAGCTGGTTCGATTGGTAAAGTTTTTGAATCTACTAAAACCTTAGTTTTCATACCAGCGATTCTAGCAATTTTAACGATTGAAATTGAACCATCGTCAATTTCAGGAATTTCTGAATGCATGTAGTATTCTACTAATTTTTCACTAGCTCTTGATAAGATAACTGGGCAGTATTTTGATTGTTCTTTAACTTCAGAAACTACGAAGTGGTATTTTTTACCAACATCTAAGTTTTCTAATGGGTTTTGGTCTTTTTTACCGATGAAACCTAAAGTGTTTTCTAAATTCTTACCAGTGATTCTGTCTTGTTGGTTTTCTAAGTTCACTGTGAAGAAGTTACCTTTTTTGTCTTCTTTTTCGATTTCAGCGTAAATCACTTGGCCAATAACTGGTGTTCATGATTGGTAAATTCTTTGGTTACTTACTTCAATGATTTTTTGTTTGAATGATTGTAAGATTTGTTGAACTTGTTGTTGGTTAAATTCTTTAGTGATGTCGAATGTTTCTTTGTAAATATCACCAACGTTTAAACCAGATTTGTTTAATCTAGCATCCTTGTAGAAGATGTTTACGTATTCGTCTAATTCATCAGCGTTGTCGATAACTTCGTATAGTCTGTAGCAACTTAATTCGCCGTCTTCTAGACTAAAGTTTACTTCTAAGTTTTCTAAGAATGTTGATTTAGCGAAAGCTTTTTTAATTGAATCAGTTAAGAAGTCTCTTACTGTTTCTACTGGAATGTCTTTTTCGTCAGCGACATTTCTAATTTCTTGTAATAAAACTTGACTAATAACGTCAGTTTTTGCTGGGCTTTTTTTCATATGGTGCTCCTGAGATACAAAATAAAGAGAAACCACGCGAATGGTTTCCCTTCTTAAGTTTGATTAATGTAAATGATTTTACTGTATTTTTTGAAATTTCGCAACAAGATTCTGTTTTTCTAATTTCAAAATGGTGACAATCTATGTACAGCTTTCGCAGACGTTGTCGGATACTTCTTTTTGTGTCTTACAGTAGTAGTAAGTCTTAATACCTAATTTAAAACCGTATAAGTGGTGTAAAGTGAAGTCAGTTAATGATTCTACTTTATTGAAGTACATGTTAATTGATTGCGCTTGGTCTAAGTAGCATTGTCTGATAGCTGCTAAGTTGATTAACATGTATTGGTCACAATCAAAAGCTAACTTGTAGTAAGCTGAGTTCTTAGAGATGTTTGGTGCTAAGGTAATAACGTTAGATTTACCATCTTCTTTGTACACAAAACCTTGAATTGGTTCGATACTTTCAGTAGCGTTGATTGCTTTACCAGAAGTAGCAGTTGGAGCAATCGCCATTAATTGAGCATTTCTAATGCCGTACTTCTTAATGTCTTTCGCTAATTCTTTTCACTTGTTTCAGTCTGGTTGGTAGTCAGTTAAAGCGAGAGCTTGTTTGTTAGCTCTTAGAATTGGTAAATCACCTTTTGCTCATAAGGTTTCTTCAAAGAAGTTGAATTTACCTTTTTCTTTAGCCAATTCCATTGAAGAGTGAATGATTTGGTAACTTAACTTATCAAACAATGCAGCAGTGTTTTCCATCGCTTCTTTAGTGTCAATCACAATCTTGTGGTTAGCTAAATAGTTTACGTAGTTTAATACTCCAATACCTAAGTAACGGTAATTGATGTTTGTGTATTTTGCTTCCATAACTGGATATTTAGCAATATCAATGGTATTATCCATTGCTCTGACTAAGATATTGATTAAATCCACTTGACCAGCTTCATCTAATTCATCTCATTTTACTAAGTTGACTGATGATAAGTTACATAAGGCGATTTCACCAGCGTTGTAAGTTTTAGTAATACCAGCTTCTTTTGAACCACTGTTATCTAAAGTTTGTTCTTTAAATTCAGAGGCTCTTGAAGGTAAAGTAATTTCACAACATAAGTTTGAAGAGTTTACATATCTGTTTAACATTGACATGTTATTTACGTTTTCTTCGTGGAACATGTAAACGTTACCAGTTTCTACTCTTTCTTTAAAGATCATTTCTAATACCTTTTTAGCAGGCATTTTCTTTGATCTTAGGCCAGATTGTTTTTCGTATGCTTCGTATTCTTGTTCAAATTCTTTACCGTATTTATTGAATAAACGTGGTACATCACTTGGGTTGAATAAAGTTACGTCTTCGTTTTTTAACGCTCTGTCAATTAACAAGTCGTTAATTTTTACAGAGTATTTTAGTTGTCTAGCCCGGTTTTCTTCGGTACCACTGTTGTTTTTTAACACAACTAGTTCTTCGAAGTTGTAGTGTCATCATTGGTAGTACACACAACATACCCCAGGACGTTCTGAACCTTGGTTAAAAGCTTTAATTGTGGCTTCTACAATTTTTAAGAATGGAACAGGACCTGAAGAGAACCCGTTATTACCTAAAATGTAAGAACCAGATGATCTAATCTTAGAAATATCAACGGCATTACCACCTTTGTTTTTTGAGTAAATGGCAATACTTTCGATAGTTTCCATAATACTGTTAGCGTCATCATCCATGTCAGATAACACACAACTTGAAAGTTGCATGTTTACTGTTCCGGCATTCATTGAGATTGGTGTTGACACAGTAAAGTAGTGTTGTGATAAGTAGTCGTAGAACTTTTTAATGTAAGTTAAACGGTTAGCTTTATCTTCTTGGTAGAACATTGTCATCGCAATTCTCATGTAAGCGTGTTGCGGCAACTCTAATTTTTTGTTCTTAGCGTAGTTTAAGCAGTATTTTCTAGTGTAGAAAATTAATGCTTTATAAGTGAATAAGAAGTCATTTTCTGGTTTGATGAAACTGTTAATTTCGTCAATTTCTTCATCAGTATAGCTACTGAAAACTTCTTTATTGTATTTTTTATGTTCTAAACCTTTAGCAATAACGTCTTTCATGTGGACGTATTGTTTTTCGGTTTTGATGTTTCAAGCTTCTCTATAGTACTTTAATAAGTACAATTTGGCAGCTACTCATTCGTAAGTTGGGTAGATTCTACTAATCTTGTTAACAGCAGATTTGATTAGTTCGTCGTATACATCACTAATTTTAATTTTGTCGTATAGTTTAATTTCAGTTGCGTCTAATAAAGCTTGGGCATAGTGTTCGTTACCATTAGAAGCTCATAGACAAACTTTTTTCATTTTTGAAGTAGTATATGGTTCAATACTACCGTTACGTTTAATTACCATGATGGCACTAGCAGGAATTTCAACTTCTTTTCTGCCTTTTTTAACGGTAATGTCGCCACCTTCTTCAATCGCATTTTCAATATAAGATAACGGAGTTTTGGTATTACTTAGCATGTCTGTTTAGTAATTCTTTCAACATTGTGTCTAAATCGTTGTTATCGTAGTCCATGTTCATGTTACCAATATTGTAGTTTAAAGCGGTTGATTCTTGTTGTGCGGTGTTGTCTTTATTAATGTCTTTGTACATGTCAAATCATGTCACAATGTCATTTTTTTGCACGCCTTCGTAAATTGGGTCTAATTTAATTCTTGATAATCTTTCGTTAGCGTAGTATTTCATGAATGATTCGAAGACTGGTAAAGTCAATGAAGGGATTGGACCAAAGCTTAATAAGTATTCAGCTCAGCTAATTTCTTCGTTCACGATTTCAGAAACGATTCTTTCTACTTCTTCTTTGAATCATGTTTCTTTAAAGAAGTGAGTGAATCCTTCACTTTCTTCTCTCATTAAGATTCTGATTAAGCCTCCGACCACAGCTACGTGCATGTCTTCGTCAAAGTTAATTAATTTAATAATCTTAGCTACACCAGAAATTGCGTCGTTGTAGCTGTAGTTGATCATGTAAGTTACCATGAATGAAACATAGAATTTTAAACCTTCTAAGAAGTAAATTCTAACTAATAAGATTAAGATGTTTTTCTTAGTTTCTTCTTCAGTTCATTCAGGATGTTTACCTTCAATGTATTCTCTTAATAAAGTATATTCAGCAATTTCTTTATCAGTTCTGTGTTTAATTTCGTCAATTTTGTAAATTCTGTCAAAAATGTTTGAAGCATCAGAGCTGAACATTTCTCTGATGATATGACTGTATGATAATGAGTGGATTAATTCGAAGAAAGCTTGAGTTTTAAAAGCGGCTTCTCATTCAGATGAAGTTACTAATTCACTCATAACACTGTCTAAACCACGGTTTTGAGCTGAGTCCATTAAAGTTTGGAATAACAAGTTAGAAATAATTACTTCTTGTGCTTGTTGTGGTAATTCTTTAAAGTTTTCTCTATCAGAGATTAAACTAATTTCTTCAGGAGTTCAGAATGCTTGACGCATGTTAGATTCGATTTGTTTAGCGAATGGATATTTAATAATATCGTAACGTTGAAAACCGTTATATTTACCTAAGAAGATTTTGATATCTTTAGGTTTCACAAACATATTTAAATCGACTAATTTTTTCATGTTAATGTTTTATGTCCTTATGTTCTGATTATTTTTTCGATTACGCCTGGCGGTTTGTAATGATCTCAACCGCCAGAACGTAGCACTTATATTTTCTATAAAAAAACGACTTTTGCAACATGAAAACGACAAGAGAAAAATATATTTTTTTCTGCAAATTTTCTGGCACTTTTGTAGTAAAATTCATAGCTATTTTTATAGAAAAAAACGGGAATTTTTTATCATCTTTTACAACAAAAAAAGAACTTTGAGAATCAAAGTTTTTTTCTTGTTGGTTGGGAATATCTTTTTAGTTATAAATTAATTTAAGAAATTTTTATGTTTCATGAAGAATTCTAATTCTCAAGCCACACCATCATCGTTGTTAGTGTGCTTTGTAATATGTCTTGCAGACATTTTAGCAGTTTCTTTACCGTTCTTCATTGCGAAACCGAATTTAGCTTCAACTAACATTCTCATGTCGTTGTCACTATCACCGAAGGCGATAATTCTGTCTTTTGGAATACCGTAGTATGAAGATAAGAAGTTTAACCCCATTGATTTATCAGCAAAGTTAGTGTTAACTTCAACCATAAATCCTTGGCTTGGCAACATAATCATTCTTAATTGTAAGTATGGAGAAACGTTTTTTACTCAGTACATTAACTTATCGAATTTGTTAATGTCGTTTGTATCTACGTAAAGTAATAACGCGTTTACATCGCTATCTAATTTATTTACATCACTGTTTAAACATGGGTTGTTACGGTCTAACGGATCGATGTGGTAGAATTCGTAAATGTCTTTTCTAACTTCTTCTGAAATTTCGTTGTCTTCGTATTTTTTGAAAATGATTTCTTGGTCTTGAGTTTCTAAGAATGCGTTAGAAATCACTTCTAAAATCTTCGGAGTAGTTAAGATTTTTTTAGCGATGTCTTTGTGGAAGGTTAGGTTGATAGCAGAGAATTTTGGATCGCTTGGGTTTACGATACAAGAACCGTTGTAGTTTACCATAACTGTGTCTAAACCTAATTTTTCGTAAATTGGTAAAGCACCTTTTGTTGGACGTCCGGTTGCAATACAGAAAATGTGACCTTCTTTAATCACTTCTTTAATACATCTTACTGATTCGTCAGAGATTTGACTTTTACTATTTAATAAAGTACCGTCTAGGTCACTCATAATTAAGTATTGTTTGTCATTGTTAATGTTTGGCATAATTGGATATTTCCTTACTGTTAAAATCTATAAAATTCCCATGGTATTGTAAATTTTATGCAGAGTTTCTTGCGCTAGTTTTCTGGCGTTAGCTGCGCCTCTTTGTGCAATTCTGTCGATTTCTTCATCAGTGTATGAGTTGACTTTGGCTTGGAAATCAGTAATGAAAGTTTCTACTAAAGTAATTAAATCTTTCTTAAAGTCGCCATAGTTGCAACCTACGTATTTGGCTTCAATTTCTTCGAAGCTTAAATTGCTTAAAGCAGCATAAATAGTCATTAAGTTGCTAACCCCTGGTTGGTTATCGACATCGAACTTAACACAGTTTAAACTATCTGTTTTTGCTGTTTTGATTTTTTTAATAATATCATTAATATTCTCATTTAAGAAAATAACCCCTTTTGGTGACACACAAGATTTAGACATTTTGACACTTGGATCTTGTAAATCCATAATTTTAGCGCCGATTTTAGGGATAGATACTTCAGGAATTACAAATAAATCTTCACCATATTTATTGTTCATTCTCATTGCGATATTTCTTGTTAATTCCATATGTTGTTTTTGGTCGATACCGACTGGTACGATGTGTGCTTGGTATAGTAAAATATCGGCAGCCATTAAAGTTGGGTAAGTTAATAAGCCTGAAGGAATCATTTCAGTTCCGTTACCTTGTTTTACAGCTTTTGAAGATTTGTCTTTAAATTGAGTCATTCTGTTAAGTTCACCTAAAGTGGTGTTACATAACAAGATGTGTGCTAAGTTACCAGTTTCTAAAATGTCTGATTGGTAAAAAATGTTCACTTTTTCAGGGTCTAAACCAGCTGCTAAATAGCAACGAATAATTTTACGGCAGTTAGCTTGAAATTCGTCTCTGTCTAATGTTTGTCCTTTAGTTAATGAGTGTAAGTTGGCCACAAAAATGTACATTTCGTATTGGTCTTGGTATTTAATAAATTCTTTGATGGAACCTAAGTAGTTACCTAACGTTAAATCGTTAGTTGGTTGAATTCCACTAACTAATCTTTTCATAATCTCTCCGTTTTGTTTGTTGAATATTTAAATAAATTTAAAAATGTTATTTGTTATTTTATCAATATATATTTTGTATTTTATAATTACAATGTTTTAAGACTCTTTAAAGGTGATAAAAATGATTTATGTATTGATGTCTTCAAACTCTTTTTCTTGCGCCAAGGCTTTAAAATTTTTCAAAAAACATGACATTAAAATTATGCCGATTAATTTAATTAAGGCACCGATTGATGAAAAAATTTTATTGGATATTCTTAGTTTAACAGACGGTGGATTTGAAGATATTATCGCAACAAGATCAGACTTTTTTAAACAAAGTAATATTGACTTAGACGATCTTACCACACATGAATTAATTCACTTAATTCAACACGAACCTACTATTCTTAAAAAACCAATTATTATTCAATATACTAAAAACCACCACCACCCGTACCGCCTGATGATTGGTTACAACTCTGATGACATTGAAATCTTTTTAAGAAATAACGATGAATAATAGTCCAAAACGAGTAAAATTTCATTTTTTTGTAAAAAATCCAACAGTTCAAGAACAAATTGTTAAATTAATGCCGTCCTGAATCGAAGATAACGATAACTATGATTTAGTTATTGTTCTCGGTGGCGATGGTACTTTTTTACATGCGATGAAAGAATATGTAAACGAGTCGGTGGATTTATTATTTATAAACACTGGTCACGTGGGATTCTTATCCAATATTAAAAATGTGCAAGATTTAACGCAACTGAACGAACAAGAGTTTACTACTTTTCAATATTTACAAGCAACGAACGTGCGCAACGAATCCACAATTGCTATCAACGAATTCACTATTACTCGATTATCGACTTCTGCACATTTTAGTGTAGCGGTGGATAACCAACCATTTTATAGTTTTTTTGGTAGTGGATTGTATGTAACTACAGCTTTAGGTTCAAGTGGATTGAACAGAAGTTTTCACGGACCATTATTATTTGATGATGATAGTATGTGCTTATTCGAACTGGGACCATCTTTATATCCCAACTTTAAATCATTAATGCAACCATTGGTATTAAATAAAAATCACCAGTTAACTATTACAACTGATCGGTTAACAGATACTTTTTTAAAAAGTGATGGTCAATTAGTTCCGTTAACCGATTCTACACTAACTCTCCAACTCCAAACTTCACGAGCACGGATTATAAATCCGTTTCTCACAAAGAACAGAATTGGTAAAATTAAATTAACACTTTTAGGAGATTAGTGACAATGAAAAAAGAAACAAAGGTTAAATTATTCTATATTGGTACTTTGGGAATTGGTTATTTTTACGCAAAAAGAAAAGCAAAAAAATTAGCTCAAACTAAAAACATGGAAATCAAAGGTACAACTTCAATTGATTTCAAAATGGAACATTTAGTTCATGCTTTAGGTGGCAAAGATAACGTAGTCTCAGTAACTAGCACAATCAGTAATGTAAAAGTTAAACTACACGATTTACAACTAGTGAAAATTCAAGAACTAAAAGGTTTAGGTGCAAAAGGCACTTTAAAAAACTGTGATAGTGTTACCATTCTGTTTGGTGACCACAGTCAAACAATTGCTCACGAACTAAATAGATACTTAAACTTAAAATAAAACAAAAAAACTCATCCCATAAACGGGGTGAGTTTTTCTACGTTCATTTTTGTATTCCTAGCCGTTTAACACGTTGTGTAAATCATCAACGTCTTCTTTGGCATCATTTAATAATTCAGAATGTAAAATTGCAGTATCACTAAGATACTCTTCTACCTCCTCATTTATTTCCTCGTTATCAAGATTTAGTTCTTCGATTTCATCAATAGAATCGACGATGTCTTGGCCGGTATGGTGCTTGTTGTTTACGTCCGTTTTTTTCTTAAATAATTTGTTTCATTCGAAACTGAATAAGTGGACTAATAAGCTTTTTAAATTAGGAAGAGGATGAAAGAACTTCCTAGGTATCTGATCTTGTGACAATTTTATTACCTCTTAAATATCAATATTAATTAATAATTATATTATTAAAGCCTAAAAAAATACATTATTATATTAAGTATTATAAAAATATGTGGAATGGTGATTAAATGGTTTTCTTAAAAAAATTTCACGCAGAAGGATTTAAATCCTTTGCTAATCCAGTAACCCTAAACTTTAACGAAACAATGATTGGGATTGTCGGACCAAACGGTTCTGGTAAATCTAACATTGTGGACGCGTTAAAGTGAGCAATGGGGGAACAATCAATTAAATCTTTACGTGGTAAAGAAAAAACAAACTTAATTTTCGTAGGTTCAAAAGACATGAATGAAGCAGATTACGCTTTAGTTGAACTAACTTTTGACAACACAACAAGAATTTTGCACTACGAAAGTGATGAAGTTAAAATTTCAAGAAAATTAATCAGAAAATCTGGTGAAAGTATTTTCATGATTAATGACGAACCGGCAAGACTGAAAGACATTCAAGAAATGTTCTTAGACTCTGGTTTAACTAAAGGCTCTTTAGGAATTATTTCTCAAGGTACAGTAAACTGGTTTGCTGAAGCTAAACCAGAAGACCGTAGACACATGTTCGAAGAAGCCGCTGGTATTGGTAGATATACTAAACAAAAAGACGAAACACTTCACATGTTAGAAAAAGCTACTCTTAACTTAGAACGTTTAGACCAATATGAAGGTGTTTTAAGAAGAGATATTAAAGAACTAACCAAACAAGCAGAAAAAGCTGCTTTATACAAAGCTAAATTTGAAGAAATGAAACGTTTAGATGTTAGTTTATCTGTTCAAGAAGTTTTAACAGCGAAAGATGAACTTCACGATTTAGAAAACGCTTTAATTTTAAGTGAAGACAAAATTTCAAATACGCAAATTAAATTAAACGAATCAAGAGCTTTAAAAGACAAAACTTACCAAGATTACTTAGATAGAGACAGAGATTTCATGGCTGTAAACCACGAAAAAGAAATCTTGAGTAAAGAAATTAACGACTTAAACTACAAAAAAATTCAGTACAAAAACAGCTTAGAAAATAATTTATCTTCAGGTAGTCTTGAAGAAAGAAGAAAATCATACGAATTATTATTAGCTAGTGATAAAGCTGAATTAAATTCTGTGCAAAACCAATTGACTAACGGTGAACAAAAGTTAACTTTAGTAAAACAAACATTGGAAGATTTAAGAGTTGAAAAACAAGATTCAACCAATAAATACAACCAAGCAATGTTAGCGCACAACACTGCTAGAAATAAATTAAACACCTTAAGTGAATTAATGCAATCTAGTCAAAATGGTGAAAAAGGCGTGAACACTTTATTGAACGCTAAAGACGTATTATTTGGTATTCATTCAACAGTTTCTAGTGTGTTAACTGTTCCGGAAAAATTTGAAATTGCAATTCAAACAGCGTTAGGAAAAGCGGGTAACAACTTAATCGTAGATACAACGGAAACTGCGGTAAGAGCAATTAACTTCTTAAAGAAAAATAATGGTGGTAGAGCTACGTTATTACCTTTAGACACAATCAAGCCAAAAGAAATTAGAGAAGATTCTCTATTGATTATGTCTCAAGTGGAAGGCTTTATTGATGTTGCTTCTAACTTAGTGTCTTACAATGACGAATACTCTAATATTGTGAGAAGTTTAATTGGTAACGTAGCAATTGCTGATAGCATCGAAAATGCTAACTTAGTAGCTAAAATGGTGAACTACAACTATAAAGTTATTAGTTTAGACGGAGATATCGTCTTTACTGGTGGTGCTTTAAGCGGTGGTCAACAACAAACTAATAAATCAATGTTTAACTTAGAAAGTAAGATTGCTAAGGCTAAAGAAGCGCTAGAAGTAGCAAGTGAATACTTGACACAAACTAAGATTAAATTTGAATCATTAGATTCTGACATTGCTGAAAAGAACATTGAGTTACATAACTTAACTTCATCAATTTCAACTTTCAGAACAAGAGTTCAAGACTTATCTACAAGAATTAGTCAAAACCAAGCTGGTTACGACTCAATCAAAGATACAGTAGAATCTGGTCAAAAATTACAAGTTAAAATTAATGACTTTGAAGTGAAATTGATTGAAGCTAACGAAAAGTATGCTGATTTAATGAATAAGTATGACAACGCAATCGAACTAAGAGCGCACGCACACGACTTATATTCAAAATACACAGTCAACTTCGAAAGAGCACAACAAGAGTTTAACGAAGTAAGCAAGAAACACAACTCACAAAAAGAAAGAGTGGTTGTTTTAGAAGCTCACTTAAAAAATATTCATAACAAGTTATCAGTTTCATACGGCATGACAATTGATGCAGCGGTAGCTGATTATAACGAACCATTAGAAATGACAACCGCTGAAGCTAAGAGTGTTGTGTATAAACTAAAAACTGAATTAGACGGTTTAGGTAATATTAACTACGAAGCAGTAGATAAATTGGCTGAAAAAGAACAAGAATACAATTCTTTAAAAACAGAACACGATTCAGCAAGAGAATCAGTAAATAATTTGAGAAAAATTATTGATGACTTAGACAAACGTGCTAAAGCAGACTTTACAGCTGTAGTAGACCGTGTGAACGCAACAATTCCTGGTATTTTCAGAAATTTATTCGGTGGTGGAACTTGTGAAATCAAATACACTGATCCGCAAAACGTTTTAGAATCTGGTATTGACGTCATTGTTCAACCTTTAGGCAAAAAGATTTCTAACTTAGTCTTATTATCTGGTGGTGAAAAGACTTTAGTAGCTTTAACTATTTTATTTGCGTTATTAAAATCATCATTATTCCCATTAGTTGTATTAGATGAAGCTGAAGCGGCTTTAGACCAAGCTAACGTTTCTACATTTGCAAAATTGATTCAAGAATTTAGTGATTCAACACAGTTCTTAGTGATTACACACCGTACAGGTACAATGAAAATGTGTAACGTTCTATACGGTACAACAATGCAAGTGAAAGGGGTAACTAAAGTTATCAAAACTGATTTAGATGAAATTAAAAAAACTGTGGGCGATAGAACACATTTACACGAAAATCAGGATAATTAAGTAGAAGGATAATCATGGGATTTTTTAAAAAAATATTTGATAAGTTTCGTAAGAAACCTGCGCAAGACAAAACTGTAGAACAAGTTGCGCAAAAAAATGAAGAAAACAGAGTTTTTAAAGTTGAAAACAACCAAGATAAATTTGACTCAGGTTTAAGAAAATCTTCTTCAGGTTTAAACGAAGCGATTGCAAATTTAATTACTGAATATAGAGAAATTGACGAAGAATTATACGAATCATTAGAAGAATTATTAATTTCTTATGATGTTGGTTACGTTGCAACAATGAAAATTGTAGACGCGGTCAGAGATGAAGTAAACTACCGTAACGTAAGCAATGCTGAATTAATCAAACAAATCTTGATTGATAAAATGTTCACTTACTATATTCAAGATACAGATATTTCGACAGACATTAACTTGTATGAAAATAGAACTAATGTAGTTTTAGTAGTAGGTTCTAACGGTGTAGGTAAAACTACTTCTATCGCGAAAATTACTAAATACTTTGTCGACCAAAATAAAAAAGTTTTACTAGTTGCAGGTGATACATTTAGAGCTGGTGCTGTAGAACAATTAAAAATTTGATCAGCTCGTTTAGGTGTGGACATTATCGTACCAGATAAAACTGGTCAAGAAACTGCTTCTGTTATTTACAAAGGTGTTCAAAAAGGTTATGCTGAACACTATGATTTAGTTATTTGTGACACTTCTGGTAGATTACAAAATAAAACTAATTTAATGAATGAATTAAAGAAAGTGTACGATGTTATTCATAAATTTGATGAAACAGCGCCGCACGAAACCTTATTAGTGTTAGATGCAACTACTGGACAATCTGGTTTAGCTCAAGCTAAAGCGTTTAATGAAGTAACTAAATTAACAGGAATTATTTTAGCTAAGATGGACTCTACTTCTAAGGGTGGTATTGTCTTAGCTATTAAAGATGCCTTTAATGTACCGGTGAAATTCATTGGTTTAGGTGAATCGTTAGATGACTTAAAACCATTTGATTTAGAACAATTCGTTGACGCTATGGTTGCTGCTTTTGATGACCAAATCAAAGTAACTCAAGACCATGAGTAACGAAAATCGTTTTGAACTCATCGAATTGTTTGATTACTATCAAACCTTACTAACGCAAAAACAGTGCGACTACTTCACAGCTTATTACTTTGATGATTTTTCGTTAGCAGAAATTGCTGAAACGTTTCAAGTAAGCCGGGCTGCAGTCCATGATGCTTTAAACAAGATTACAAAAGAGCTTGTAAACTACGAGCAAAAATTGCACTTGCACACGAAAGCGCAAAAACGTAAGGCCTTAATTGAAAAAGTTTCTGATTCAGACTTAAAAGTTGCATTCTTAGAATTAGAACAGTAATCAGAACTGAATACTTAACTATTGTTTATAATTTAAGTGTATTGAATAAAAAATATAAAAGACATAAAGGAACGTATTGAATATGGAAAATACTATTAAAAGTAAAATCGTGGAAAAAAGAGAAATCGACTGAAAGACTCCAATCGTGATTTCTGAATTAAGAATTGATCCACAAGTGTTAGAAATGCACAAACAAAGAATCAATACTGTATTTGCTAATTTATCAGAACAAGAAAGAGACCAACAATTACACAACGTGGTTTTAAGAGATAACTTATTCTCACAAGCAATGGATAGATTAGTACAAAGCTACACATTCGATATTGATGCTGAAGAATTAGCACAATACAAACAAGCTATTATTTCTTCATTTGGTGAAGACAAAAACCAATATGCTGAAGAAATTGCTAATAAATTAATCATGAAAGCTTTAATCTTTGCTGATTTACAAAAAGAATTTGACATCACAATCACTGACCAAGAATTAGTAAAAATCTTACAAGATTACTACCAACAAACAAATCAACCAATCAGAGATTTCATGTCAGATAAACAAAGATTTGAATCTGCAAAACAAACATTATTAGAAGAAAAAACAACTGCTTTCATTATTGAAAAATTCCCAAGAGATTTAACTGAACTTGAAAAGAAATTATACGCATCTCTTGATGAATTAAGAAAACAAGAAAGCCAAGCAACACAACAACAAGCTGAAGCAACTAAAGAAGAAAAATAATTTTTAACCATAATTATTCTTTATGACTACAAAAGATTTTATTGTTAGATATGTTATTTTAAAAATTGTGGTCGGAAGCTACCGGGTGGGTGAGCCTATTCCTTCTGAAAACAAGTTGGCCGAACAGTTTCAATGCACCCGCATTACTGTGCGCCAAGCTTATAACCAGCTGACAGAACAAAATATTTTAACGTCAAAAAAAGGGGTTGGTTACTTTGTTAACCAATCCTTTTTTACGCGTGTGTACTTGCCTTACAATTCTTTATTAGATAAACGCTTAATTTTTCAAACTGGGTATGTGCTAAATGATACGCAATCGGTGATGATTTACCAGATTTATTCGCAAACCCAACCGATTGGTCAAGTGAAGTTTTATTACAAAAAGTTGATTGCGGATTGTGAACAGTTTCGCACAATTGATGAAATTTTAGTTGCAATTACTTTAGATTGTAATTTAAACTGATTGGATGTGTCTGAATCTTACCAATCTGTTAAAGATGGTGATTTAGAAGCGTGTCATATACACAAAATTACAACTGTTTTCCAAGACCCAGAAGAAACGAATAATTTAACGATTGATACAGAAATTAATGAAGGCTACTTAGAATTTAAAAGAAAATTTATTATTGCCTAGAATAAAAATTAGAAAACACAAAAAACAGTATAGAATAAAACTATACAAGCTTCCTTTCAAGCTTGTGAATATTTTTATTGTTATTTTTAGTGCTCGTCTTATTGAGTGCTTTAATTTTTTAAATTTTTATTTTATTTGATGGGTTCACTTTATAAATAAGCGTAATGAATTAGTTATAAAAGTTCTAAGTGAACAAACGTTAGTTGACTCATTATGATGTAGTGGTACATATCGTCAACTAACAACACAAATATCTCCTACAAACAGCAAACTAGTCGAATGTTTGCATTGTTAATATAATAATTTTTTACTTTGCTAATAACTTAGAGTTTCTATATTTTCTCTAAGTTATTTTTTTATACCTTTTTTGCTCAAAGTTGACGGAAGAAACTATAATAATGGTGGATGAAACAAACGTGTTCATCTACCTTAATTGTTTTATTTTTGCAATGTATATTAAATCTTTATTTTTTATACATTCGGTTTCTTTTAATATAAAGTTTCCTTTACAAAAAAAGTGTTTCCCGTTATAGAAATAGGGTCAGCATAAACATTTAAGAATAAGCGTGATGAACATTCTTAAATGTGTCTGACAACAATAGCATCATCACCGGTAATACGACCGTGCTATTCGCAATAAACATTAAAAAAGTTAAGGGGTTAGTCTCCCTTAGCTTTTTAGTAGTTTCTCTTTATCTCAAGGTAGGGTAGAAGCATTCATGAAAAAACAATTAAATCTTCTTTTCTGTAAGATAATATGTTTAAAAAATGGTTATATTAATCCTAGTTGATAGTATTTATTCTCATGTGTAATTAATAACCTCCTTTCTAATTAAGAAATATAGTTTAATTAAAAACAATATAATAAAAAAACTGAGCACAAGGTAGAATGCTCAGTTTTTATTTGCGAGATATTGGGTGGCGGGTGAGTTTAAAGTAGACAAAATTTAGTTCTACCTTTTCTCCAGTTCGCTTACCCCTTTTTTATATAATAATCATGAGTAGGGTGTCTAACTACTCGTAGTTTGTAGCCAATACAAACAGTATTTGTTTTGAAAAAAGTAGTGAGATAAGAAATAGAAGAGTCCTCACTACTTTTTTATTATCTAAAAAAAGAATTTTAGATTTTGTTTTTGTTGGCGATTAAGTGAACACCGATACTACCTTTTAGCACAATGTTAATAAAGATGTTAGGCGCTCATCTTACTTCCACTAGTTGAGGATCTACTTTTAGAGCGGCGGCTAAATCAGTTTTAAATTGGTTAATATATTCTTGAGAATTGCCAGCAGTTAACACGGTTACTTTTCTGATTTCAGATGGTTTTAATCCACCGTAAGTCTTAATGACTGATTTAATCATAGTGTTAGGAATATTATCTCAATTTTTGATAATTTTTTCTAAGTGGTTTTCTGCTTCCATTTTGATTAACGGATAGATTTTAACTAATTTAAAAATTTTAGAAATTGCTTTAGGTACTCTCCCACTAGCAACTAAACCGTTTAAATTACGGCAAGCAAAGTAACAGATAGTTTTATGTCTGTAAGCTTCAGCATATTGCACAAGTAATTCAGGGTCATCTAAACCTTCTTCATCAATCATTTTTCTTAAATCAATGCAAAGGTTTTCGTTAGCGTAACCGAATTCTAAAACATCAGCTACATAAAGTTTATTTTTAAATTCAGGTTCATTTGACAAGGCTTTTAAGTGACTGTATTGTGAAGATCATTTGCTACTAATAGGTAAAGCTAAAATGTAGTCGTATTCGGTTAGCTTAGCTCTTAAAGTTTCTTCCATCAATAATTGTGGAGTACAACTAGTAGTGAAAGTATAACCTTCTTCATGCATATCTAATAATTCTTCTGGGGTTAAACTATTTAAGTTAGTGACAAAATTTTTGCCATCATTACGGTAGATGGCTAATGGTAAAATTTCGACACCATATTTTTGTGCATCTTGAGACGACATTGTGGTTGAAGAGTCAGCCACTAATAAAATTTTCTTTGACACGATAATATCTCCTTAACTATAAAAATTATTTGAATAACGTTATAGTGTTTATATGAATATTATAATAAATACAATTTTGAAACTTTAACATTAGCAAACGCATTTTGCGTTTAAAGTATTATAATTATTACAATTTATTAAGCTAAATTTATTAATTTTTAAATATTTATTGACAGTGGCTGAAAATCAGCCATTTTATTTTATAGAACGCTTAATAATGATTATTAATTTTAAGAAATAGGTGTTGAATGAAAAGTTCAACGAAAGAGGTAAAATATGAAATTTGATCACGCACTTAACCATAGTGCTGCGCACATCTTAGCGGCTGCTTTAAAGAAATTATATCCAGATGTTAAGTTAACAATCGGTCCCGCAATTGAAGAAGGATTCTATTACGACTTCAGCACCAGCACGCCTGTTTCAATTAATGATCTTCCAAAGATTGAAAAACAAATGAAAAAAATCGTGAGCGGTGCTCATGAATTTACAAAATCTGTAGTTTCAAAACAAGAAGCTTTAGACTTCTACAAAGATAACAAATACAAATCAGAAATTATTTCTGAAATTCCAGATGAAGAAGAAATCACATTCTACACATGTGGTGACTTCACTGACTTATGTGCTGGTCCACATACAGCAAACACAAAAAACGTTAAAGCTATTAAATTATTAAACTTAGCTGGTAGCTACTGACGTGGTGATTCTAAAAATGACCAATTAACAAGAATTTACGGGGTAGCATTTGATAACGAAGCTGACCTTGCAGAATACTTGACTTTATTAGAAGACAGAAAACAAAGAGACCACAGAAAAATCGGTAAAGATTTAAAATTATTTACATTCAGTCCATTAGTAGGACAAGGTTTACCAATTTGATTACCAGCTGGTACAAAAATTAAATACGAAATCCAAAGATACATCAACTACTTACAACACAAATATGAATTTGAACCTGTAATGACTCCGGTTTTAGGAACTGTTGACTTATACAAAACTAGTGGACACTGAGACCACTACAAAGAAAATATGTTCCCAGTAATGGATGTTGAAGGTGAAGAATTAGTTTTACGTCCAATGACTTGTCCACACCACATTATGGTGTACAAGAGTGACTTACGTTCATACCGTCAAATGCCAATTAGATTATGTGAACACTCAAACTTACACAGATACGAAGCTTCTGGTGGTTTAACTGGTTTAGAACGTGTTAGAGAAATGGTGTTAGAAGATACACACATTTTCTGTAGACCAAGCCAAATTAAAGAAGAAGTAGCAAGATGTTACAAAGCAATCGTGGAAGCTCACGAAGGTTTAGGTTCTAAGATTTGAAGAGTTGACTTCTCAACTTATGACCCTGAAGATACAGAAAAATTCCATGGCGATACAGCAATGTGAGAATCTTCACAAGCTCAATTAAGAGAAGCTTTAGAAGAACAAGGCTTAGAATACGTAGTAATGCCTGGTGAAGCTGCTTTCTATGGTCCAAAAATTGACTTCCAAGTTAAAACAGCTTTAGGTCACGTTGTAACTGTTTCTACAATTCAATTAGACTTCTTATTACCAGAACGTTTCGAATTAGAATACAAGAACGAAAAAGGTGAAATGGAAAGACCAGTAATGGTTCACTTAGGTATTATTGGTACTTACGAAAGATACTTAGCAATGTTATTAGAACAAACTAAGGGTGTCTTACCATTATGATTATCACCAACTCAAATCGAAATCTTACCAGTTAACGTAGATATTCACGCTGAATACTCACACGAATTAATGAACAAATTAAACCTTGCTGGTTTCAGAGTAGAAGTTGATGACCGTGACGAAAGATTAGCTAAGAGATTACGTGAAGCACAAATTTCAAAAGTGCCTTACCAATTAATTATTGGTGACAACGAATCTAAAGACAGCAACAACATTTCATTCAGAAGATATGGCTCTGAAGAAACTGTTACAATGTCATACGAAGAATTTGTTGATATGTTAAACAAACAAATTAGCGAAAGAAAATAATTCTATAAATAAAGAAAGCCTCTAGGATTCTCTCCTAGAGGCTTTTTTTATTTAATTCATTTAAAGTCTTGTGTAAAGCTCGCACGAGCTTCTGTTTGGTATTTATAGTGATTATTGTGTGGGTCTGAAGTTAAACTGCACATTTTACGGTATTTATCTTGTAGATTAATCACGATAGCTTCATCTAAATAAAAACCTTGGTCATAACCCGTTTCATAACAATCAGTTACTGGTTCATTTAAAAAGATTAAGTAGTCTTCTACTAGTTGGTGTTCTTTTTTAAAGAATGATTTAGAACCACAACCACTAGCAGAAACAATAGCTTCTGGTCTGAACCCAACGTATAAACTAAAGGGTAAGTTCACTTGGTTGTATTCACTTAATCCGTGATTTCAATCTAACCGGTAAGCGTTTATCATTGTAGCTAATTCGAATAATAAGTTGTAGTCGATATCTTCTCTTAAATTAAAGTATCCAATAATACTGTTGTGGTGACTTCTCATGGTTAAGAAGTTCCGGTGTTTTTTAAACAAGTTCACCACCACTTGGTTCATTAAATTATATAGTTTAATGAAGTTTAAGTTATGGTCTCGGCATGAAGATTGCATTTGTGCATCGTCTAAGACAAGGTTGATGTAACCAATCTTACCCATAAAGGCTAAGTGATCATCAACACTGTTATAAGTAATGTTGTCTGCTGTTTTAACATGCTTATTTAAAGCGGCCTTAATAGTTTCGTTTAAACTTTGGTTCATTGCTAACAGAACTCCGTTTCTTTTATATTAGTAATATTGTAAAAGGAATAGTTTAAGAATTAAAAAAATCAAGAGTGAGGCCTCTTGATTTTTGGAAAAGATTATATGACTTAGCGGGCAAAAATTCAGGACCCTACTAATTGGCTTAACTCGTATGAAATTGAGTTATTTAATGCTTTCAAATGGTTCTGTGATGAACATTTGAAGGTTCGTGATGTTTTAATAATTCTTTTCTCTTGAAATTTAGTGCTTCTAAAATTTCGTCTAACTCTAAAGCACTATCGTTTAGTTTTAAAACTTTATCAAAGTATTTGCTTTGGCTAGGATTGCTGTAGTAGTCTTCTTTAATAAATTCTAAGAAGTAATGGTTATCGACACAGCAGTCCATAACATCAACGATGCCTAAAGCTTTTTTGTAGTCATGACTTAGTTTTTCGTATTGTTTATCTAAACTATTTTGTTGTTTTTCGTAAACAGCTAAATAGTGATCCAAATCTTTAAGATTATTAATTTGGTTAATCTTAGCTAAAATATTGTCATTTCTTTTAGCCCGTAATTTTTCAATTTTAGTTTGTAGTTCCTCAATGTGGTGGTGTTGTTGACGACTTTCTTCATTGCAACAACCACCATGTAAAGTAAAGCCTTCATGAGCACTAGTGGCGGAGTGAGAAGCAGGTTGAGTGTCATAGTGAATACAACCTTGATTTTGGTTGTGTTCTAATTGGTCTAATTCTTTTAAATACCGTAAGAGTTCTGCTTCCAAAGATTCATCGCTAAATTGGTAAAGGTTAGCCAATTGAGCGGATTGGTTACTTGTTTTCATTGTGATTTATGCTCCATTCAAACTTAAAACATTAAATCTTAACTACATTATAAGACTTTATAAAAAAAGAGCAATCTTTCTAATATATAGTGCAAACTCTGATTAAATGAATATTTAAAAAAATTAAAGAACTTATTTTTATTACTAAAAATAATAAATAAACATTTAAATCAAAAAAATTATTTGTTGTTAGTAAGAAAAAACTACTTGTTGATAAAAAACAAGTAGTCAAAATAGGATATTAGTTATGTAAGTGGTTAAGAATTTTAAGGGTTTGTGTAATCGTTTCAGGTTGGTTCAGCTTGTTGTCTAACTGTAAAGATTTAGTGCAACAAACTCATAGACTAGCGTAACGCTTAGTAAGTTTAAACCAGTGGTTTTCTAGTTTTTCAATATCTTTAATGTTGTTATTTTTGGTTCAAATCACAACTGCATTTTGACATGCACTAAAGAATCTGTTTAAGTAATCAGGTTCATCGGTTTCTAAACCACTAAAAGTATAGTGGTTAGTTTGGTTAGTTAAAGCGTTGTAAGCGATATATTCTAGTTCTAAAGGACTATCTTTGCTTACTTTAGCATTAATAATATAAACATAAGAACCATTGTTAGTTTGGTTGAAAGGTTTTACTTTGTGTCAATATTTATCAAAGACAGTTTCAGCTTTAGGTTCTGCTAACAAGGGAGTTAATTGAGCAAGTTGAAATTCTTGCATTAAAGCTTGAAGGTTATTGTTTATCACATGGTCTCAAATAATTGTAAAGATTGCTTGTACGGCTTTGGCATCAGCAAAAGCACCGTGTGTTCTTTCTTGATAAAAAGTCTTAGTTAAATGTGCGTAAGCTTTATCTAAGCTTAGACTAAGTTTAGTAGGATATTCTTTACTAGTTAATTTAGATAAATCGATGATTGGGTTTTTAATACCAAAACATTTTTTTAACCAAGTAGTGTCGTTGCTAGCGCCTCAAACAATGACAATTTTGTCTTTCAATAATTCTTGGATTTCTTCTTTGTAACGGTTAGTGTATTGGAATTGTTTATAAAAGCTGGGTTTCTTTTTTAAGAAATTGGTTACAAAAGTGTCGAAATGTGCTTTGTTTTTAAAGTAGAAAGCTTTTTCAACGCCAGCTTTAGTAATCAGACCTAACTCAATTAAGTCATATTCTGTTTCGTTATCATTTCTTGAACTACTGTTGTGTTCAATATCTAAAAAACAGTAGTCTTGGTCTTGTAAATTAATTAAATCTTCTAAATAGCTAAATGAAGCAGTATTTTGGTTTGTGTTCATATTTTTTTACCTCTTAATCTGCAAAAAAATATATTAATAAATCATTTATTTTGGAATTAGATAAACAGTTTATTAATATAAATTTTTTAGTAACAATAATTTTATTATAACCCAAAATAATTAACTATGAAAATATTTTTTAATATTTTCTTGTATTTATTTGATTGCGAATTTGCTCTATGCTCGGAAAAAGATGTAGATCATAAATAAATATTTATGATTAATTTCCGTATTTTTTCCAATAATTTTCACTAATCGTTTTAAAATTAAAAGAATTGTATTATTTTGGCTAGAAATAGCCAAAATAAACATTACTTAACAAAGGAGAGAAGGAAATAGACGTGGCATACCAATATTTATTAACGAATAGTGAAAGGTTAAACATTACTGCCAAAAACTACGACAAGAAGTACCAAAAATTATTAAATAATTTATTGCAAATTAAAAGTAAAGGTGACAACACTTTATTTTTTAAAGTCACTACTTTAAATCATGATGTGTACAAAATGGTTAGTGATAGAGACTTCCAAACTATCTATCATGAACCTGAATTTAAAGTCAAATTGCAAAAAATTAATATTAATACCGTAGCAAAGAAAATTGAAGCTTGTCAAACTGTTGATGAATTATTAGATTTAATCAGTGTGGAAAAGTTAAGAATTACAGCAACCTTAAGAAAACAATTTAAAGATTTAGGTGAAGCTAAACTTAGCTTTTTAAAACGTGAAACTTTAAAAAAGTTCGAAGATAAGAACTTAACTTTTTCTACTAAATGAATTAAAAACATTAAAGAAATTAATGACATTTACAACGAAACTAATATCTGACCTTGTTATTTAGGAACTTACTTTTTATCTGTAAAGATTGGTGATAAATCTCTTTACAGCCCATTGGTTTTAAAAGAAGTGAACATCATTAAAGAAGATAACGAATTCTACTTTGTTTCTAAAGATGATTCAGTTATGTTTAATGAAAAATTAATCTTCTTCTTAGAAAATAAATTAAACATTACGTTCCCAAAAATCAATGAAGATATGGATAGTATTCCACTAGATAAATTAACTCAAGAATTAGATGAGTTTTTTGGCAGCGTAATTGTGGATACAGAAGCCCAAATCTTACAACCATTTGAAGAAAAAACTAGCACAGAAATTGAAAACAAAGAAGTTATTAAATGTGGTGGTATAGTGTGCTTAGTGGGTGAACCTGCTGGTGGCAATTTAAGAAAAGCGTTATTAAATTTAATCAACAGTGGTGAAATTAACTCTATCGTAAAAGTGGATAGTCAAGAATATTTCACTTTAGACCAAACAGCAATTAAAAATGTAATTGAAACACAAGTACCGATTGCAAGAATTTGTCCTACAGATCCTTCACAAGAAAAGGCAATTATTTCAGCCTTGAACAATAACTTAATTATTATTGGTCCTCCAGGGACAGGAAAATCACAAACAATTGCCAACATTTTAGCCAACGTTTTATTGCAAAACAAAAAAGCCTTGTTTATTTCACAAAAGAAAGCCGCTTTAGACGTTGTTTTAGAACGTTTAGGTAAACTAAACCTATTTGTCTTTTCGTTACTAGATTCAGCAACAAGTAGTTCTTGAAACACATCCCAAAACGATAAAAAAGAGTTTTATGATTCTTTAAAACTTTTATTAAACTGAATTAAAACTAACTTTGGTATTGGGAATAGTCAATATACTTTAAACCCTTTAATTAGTGAAGTGTTAAACACTTACTGATTAAATAAAGAAATTTATGCCAAATTCCAAGCAGAAGAATTACAACTTTTCTACAGTTTTGAAAATAAATATCATGATGTACCTGCTGAAGATTTATATAGTGTACAAAAACAATGTCACGCATTATCTCAAGCCAATTTTTCTAAATATTTAGAAACTATCATTACAACTAAAACGCAAGATTTAGATACTTTAGCTAATGCTGTAGGTATCAAGAAAAAAGGTTTCTGATTGTGAAAGAAATATCCGAAAGAAATGGATAATTTACTCTCAATCAATAACGAAATTGTTACTTATTTAAAAACTAAACCTTATGATTACGCCTTCTATCAAGACGTTAACAAAATCCAAAATGTAGAACAATTTTTAAAAATTAATTATTTAAGTGACAATTTAAATCAACCGCTGCCAGAAGTAAACCACTTCAAAAATAATGAAGAAATCATTTTAAAAACATTGCTATATAAATTTGTAGAAACTTTCAAAACTATTAGCAGTCAAGATGCTGATATCTTCGGGAAGTTTGTGGGTGCAATTGAAGCTGGCCGTGCTCTACCACACAAATTCATCAACAAGTTTAAAGACATCTTAAAACAACTGTTTAATGTTTTAGTGGGAACACCAGAGTCATTAGCTAATTTTATTGACTTTGAACATGATAAATATGACTATGTGATTTTTGATGAAGCTAGTCAGTTGTTCTTAGAAAAAGGTATTCCTTACATCGCTATTGCAGATAAAAGTATTATTGCTGGCGATAACCAACAAATGCAACCATCTGTTTGATTTGAAATTAGAGAAGAATATGACGATGATAATGACGACAAGAATGATGAATCATTGTTAAACTGAGCAATTCAAAACGGTTTCAATAAACAAAACTTAGAGTTGAACTACCGTTCTGTAGCTGCTGAGTTAACAACCTTCTCTTCAAAAGAATTCTATGAATCTAACTTAAAAACAGTAGATAAGAATAATTACAGAGGCGACGCAATCGAAGTAATTAACGTGAACGGTATTTGAGAAGATTCTATGAACCGCCGTGAAGCTGAATTAATGGTAGATTTATTAATTGAAAATTTAAAGCATTACAACAAAATTATTTTGTTAACGTTAAATGCAGCTCAAATGGGATTAGTGAACGAACTTATCTTTAAAAGAGATATGAAACTGTATGATTACATCTTGTCTGGCAGAGTCATTGTAAAAAACTTAGAAAACATTCAAGGGGACGAAGCAGATTTAGTTATCGTCTCAGTAGGATATGCTGCTAACGCTTTATTAAGTGCCACTTATGTTGGTCACAAAGGCGGTAGAAATGCTTTAAACGTAGCGATTACTAGAGCCAGAGAAAAAATGATTGTTTTGAAATCAATTCAAAGTTCTGAAGTGCGAATTGCTAATGCAAGCAACTTAGACTTGCTGACTTTTAAAAATTGGTTAGCTTTCTTAGAATTGAATCCACAAGAAAGAAAAACTTATTCATTTAAACAAGTAGATTCAATGTTAATCAAAGAAGCTCAATTTAGTGAATCACTGAAAACTTGACTAGAACAATTGCAATTTGTTAGAACTTTAGAAATTAAAACTAACTATCCAATTGGTTCTTATAACATTGACTTTGCTATCTTTGATAAGGATACGCAACAATACTTGATGGGTGTAGAAATTGATGGTTTAAAAGATAATTTATCAATGCAAGAAAAGTATGACGCTTTAGTGAGAAGAAACTTTATTAAAGCGAAAGGATATGAATTATTAATCGTGTCACAAATTATGTGAGAACAAAATAAACCCCAATTACAACGTTTAATTTTAGATATCTTGCATAGTCAAGAAATTCGTACTCCAATTAAACAACGTCCAAAAACTAATTATGAAAAACTACTACAAAAAACTGTAGAAGTAGAACCCGAATTAGACGATAGTGATGTACAAATTAGAGACGCTATTTATCCAGTAGTTTCACAAGCTGACGAAAGCTTATTTGATTCTTACTTTGAAAAAGATATTTATAAATGATTATTGACTCAAAAGTTTAAACGTCCACTAGCTTTAGTGAACCAATTCCATGTGGATAAGTACAGAATTGATTTAGCTTTCTTAGATGCTAAATCTCAAGCTTTCTTATTGGGAATCGAAGTTGACGGTTTAAGATACCATTCTAGTGCTGATCAAAAATATAATGATGTTAGCAGACAACAATACTTAGAAAGTAAGGGTATGAGAATTTTCAGAATCTCTGAAAAAGACTGAAACGGTTCTAAAAACGAGTTGTTTAACAACATTAATGATTTATTATAGAAGCAACAAAAAAAGCTTTCTGGAGACCATCCAGAAGGCTTTTTACTAGTGATTAATGAGTCTTTTGTCATTCGGCTCACATTTCATCAATTAACAATTTTAATTCGTTAAACAATTCTGATTCAGGCACAGTTTTTAAGATTTTTCCTTTCTTAAAAATGATACCTTTTTGTGAACTACCAGCAATTCCGATATCAGCTTCTTTACCTTCGCCAATACCGTTAACAATGCAACCTAAAATAGAAATTTTTAATGGGAAGTTCATGTCTTTGGTGTATTCGCGAACTTGTTCTACAATTGGGAACATATTGTAGTTTAAACGACCACAAGTAGGGCAACTGACAATGTCCACCATATCATTTCTAATTTTTAGGCTGTTCAACAATTTCTTAGCAACTTCTACTTCTTTTACAGGATCATCGGTTAAAGAAATCCGAATAGTGTCACCAATACCATCTAGTAATAATGGAGTTAAACCTACAACAGACTTTATTGTACCGTCTAATAAAACACCAGCTTCAGTCACACCTAAGTGTAATGGATAGTCAAAGGTTTCACTAGCTAATTTGTAGGCTGCAATCATTAACAATGGATCACTTGCTTTTAAAGAAACAACAATGTTGTCGAATCCTTCACTGTTTAATAAGTTAATGTAGCGTTCGGCAGCTTTGACCATACCGACAGCACTTACTCCATATTCTTTTAGAATATCTTGGGGTAAAGAACCACTATTAACACCAACTCTAATAACAGTGTTATGTTCTAACGCTTTTTCGACAATTAACTTTAGTTTCTTAGGGTCGTCTAAATTACCGGGATTTAAACGAATTTTGGGAATTCCGGCTTCAATAGCCTGAATAGCAAATTCAAAATTAAAATGAATGTCGGCCACTAAAGTTAGTGGACTTCTTTTTTGAAGTTCGATTAAAGCATCGGCATCGGCTTTATCGAAGACTGCAACTCTTACATAATCACAGCCGTTATCTTTTAAACGAACGATTTGATTTAAGGTATTTTCAATTTCGTGTGTTTTTGTAGTAGTCATAGATTGGACTAGAACCCGGTTTTGTCCACCCAGTACTATATCACCAAAACGCACTTGTTTTGTGTTTTTTCTAGTTATTTTCATTACAAATCCGAAATATCTTACATATTTGTTATAATTATAAAAGTATTTTAAGAATTTTTAAGTAACATTCTTATATAATCAAAAATACATACTTTTTATACATGCATAACGATAGTAGAGGTGAAATTACATGGCAATTAAAAGAGGAATTAGAATGCAATGTTCTGAATGCAAGAACATTAACTATTTGACTAAGAAAAATGCAAAAAACAATCCAGATAAATTAAGTTTAAGTAAATACTGCAACAATTGTCAAAAAGCTACTGTCCACAACGAAATTAAAGCTAAGAAATAATCAATAATGAACAAAAGAGAATTACTAGCTGAATTTTTAACTAAATCAGGTGTGGATGGCTGTGCATTTTTAAGTGACGTTAATCGTTACTGATACACAGGCTTTATGTCAACGGCTGGCTATATCTTTGTGAATAAAAACGGTCGTTCAATTATGTTAATTGACGGCCGTTATTTTTTCGCAGCTAAAGACGCCGTAAAAAATATTGATGAAGTAAGACTATTGGACGGTAACTTACTTGGCAAAATTGAAGAAATTCTAAAAGAATTAGAAATTACTTCATTAGCATTATCTGCAGAATACACAAACCTTGAACAATTAATTATGTTCAAGAAAATTAATGGATTGAAGATTTCAGATTTCAAATCTGGTTTACTAAGACAAGTAAAAGAAGAATCTGAATTAGACAGTCTTAGAAAAGCGGCTGATATTGCTGCTTTAACTATTGAATGAATTAAAACACAAAACATTGTCGGTTTAACAGAAAAACAAGTAGCGACAATGATTACCATTCATATGTTGGAAATGGGTGCTGAAAAGAACTCATTTGAACCGATTGTTGCCAGTGGGGTGAACGGTGCAGTGCCTCACCACCATTGTTCTGACAAGAAAATTGAAGATGGAGACATGGTAACAACCGATATTGGATGTATTGTTGACGGTTATTGTTCAGATATTACTAGAACTTTTGTCGCTGGCGATATTACAAAAGCTAATCCAAAAATGATTGAAATTTACAATGTAGTCTTAAAAGCTCAAAAATTAGGAATTGAAAAATCTGAAATGGGCTTAACTGGGGCTGACATTGATAAAATCGTTCGTGATGTTATTGATGAAGCGGGTTACGGTGAATACTTCACACACTCAACTGGTCACGGTGTGGGTATTGAAGTACACGAATTCCCTTGAATTTCAAAAAATTACAATGGCGAAATTAAAGATTTTTCTGTCTTCACAATTGAACCAGGAATTTATGTTCCAGGTTTAGGTGGAGTTAGAATCGAAGATACTATTTGCTTAGTAAACAACAAAGTAGAAGTATTAACAAGAAAAGCAGAAAAATAAGAGGCTAAACAAATTATGAATAAACATCAGTCAATGTTTTTACAACTAAAAGAATTACAAAAAAATTCTGTTGCTACTTTTTCTAATTATAAAGTAGCAGCAATTATAGAAACAGATGCTGGTGAATTCAAAGGGGTTAATGTTGAACCTAGTGTGATGAACTTAGGCGTATGCGCCGAAAGAAACGCACTATTTTCAGCATTAACTTTTGGTTCTAAGGTACTTAAAAATGTCTATCTATTAACAGACTCTGTTGGTAGTTTTGGCTCTCCTTGTGGGGCGTGTAGACAATTACTATTAGACTATGCCAATGAAGACACTAACATCATTATGTTTAATCTTGATGGTGAATATCAAGAAGTGAAACTTTACGATTTAGTACCAATGATGTGGACTAAATCAGAATTAAATTAGGATAGAGGAGAAACAATCAATGAATAAGATTTTTGATTTATGGAAAAATCATCATAGAGTTTCTAAAGAATTAAAACAAGAAATGGAATTGATGAACGAAGAAGAAGTAAGTGTGGCTTTCAATGAAGCTGAATTAGGTTTTGGTACTGCAGGATACAGAGCTAAAATGGGTCCTGGTAACCACTACTTAAACGAATTAACTTACCAACAATTAACGGAAGGTTATGCAAGATTTTTAGTAAATAAATTTGGTAGCAAAGCTAAAGCATTAGTTGTCCACGACAACAGAAGAAACGCTAAATTATTTACTAATATCGCTGCTAATACGTTAACTTCATACGGTATTGAAGTATTTTTAACTGAAAATAACGAATTATTACCGACTCCAATTGCATCTTACTTGATTCCTCATCTAGGTTGCCACGGAGCAATTAACATTACTGCTTCACACAACCCAAAAGAATATAATGGATTTAAATGTTACGACGAAACTGGTTGTCAAATGCTACCAGAAGACTCTAAAAAAGTGATCGAATTTATGCCCACTTGAGCAGAAATTTTAGATAAAAATATCGTCGCTGAACCTTCATTAATCCATGAACTAGACTCAAGTTTAATTGAAAAATACTTTGTAGAAGTACAAGAATATTTAGACATTAAACCAACTGATAAACCAATCAAAGTGGTTTACACTTCAATGCACGGTACTGCCTCAAAATATATGCCCGACTTCATTAGAAGTTTAGGTCATGAATGTATCGTCGTTGAATCACAAACATATCCTGATGAAAACTTCACTAATACACCAATTTGTAATCCTGAAGACCCTCGTGCTTTAGAACAAGCTGTTAACCTAGCAAACCAAGAAAATGTTAATTTAATTTTTGCGACTGACCCTGATGCTGATAGATTAGGCGTTGCTGTTAAAAAAGACGGTCAATGAATCTTCTTAAATGGTAACCAAGCTGGTATCATTGAAACTTACTACAGAATTAAACCATTATCTGAAAAGTATTCTGGTACTCCAGTTGTTATTAGTACTTACATTTCTACTAACCTAATTGATAGAATTGCAAAGGCTTACAACGGTAAAGTCATTAGAACAGCTACTGGTTTTAAATGAGTAGGCGACCAAATTAATAAATTAACTAAGAATGATGTTTATGTTAATGGTTTTGAAGAAGCTATTGGAGCTTTACCAACCGCTTTAAACAGAGATAAAGACTCATTCCAAACTGCAGCTTTAATTTTAAAAATCGTGTCTGAATATGCAGAAAAAGGCATGGATTTAATCGATATTTTAGAAAAAGAAATCTACCCAACTTACGGACACTGATATGGAGTGACAACTTCATTAATCATCCCAGGTTTAGACTGAAAAGTAAAAGCAACAAAGATGATGAACCAATTAAAAACGTTTGATCAACCACAAATCTTGAACCGTAAAGTGACAAAAGTGGTTTACAACGAAGCTGGTAGTTGCTTAGAATATCATTTTGAAAATGATTCATGAGTAAAATTTAGATTATCAGGTACTGAACCGAAATTTAAAATTTACACAAACTTATACGATGACAATTCTTTAGGGGTTTATGACCCAAACATTTCTTTACAATTAGAACAAGAATCTAAAGCAATTGTGCAATTTATTTCTAACTTCTTAGGAATCTAAGATATGACTAAAAAAGACGCTGTTTTATCGATTTTATATAGATTGATTAAATATACAAAGTTGATTAGCGCCATTTCATGTTTATCACTTGTAGCGATTGTCTTATTCCCAATTTTTTATACAATTAGAGATCATGTCAAACCTGCTGAAGGGTTATACATTGCTTTCTGTGTGATTTGAGTGTTAACTTATGTCACTTGTATTGCGATTGGCGCCTTCTTTTACATTAGGCATATCCAAAACATGGAACTAATTTTAAAGAATTACTTAAAGACACTAACGATTATCACGATTGTGTTCCCATATTTTGTCAGTGTATTCTTATACTTTAGAATTAAACATTTAACCGAAAAAGTGAATAACAATGTGATTGTGGTAGAACCACAACAACCAGACATTAAACATGAATAATAAAAGCTAGCGCTTTTTATGAAGTGCAAAAATAAGATACTCTTTCAAGAAATAAGGAGTATCTTTTTTGTTGCTTTAGTTGTTTTATTTGAGAGATTTTACGGTTTGAAAATGTCTTAAATAAGGATTAAATATTAATATGTTAATTTGCTTATACTATTAACAATTCATTTATAAAAATAGCAATAAAATTATTTTGTAAACTAGATGTTTACTGTACTTGACTAATATAATATTTGTCATTTATAAATTAAAGATTCATATTTATTTGTGAATATCTATCTTATAAATAACATAAAAATAAGGAATATTTAAAATATTATGAAAAATAAAACCAAAATTATTTTAGGTTCTCTAGGTATGTTAGCGATTACTACTCTAGGGACGATAAGTGTTTTAAATTGTACAAATCATGTAACTGTACAAAAAAATAAAATTAAAGAATTATCTAACGTAATTAGAGCGGAAAATAAAGATAATTATAATTTTTTAGTAAAAAGTGCTATTTTAAACATTAATAGAATTACTAATAAGAAAAATCTAGTTCTTTTCACTAAAGTAATTAATGATATTCATAAACGAAAATTACTGTTAATAGATTTTGTTGAAGCTACAACAATTATTGATTTAAAAACAAGTTTAACCTTAGAAATTAAATTTAAAGGACTTCCATTTTTTTGTAAAAATGAAAATTTAATTTATGGTGGTCGTTTAGGTATTTTAAAAATTTTAGAAAATAACAGATATTCTACTATTGATTCTAAAATTACTAAAATATATAATACACAAGACTTATTAAAGAATGCATTAGAAATTAGAAATGATATTAAGCCTTCTATTATTCTCAATGAATACCAAAAAAGAAAAAATATTATTGATGGTGAACTTAATAAAAGTTTAATGTTGCCTACAAATTTAACTTGTGCTCCATTTGTTCCCTCTAATCATTCTCATATTTACTACAATAGATATGGTAAATTTAATATTACTTATCAAGTACCTTACTCTTGATGATTTGCTTCTAGAGATTCTTGACAAGATGTTGGTTATGTTGATACGCATTACTTGGGCTACAACTATACAGAAGGATTATGCGAATATGTTGCTTTGGCCAATATAATGCTTTACGAACAATTATTTATAGATTCTTCTTTATTCACTAATTCAGAGTTTAATAAATATTTTAATGAAAATACAAATCCAAATTCAATTGAAAATACAAGTCCATATTTTAAACAATATGCTAAATCTAACCCTAGTAAAGGGCTTGTTTATGATTTATGAAAAAATGCGAATTATTCTTTAAATTTAACTAATGGTGGATGGCTAAAGGAATCGTTATTGAAATTTTTAAGACAGGAAGATAATTCAGAAGCAATACATACATGAGAATGTAATTATAAATATGGCGGATATTGAAGAGCTTGAAATAGTGTTACTCACGGTATACCTTGCATTTTAGGTTCAGCACCATATAGTGCTCAATCACCGCATGGTTGACCATATCATGCATATACTGTATATGGTTATGATAATCCGACTAACTGTTTTTTGGTGACAATGGACTTTGGACAACCAGATGCAACTTCAGTTTTATACAGCTATTATGTAGGAGCTTTAGGTTCTTATTGAGTAGAACTGCACCCTAAAAACAACTTTAATTCTCCTTCAAAAAATCTAAAAAAAGTATTTTATTGAAATGGAAATTGGTATACAGGACCAGGAATTAATAACATTATTTTAAAAGAAGGAATTGCATATGATGATGCTGAAAATTAAATTAAATAAAAACTATAATAAGCATTTGTCATATAAAAATAAATTATGAAAATAAATAAAAAAACCAAATATTGATTGATTGGCGGAATTGCCGCAGCAGCTACAATGATTACAATTCCTTTGTTAACTACTTCTTGTAGCATGGTCGGTGATTTAGCCCCAGCTGAATATGGTCCTTATAAAACAATTCCGACCACTATGACTGCTGATGTATTAGTACATAAATTTAAAAATCAAACGGTGGAAGCAAAATATGTGCCGTGTGTACAATATTGAAGCTTTGAGTATTCTTTAGCACACGAAAAAACTTTAAAAGGCATTTTATTGGGTTATATTAATGATAATTTAGGCTTTAAATCTTCAAGAAAAAACCATTTTTATTGAAGTCCAAGTTGGTTAAAAAACTTAAAATTGGAAATAGCACCAATTAAGGAAAAACAAGAGTATAAATTAACATTATCATTAATGTCTGGGCCTAATTTAAGTATCACAACCGCTCATGATCCACTATATCTTGTAGGATTTCAAAATAACGAAGTTTCTAGCGAAACTCAGAATCAGAATAACCAGTATTTAAGTTTATACAAATAAATACAAATTAATAATATTATTTCAAACCAAGTAATTGCTCATCATTTTAAAAATAGTCAAATATATCAGGAAAATTTGCTGTGCAACTAACTAAAAGAACAAAATATTGATTAATTGGTGGAACAGCAGCTGCTGTCACAATGATTACGATCCCTTTATTAACTACGTCTTGTGGGATGACACAAGATTTACCGCCCTGAAGATTGGGTCCGTGAAAGAATGTTCCAAGTAACATTACGGCTGATAAAATTGTGCAACAATTTTCTAATAAAAATATAAAAATACAAGCTGTGGATACTGTTTCAAACTGAAGTTTTGCGTACTCTTTAAATAATCAGAAAACATTAGCAGATTGCTTGCAAGAGTACATTAATTTTCAGTTATATACTTTTAATGAACACAATAAAACCTTTCAATGGACGATGAGTTGACAAAAAAATTTAGAAATTAAATTAACGCCAATTAAAGAAAAACAAGAGTATAAATTAACGTTATCATTGATGTCTGGACCTCATTTAAAAGTCACAACTGCTAAAGATTACTTATATATAACAGGTTTTCAAAATAACAAGGTTTCAAACCAAAATAACTTAGAAAAAGTGAAATATTTTAGTTTATATGTTCAGTCATCATTAACGAAAAATATCCTTCATTAATAAAAATGAATATAAAAAAGAACGCCCCACGAAATAAAGGGGCGTCCTTTTTACATGTATAGATATCTAAATTCTGAAATCATAATTTCAGATTAATCATTAACTGGTTTTAACGTTTCAATCGGTCCTTCTTTTATTTGTGATACTTTTGGTTGTTTAAAATTTTAAATCCACGATAAATTTGTTCAAGTAAGATTACCCGCATTAATTGGTGAGGGAATGTCATTTTACTAAAACTAATTTTTTCGTCACATAATTGGTAGAAACGGTCATCTAAACCGTTACTACCACCGATTACAAAGACTAAATTAACTTTAGATGAACCAATTCACTTATCTAATTTATGAGCAAATTCTACACTTTCATATTGTTTACCATCGATAAATAATCCAATAGTATAGCTAGAAGAAAAATCAATTTTTTCTACAAAACGTTTGTATTCTTTGTCTTTAATTTTATCGATAGCACCTTGAGATAAATTTTTAGGCTCAGGCTCTTCTTTTAATTCAATAATTTCTAATTTAAAAAATTGTTGGATTCTTTTAGAATAATCAGCAATGGCTTTTTTTAAGTAGTCTTCTTTAATGTTTCCAACGCACGCAATTTTAATTGTCATATACTAAACCTCGCTACTTTTTTAAATTATAATTAAATAAAATTTTCTAAAGGAATTATTGTAATTATGAAGAAATATTTAATCGCAAATTTTAAAACTCATAAATCTAACAAAGAAATTACTGAATACTTTTCTGGGCTAAACGGTTTTTTAAGTGAACACGCCTCTGTTAAAGATAATTTAGACATTGTTTTAATGATCAATCACTTACACTTATTACACGCTAAATCATTAGCACAAGAATTTGAAGTGGGTAGTCAATCTGGCGACGCAAACGGTCACGGTTCTTTTACTTCTAGTGTTTCAATTCAAGAAATTTCAGAAGAAGATGTGAGATACATTATTTTAGGTCACGCCGAAGAATTAGCCTTCTTTCATGAACACGCTAAATCAATTAACAACAAAATTCGTATGGCATTAGACAACCACATGAAAGTAGTGTTATGTTTTGGTGAATCGGTAAGAGATGAATTTGAAGATACTGTTGCTCACTTAGAAAAACAATTAAAAGAATTGTTAGAAGGTTTAACTTCAGAACAAGTGAAACAAATTGTGTTAGCTTACGAACCAAGATGAGCTATCGGCACTGCTGAAGCTATTGGCCAAGATATAGCTAACGAAATTATTTACGCAATGAAAAAATTTATTGCTCGTGAATACGAAGCTAAAGTACAAATTTTATACGGTGGTAGCGTAAAACTAGAAACTCTTGAAGGCTTTATGGTAGCACCACATATTGATGGTGTCTTAATTGGTCGTGAATCATTGGATTTAAATAAATTCCAAAACATGATTAAAGTAGCTAACGGATCAATGTTAGAAATTAAAAAATAATAGAAGAATGTGTGGATAACTACATGAAAAAAACAGTATTAGTGATTTTAGATGGCTTTGGTTTAGGTGAAGATAATTTAGAAACCAACGCTATTGCAAAAGCTAAGACTCCATTTTTAGATGCTGTCAAAGAAAAATACCATTACGCAAAGTTATTAGCTTCTGAAGAAGCGGTAGGAATTGCTAAAGGTCAATTTGGTAACTCTGAAATTGGACATATGACAATTGGAGCTGGACAAGTCATTTATGGTGTAGGCGAATACGCTACCAAATTAATTGATGACAACCAGTTTGAAGAATATTTACTACAACAAGCTTGAGTTCAACAAGTCTTAAAGGAAAAAGACACTAAAGTCTTACATCTTTGCGGATTATATTCTTCTGGTGGCGTTCACTCGAATAAAAAACATTTAGATGCGATAATTCAATTATTTGAAAAATACGGTGTCAGAATGTCGTTAAATTTATTCTCTGATGGTCGAGATACGAGTAAGTTCGTCTTTTATGATGATGTAAAAGAATTGTTAAGTTGAATTAAACCAACTACATGAATTTCTTCAGTTTCTGGTAGATACTTCGGTATGGACCGCGACCAAAGATGAGAAAGAACTAATTTGGCGTTTGATGCAATTACAGATAAATTAAATCAAACACAAACGGTTTTAGAATACATTCAAGCACAATACAATTCTGGTAAAGATGACGAATTCATCGAACCAGCTTCTTTCCATAAAGATGGTTACCAAATTCAAACTGGTGATACATTATGTTTCTTCAATTTTAGAGCAGATAGAATGAGACAAATGTTCCATAAGTTTAAAGAAACTAATTTATACGACAAACAATTATGTCAGTTTGAAGATTTAAACGTAATTAGCATTTGTGAATACAGCAACACAACACCAGACCACGTTATGTTTGAAAAAGTGATTGTACAAAATACATTAGGTAGTGTTTTAATTGATCACAAGGTAAAACAACTGAGAGTTGCTGAAACAGAAAAATTTGCTCATGTGACATTCTTCTTTGATGGCGGTAGAGAAATAGTTAACGATTTGCAAAAGCATATTTTAGTACCTTCTCCAGCTGTTAGTACATACGATTTGCAACCAGCTATGTCAGCAGAATTAATCACAGACACAATCATTAAGTCAGTAGATGAATTTGAAGTTTGCGTAGTAAACTACGCTAATGCTGATATGGTTGGACATACAGGCAACTTCGAAGCAACAGTAGAAGCGATTGAAGTATTAGATAAAGAACTGGCAAAATTGTATAATACAATAGTGGAAAAATACGACGGTAATATGCTAATTACTGCAGACCATGGGAATGCCGACTGTATGTCTCGTGATCACGTCGTTGTAAAAACACATACTGTAGCTCCAGTGCCATTTATTGTAATGTCTAACGGTTTTGATTTAGTCGAAACAAATGGTTCTTTACAAGATGTTACACCAACAATTTTATACATGTTGGGCATTGAGAGACCTACAACAATGACGGGAAGGGTTTTAGTAAAAAAGAAATAAGTTATGACATCCAAAATATTAGATTCGACAATCGAATACAAACAGAAATTACGCGAAAGGTTTAAACTAAGAGATTACGCCACATCACTAGCTCACCTTTCTTTATTGTTTACCATCATTGCTATTTGTTGAATTTTCATTAACTTTATGATTCCAGCTAATGGGGCCATTAGTTTTAATGATTATGTTAACAGTACAGGATTCTACGCTGTTAAATACAGCTCCGATTTTAGCAGTTATTCTATTAGCTTAACTTCATCAGGAATCGGTATTATTATTTGATCATTTATTTGCTTAATCGTGTACGCCTTAACCGGTGCTTCACACGCTTTAAGAGGCAAATATAATCGTCAATTAACAAAAGAAACTGGCGAAAAGAAGAGTATGAAAGAAAGAGCTCCCGGTTTAGTGGTAATGGTAACTTTCTTATTCTTCTTAAGTGTGACTTTTATTTTATTTGTGTTTATGTTAGTAATTCCTAACGTGGCGGAAATTGCTAAAATGCACCATGCACAACAAGAAATTCAAACTGCTTTAGCAGCTAGTTCTGATAGTAATGTGCAACCCTTAATTGATTTATGTAATAAGTACAAAATTGCACATACAGACAATACTTACGGGGTTTTAAGAAGTGCTTTAACTAGCTACAACCCTTTAAAAACTGTGTGATTCACACCGTTCTATAATTGAGAACCAACACAATTTGCAGTAAGAAAAACTTCAATCGATGCTGGTATTGTGTTATTCTCATTAGCTTTAATCTTCTTAACATTAGCTTGATTAATTTCATTAAAAATGAAGAAAAACTTAAAGAAAGTTAGTGCTGAAGAAAAAGTTTCAATGAAAGACTTGATTGCACAATATAAAGCTGCAAAACAAGAAAGAAAAGTCTTGAAACAAAACAAGAAAGAATTATTAGCTAAAGAAAACGAATTGTTAAAGAACCTTTATGAAATTGATAAAGATTTAAACACTAATAATTCTGATAACTTAACACCAATCCAAAAAATTAACCAACAAGAATTGGAAGAAAAGTTAGCTAAGAACAACGAATTAAAGAAGCAATTAGAAGAATTAGCCCAAAGAAAAGCAGAGTTAAAGAAACAAAGCATCAGCAACAGTAAAATTAAATCTGCTTTAAATAAAGCACAAGAAAATAACTCAAGAGTTCAAAGAAACAAAAAGCAAGAAATTGCTGTTCCAGACCAAGAGTTAGAAGAAATTTTCAAAAGTTTAGATATTGATTAAAGAAATGAGACTATGGTTTATAAAATTAAACTATAGTCTTTTTTTATTAAACATTATTTAAGGAGGAAAAAAGATGTTCGAAAATAAATTACAAACAGTAATTAAACAAGTAAAAGCTTACCAAATTTATGACTCAAGAGGCTACCCCACTGTAGCGTGCGAAGTGCAATTAACTAGTGGTCATAAAGGTTTAGCTTGTGTCCCATCAGGGGCTTCTACTGGCGAAAAAGAAGCTGTAGAATTAAGAGACCAACAAACTGCTTGAATGGGTAAAGGGGTTAACCAAGCTGTTGCAAACGTAAACCAAATTATTGCACCTAAATTAATTGGCTTTGACCCTTTTAAACAAAACGAAATTGACCAATTAATGATTGAATTGGACGGAACAGATAATAAAGCTCGCTTAGGAGCAAACGCAATTTTAGCTGTATCATTAGCGGTCTGCAGAGCAGCAGCTAGTGCTTGCGGTGTAGAACTTTACAAATACTTAAGAACTAATTTATATAACCTAACAACAAATGCATACGACGCAGTTTTACCATTAACTAATGTTATTAACGGTGGTCAACACGCTAACAACAACTTGGACTTCCAAGAATTTATGTTAGTACCATTAAAACCAACTTCTTGAAACGAAACTTTAAAAATTACTTCTGAATGTTTCTTAAGTTTACAAAAAATCTTAAAAGACAACCATAAATCTATCGCTAAGGGTGATGAAGGCGGTTTCAGTATTGATTTTGATAATCTAGATGAAGTCTTTGAATTATTATTACAAGCAATTCAAAAAGCTAATTACATCCCTGGTGTAGATGTAGGTATTGCTTTAGATGTTGCTGCTAGCGAATTCTACGATAACGGTGTTTACAATTTACATTACGGTAACGAATTGAAAAAATTAAGTTCTGACGAATTAATCGTTATTTATGATGAATTATTAAAGAAATACCCAATTATCTCTATTGAAGATCCATTTGATGAAAATGACTGAGCTGCTTACAGTAAATTTACTGAATTATACGGTCACAAAATTCAAGTAGTCGGCGATGATATTTACTGTACAAACAAATTGTTGTTGCAAAAAGGTATTGACTTAAAAGCAAGTAATGCTATTTTAATTAAATTAAATCAAATCGGTACTTTAACTGAATGTTTAGAAACAATTAAACTAGCACACGACAATGGCTTGAGAACTGTTATTTCTCACCGTTCAGGTGAAACTGAAGATACATTTATTGCGGATTTAGCAATTGCTGTAAACGCTCAACAAATCAAAACTGGTAGCATGTCAAGAAGTGAAAGATTGGCTAAATATAACAGAATTACTTACATTAATGAATTGGATGAAACACTAGTTATTCCAAACTGAGAAGAATTATTAAAATAATGAAAATTGGAATTTTAACTTCAGGTGGCGATGCCCCTGGCATGAACGCGTGCATTGTTGCATTAGTACAAAATTTAAAATTACAAAACCACGAAATCTTTTTTGTTAATCGTGGTTTTCAAGGGTTATTAGATAATGATATTGAATTAGCTAACCTTAAAGACCAATATTTGGCTCCGTATTATTTTTTGGCTGGTAGCTTAATTTGTTCTAGTCGTGCATTAACATTCGCTCAAGATGTAGATATGGCGGTTGCAAACGTGCGTCAACATCAATTAGATTTGATTATTGTAATTGGTGGTAGCGGTAGCTATTTAGGTGCTAAATTGCTAGCAGAAAAACAAGTGGCTACTTTATTTATTCCAGCAAGTATCGATAATGATGTCGATATGTCTGACACTTCATTAGGTTTTAGCTCCGCTTGCCAAGAAGTGGTAAATGACTACGTAAAGATGATGAGCACCACTGTTACTCATAAAGGTATTTGCTTTATGGAAGTGATGGGTAGATATTGTAAAGATTTAGCAGAAACTAGTGGATTAGCAGTAAATGCAGACTTAACTATCACTAGCGGTATGAGTCACATCGATTATGCTCAAGTTGCACAAGATTTAATTAAAATTTATCAAACCAAAGGTAGTGCAATGGTTGTGGTATCAGAACACACTGTTTCTGAAGAAAACCAAAACTATTTATTACATACGTTAGAACAAGAATTGCACCTTAAACCGAGATGGTTTGTCTTAGGACACCTACAACGGGGAGCTACTCCTAACTATATTGATTTAAAGTTAGCCAATGAGTTAGCACAAAAAGCAGCACAAGCTATTAATAATCTACAAATAAACATAGCAGTAGTTGTGGACAATCACAAAATTACAATTAAACCAATTTTATAAAGTGAGGTGAAAAAATGAATTTATTCAACAAAACTAAATTAGTAATTACATTAGGTCCTAGCACCGATAAATTATGAACTTATAATCGTGAAACTTTAACTATTCAAGATTACGCTCAAGCAAAAGCAAACTTTTTAGCAATGAGTGAAGAAGGGGTAAATGTTATGAGATTTAACTTATCTCACGAAACGTTACCGGTTCACGAACAAAGATTAAATTTAATTAGAGAAATGAACCGCTATGCGGTTACTCCAGTAGCTGTTTTATTTGACACTAAAGGCCCAGAAATCCGGGTAAACCAAATTCAAACGACTAATTTAGAAATGAACTTAATTAAGTTTAATGATGAAGTAACCATTACATGTTTTAATCCTGACACATTAGGAAACGGTAAACAATTTAATGTTTCAGACTCAACTAAAACTTATAACATGGCCCAAGACTTAAAACTAAAGCAAAAAATTTATTTAGATGATGGTAAGTTAGTTTTAGAAGTTAAAAAATTAGATGTAAATCAAGGGATCATCAAAGCGGTTTCTTTATCACAAGATTATTACATTAAATCAAACAAGAGAATTAATTTAGTAGGTACTAATTACTCATTACCATTTATGAGTGATTACGACAGAAAATGTATTGAATGAACCGCTCAAGTCAATGCAGAATTTTTAGCTCTATCATTTGTATCTAAAGTAAGCGAAGTGGAAGAAGTCAAACAATTATTAAAAGCGACTAATCCAGATTGCACAACTAAAGTGATTGCTAAAATTGAATCTTATGAAGCAATTACTAATTTAGAAGAGATTGTGCAAGCTACCGATGGCATCATGGTTGCTAGAGGCGATCTAGCTTTAGAAATTGGGTTTGAACACGTTCCTTACTACGAAGAACAAATTTTATATTTAACAAATAAATATAATAAGTTTGCAATCGTAGCAACCCAAATGTTAGATTCAATGGAAACTAATAATTTACCAACGAGAGCAGAAGTAACTGACTGTTATTTTGCTGTCAAACTATTAGCGGATGCCACAATGACATCTGGTGAAACAGCTTCTTCTCAAGACCCAATGAATGTCATTAAAACAATGAAATTCTTGACTAATACAGCAGAAACTTATAACCGGGCACATACCCAAAAAATTTATACAGATTTTAAAATTCCTGCATTCTATGAACCGTTAATGAATAAGTTATTCCAACTAATTAAGAACCAAGAAATGGTTATTTTGAAAAATTTCTCTGATAAAGAATTGCAAATTATTAGTAAATTAAATTGCAATTGTCGTTTCTTAATTTTAGATAAGCTAGAAAACTTAAAATTAAACCAAAATCTCTACCGGGACGTAACTTTAGTGAACGAAGAGGTTTGAAAAAAACATAAAAATTTTGACAAAAATATTGCAATTATTGATCAAAAAGCGATCTAGTGTGGTATAGAAAAATTCGAGAAAAAAACGCGTATGTTGTATAATTAATAAAGTATTATTTATATGCGCGTTTTTTTGCGTCTAAATGACTAAAAATACGTTAAAAATTCTCTATAAATTCGAGGTTAAAATGAAAAAAAATAATCAGTTTGAAAATCACAAATACTCTAGCAAAGTAATGCGTCGTGATTACTCAAAAATTAAAACCAATTTTGAATCACCAGATTTATTAGCAACTCAAAGAGACTCATTTGCAAGATTCTTAGAAGAAGACTTAAAGTCAGTTGTAACAAGCATCTTCCCAATCGATTCTCCTCAACAAAAATACCAAATTAGAGTTAATGATATTAAACTAGGTGAACCACACCGTACTGAAGAAGAATGTCGTGACGAATCTAAGACTTACGATGCTTCATTACACGTTGACTTAGAATTGGTTAATAACGAAACAGGTGAAGTAAAGAAAGCCAAAGTAACTAAAGACGGCGTAAAAGGGATTTTCTTCGGTAACATTCCTTTAATGACTGATAAAGGTACTTTCGTAATTAACGGTATCGAAAAATTTGTTATTGCACAAATTATTAGATCGCCTGGAATGTACGTTTTAAACAAATCACAAATTAAATTAAATAACTCAAGAAAAAAAGTATTGCAAGGTAACATTTGCGAACTTTTACCATACAAAGGAACATTAATGTTAATCAACGTTCCCGAAAGTAAAGCTGCTGATAGTGATAAAGTAGTACAAATTACTGCAAGAAACGCATCTGGTGAATCAGCTGCTGTATTCTTAACTACATCATTATTAAAAGCCTACGGTTTAACTAATAACGAAATTAGAGAAATTTATAGCGAAGAACCTAACATTCTTGCCACATTAGAAAATGAAAAATACAACGCTAATGACGTATTAGACTTCCCTGACATCATCAACATTCGTAGTGAATTACAAGAAGAAAGACACAACGGCGAAGTCAGAGAATTTATTCTTAATAAAGGTGCTCCAATTGAAAGAAAACTTAGAAGATTATTATTGGAATACATCGAATTAGAAGAAGAAAATCAACAATTAAAAGAAGAAGAAAACACAGAACAATTAACTATTAATAATGAATTAATCAGTAATTTATTAGACAAAATTGTGACTGAAAAAGCCGCTAAAGATGTGGCTAACGAATTAGGCTTAAACAGTAAAACTTTAGAAAACCAAGTTTCTGAAGCAAACATGTGTTTCCAAGCTTTAGTAGTAATCCACTTATTCAACCAACGTTACTACGATTTAAGTTCAGCTGGTAGATACAAATTCGACCGTAAATTACGTTTAACTGAACGTTTATACCAAAGAGTATTAGCTGAAGACTTATACGATATTAACGGTAAGAAGTTATTAAGCAAAGGTGACTTATTAGGTAAAGAACAAATCGATATCATTAAAGCTCACTCAAAAGCTAAGACTTTAAAGAACTTCCACGAATTAACTATTAAAAACGCTTTCACAGATTTCGAAGAAATTAGTGATGCAGAAAAATTACAATCTTCAGTTTTAAGCTACGAAAGAATTTTAGTTCGTGCTGATAACGAAAAAGAAGATTCAGTAACATCAATCGTTGGTTTAGGTGCTGCTGAACGTACTAACACATTAACAATTTCAGATATCGTTGCATCTATTTCATACGCATACAACTTAATGTCTGACATTGGTGACTTCGATGACATTGACCACTTAGGTAACAAACGTCTAAAATTAATTCACGAACAATTAAAGAACCGTTTACAAGTGGGAATGTTAAGAATCGAAAAGAGTATCCGTGAAAAATTAGCAATTGCTGACGGTAACAACAACGAAACAACAGACGAAGACGGTCAAAAGAAAATGTCAATTACAGTGAAATCTGTAATTAACACAAAACCATTCCAAATTATCTTAAAAGACTTCTTCAACTCATACCAATTAATTCAATTTATTGACCAACAAAACCCATTATCAGAATTAACTAACAAACGTAGAATTAGTGCCATGGGTCCTGGTGGTATTTCAAGAGAAGACCCTAACTTAGACATCCGTGACGTTCACTACTCACACTATGGTAGAATCTGTCCAATTGAAACTCCTGAAGGTATGAACATTGGGTTAATTATGTCATTAGCTTCATTCAGTAGAGTAGATGAAAATGGTTTCATCATGACTCCTTACAGAGTAGTTAAAAATGAAGTTGTAACAGACGAAATTAAATGATTAACTCCATTACAAGATGACGAATACATCATCGGTGAATCTAACGTTGAATTAGACGAAAATAACAAGATCTTAAACGAAAGAGTTATTGCTAGATACCGTGGTTCATCTGACTTATACGAACCTAAGAGATTAGACTTTATTGATGTATTACCTAAACAAGTAGTATCAGTTGCTGCTTCATCAATTCCATTCTTAGAAAACGATGACGCCAACCGTGCTTTAATGGGTGCGAACATGCAACGTCAAGCTGTTCCATTAGTAAAACCTTACGCTCCTTGAGTTGGTACTGGTAGTGAATACAAAATCGCTCACGACTCAGGTATGGCATATGTTGCAAAAACTTCAGGTACAGTTACAGCTGTTGATGGTAAACAAATTACTGTAACAGACGAAGATGGCAACAAACAAACAAGAAAATTAATTAAATTTAGAAAATCAAACCAAAACACATGTATTAACCAAACTCCTATCGTGGAACTTGGTCAAAAAATTGCTAAAGGTGATACTTTATCAAATGGTCCAGCTATGCAAAACGGTGAATTAGCGTTAGGTAGAAACATGTTAGTAGGTTTCACAACTTGAAACGGTTTCAACTTTGAAGACGCCATCATTTTATCTAAACGTTTAGTACAAGATGATGTTTATACTTCAATCCATGTTGACGAATACACATTACAATGTTTAGTTACTAAAAACGGTGACGAAGAAATTACACGTGATATGCCAAACGTGTCTGATAACGCAAAACGTTTCTTAGACCAAGACGGTATTATTATGGTTGGTGCTGAAGTTAAAGAAGGCGACGTATTAGTAGGTAAAATTACTCCACGTGGTCAAGTTGACTTATCACCTGAAGAAAAATTACTTCAAGCAATCTTTGGTGACAAAACTAAGAACTTCAAAGATTCTTCATTAAAAGTTCCACACGGTGGTGAAGGTATTGTTGCTGCTGTTAAACGTTTCAACAACACTGATGAAGAAAACAGTGATTTAGGTGATGACGTAATTGAAGTTGTAAAAGTTTACATCGTTCAAAAACGTAAAATCCAAGTTGGTGACAAGATGGCCGGTCGTCACGGTAACAAAGGTATTGTTTCAAACATTGTTCCAGTAGAAGATATGCCATTCTTAGAAGATGGTACGCCATTAGACGTATTATTAAACCCATTAGGGGTACCAAGTCGTATGAACATTGGTCAAATTCTAGAAATTCACTTAGGTTTATCTGCAAGAGAACTAGGTAAAAAAGAATTATTAAGAATTGCTTTTGAAAAATTAGGTCACGAAGAATTAGTAGCTCGTTACGGTTTAAGAGAATGTGTTGCTGAAAAGTTATACGCAAGAATCTTAAAATTAGTAGCTGAAGCTGACGTGAAAACTTACGAAGCTCTAATTGAAAAAGTTAATACATTCGACTTAATCATTGCGTTAAACGATTTAGGTTTAACATTTGCTGATATTGGTTACAAAGTAGCTACTCCAGTATTTGAAGGGGTAAACCACGGTAACTTAGAAGACATCATGAGAGAAGCTGGTATTGACCCAATCCAAACTAAGGGTAAATTCAAACTTCGTGATGGTAAAACTGGTGAATACTTCGACGGTGACATCTCTGTTGGGGTAATGTACATGTTAAAACTAGACCACATGGTTGACGACAAGATCCACGCTAGATCTGTAGGTCCTTACAGTAAGATTACTCAACAACCACTTGGTGGTAAATCACAAAACGGTGGTCAAAGATTTGGGGAAATGGAAGTTTGAGCATTAGAAGCTTATGGTGCAGCTCACAACTTACACGAAATCTTAACTATTAAATCTGACGACGTTCGTGGACGTAACTTAACTTACAGCTCAATCATTAAAGGTAACGAAATCCCTTCAGGTGGTACTCCTGAATCATTCAAATTGTTAACAAAACAATTACAAGGTTTAGGTCTATACTTAGAAGTTATCGACTCAGACGATAAAGAAACTGACATCAATGATTACATTAGTCATGAATCAGAAGATGACAAAAAATTCGAAGAAATTAGTCATGAAACTGAAATGGAAATCATCAGCAGCACTAGACCAAGTGATGACGATGACGATGATGACGATATCGACGAAGAAATTTAATAAGGAGTTTCTATAATACACTATGCAAAATAATCAAAAGCAATCAAACATTAAAGCGTTAAAGATTGGGATTGCTTCTCCAGAAAGAATCCGTGGATGATCTCATGGTGAAGTAACTAAATCTGAAACTATTAACTATAAATCTTTAAAACCTGAATCAGGTGGGTTATTTGATGAAGCCATTTTTGGTCCAGTTAAAGATTACGAATGTGCTTGTGGAAAGTACAAAAAAGTCAAATTCAAAGGTAAAAAATGTGAAAAATGTGGTGTTGACATCACTGACTCAATCGTTCGTAGAGAAAGAATGGGACACATTGAATTAGCTAGTCCGGTTGCTCATATTTGAATGACTAAAGAACTTCCTAACCCTTCAAAAATTTCTTTATTATTAGATATCTCATATAAAGAAGTAGAACAAGTTGTGTACTTTGTAAACTACATCATCTTAGATGAAGGTCACTACGAATACAACGGGGAAAAATTATTCCGTCTAAAAGAAATCGTAGACTTATCAAGTGCAAAACACAACGCTAAAACAAGAACTAAATTACGTAGAATCTTGAAAGATATTCAAGACGAAATCGTTAAAGAACACGGTCGTGAACACTTTGATTACAAACGTGCTGTAACTTACGACTTAACATTAGCTGAAAAGAACTTACCATTCTCAATCCAAGAAGTATTTAAATTTATTACTAAATATACTGGTATTAAATTCGGGGTTGGTGCAGCTGCAATTCAAGAATTACTTAAGAACATTGATCTTGACAAAGAATACGACAAGATTAAAGCTGACTTAAAAGAATACAACGATGTAAGTAATGCTAAAGCAAGAAAATTATTAAGCCGTTTAGAAACTGTTAAATGATTAAAAGAATCAGGTAACAAACCTGAATGAATGGTAATGAACGTTGTGCCAGTAACTCCACCTGACACTCGTCCAATCATTCAATTAGATGGTGGTAGATTCACAACTAGTGATATCAACAACTTCTATAGAAAAATTATTATCAGAAACGACCGTTTGAAAAAATTATCAAACGAATACGCACCTGATATCTTAATGAACAACGAACGTCGTATGTTACAAGAAGCTGTTGACGCTTTATTTGATAACTCATCACGTAAAAAACCAGTAGTTGGTCGTGACCGTAGACCTTTAAAATCATTAAGTAACCACTTAAAAGGTAAACAAGGTTTATTCAGACAAAACTTATTAGGTAAACGTGTAGACTACTCTGGTCGTTCAGTAATTGTTATTGGTCCAGAACTTAAGATGTACGAAGTTGGTATTCCAGTCTTAATGATTCTTAAGTTATTCAAACCATTCATTATTCACGAATTAATTAAGAAATACGACGACGAAGGTAACGAAGTAACTCCTTACGTAACATCAATCAGACAAGCTGAAAACATGATTACTCGTCAAGAAGACGTTATCTGACCAATCGTTCAAAAAGTAATTAAAACTCGTCCAGTACTTTTAAACCGTGCGCCGACATTACACCGTTTAGGTATTCAAGCGTTCGAAGTTAAAATGACTGACGGAAAAGCTATTAGATTACACCCATTAGTAACAACTGCGTTCAACGCCGACTTCGACGGGGACCAAATGGCTGTTCACGTACCATTAGGAAAAGAAGCGATTGCTGAAGCTAGATCAATTATGTTAGCTTCATGACATATTCTTGGTCCAAAAGATGGTAAACCAATTATTACACCTACACAAGATATGGTTTTAGGTAACTACTACATTACTCGTGAAATTAAAGGTGTTAAAGGTGAAGGATTAATCTTCAATGACCAAGCTGAAGTAAAACGTGCTTTAGCTACTCACAAATTAGACATCCACGCTTTAATTGGTATTTCAACTAAAGCTTACCCAGCTAAAGAATTCATCCACGATGGTATCTTAATTACAACTCCTGGTAAAATTATCTTCAACGAAACTTTACCAACAAACTTCCCATACGTTAACGATGCAAAATTCTTAAATGGTCCTACTGCTGAAATGATTGCAACTAGAGGTCAAAACGTTAGAGAAATGATTCAAAACCATACTCCTAACAAACCATTCGGTAAAAAAGCCTTATCATCAATCATTAACAACTTATACATTAAGTACAGTGATGAACCAGCAATGGTTCCAGAAATCATGGACAAGATTAAATCATTAGGTTTCTACTACTCAATGATTTCTGCAACATCAATCTCAGCATTCGACGTACCGATGTACGATAAGAAGTACGAATACTTCGAAAAAGCTGACAAAAAAGTTTTAGATATTAAACACTACGCTGAAAAAGGTTGATTAAACGACGACGAACGTTATACAAAAGTCGTTGAATTATGAAGTAAAGTTAAAGACAAAGTTACAACCGATATTGCTGAATTAGTTAACTCTAAAGAATACGAAAGTAACTCAATCGTTATCATGGCCGACTCTGGTGCCCGTGGTAACATCTCAAACTTTACCCAATTAGCTGGTATGCGGGGCTTAATGTCTAAGTCATATAACTATGACCAAAAACGTAAATCAAAAGTTATTAAAGATACAATTGAAATTCCAATTAAACACTCATTCATTGAAGGTTTAACTGTATCTGAATACTTCAACTCTTCATACGGTGCTCGTAAAGGTATGACCGATACAGCCATGAAGACATCTAAATCTGGTTACATGACTCGTAAGTTAGTTGACTCAACTCAAGAAGTAATTATTACTGATGTGGACTGTCACGCAACTCGTGGTCTAAAAGTAGAAGCAATCGTGGATACTAAAGACCAAACAACTATCGAACCATTAGTAGATAGAATTGTTGGTAGACGTGTTGTCTTCGACTTATACGACGAAAAAGGCGTATTAATTATTAAAGCTGGTGACTTAATTACACCACAAGTAGCTAAGATTATTGAAGCTAACCACAGAGAAGTTGAAGTGAGATCACCACTTCACTGTCAAAGTGAAAACGGAATTTGTCAACACTGTTTCGGTCTTGACTTATCTACAAATAAAGAAATTAAACGTGGTACAACAATTGGGGTAATTGCTGCGCAATCAATTGGTGAACCTGGTACACAATTAACCATGCGTACATTCCATACTGGTGGGGTAGCCGGTGGTTCAAACATTACTCAAGGTTTCGAACGTTTAAAACAATTATTCGACTGTATTCCACCAAAACCATGAGAAAAATCTACAATTTGTGAAATTAACGGTTCAGTAACAAGTATTGATTACGATGCTAAACCAAACACAATCGTAGTTATCGTGGCAAACGAACTTGAAGAAATCGAATACGACTTACCATTAGATGCTAAGTTAAGAGTAGAACAAGGCGACAAAGTTTGTCCAGGTTCTAAGATTAGTGAAGGTTCAATCGATGTTAACGAATTATTAAAAGTTGCTGGTATTGATAAAGTTAGAGACTACTTAATTAAAGAAGTTCAAAAAGTTTACCGTACTCAAGGTATTGAAATTTCTGACAAGTACATCGAAGTTATCGTACGTCAATTAACAACTAAAGTTAAAGTTGTTAACCCTGGTGACTCAGATCTATTCATCGGTGAAATCATTAGTATCAACGAATTCAGAAGAATCGCTCAAGAATTATTATCACAAGGTAAAGTTCCACCAATGATTCTTAACCAAGTCTTTGGTTTAGACAACGCTCCTGCAATGTCAGGTTCATTCTTATCAGCGGCTTCATTCCAAGACACTAAGAAGACATTAACTGACGCTGCTGCTAGAGCTCAAGTTGACTACTTAGCTGGTCTAAAAGAAAACGTTATCTTAGGTAACTTAATCCCAGCTGGTACTGGTTTAGAAGACTCAGAAACAATCCTTGCTGAAGGATTAGAAATGATGAGTAAAGAATACTAATTTCTTACAAATTAGTTCTTAATATCACAAACTAACAAAAAAGAAGAAAGTTTTTGCACTTTCTTCTTTTTTTAATCCCTGAAATACTTTTGCAAGATTAATAAAAAATTATATAATTAATAAGTTACATCATTTCCACATAAGAATTTTAATATCTTATGAAAAGGAGAAAACTCAAATATGCAAAAAAGCTCAATGCTTAAAAGAGAAGCAGCTATTGCAGCTCGTAAATGATATGTAGTAGATGCTACTGATTTAGTATTAGGACGTTTATCAGTACAAGTAGCTGATATTTTACGTGGTAAAAACAAACCAAACTTTACTCCAAACGTTGATGGTGGAGATTACGTTATCGTAGTTAACGCTAAAAACATTAAATTAACTGGTAACAAAGCACAACGTGAAATCTGATACAACAACTCACACTACATTGGTGGGTTAAGAGCAAGAACTGGTAAAGAAATGATCGAAAATTATTCAGAAGAATTAATCAGAAGATCAATTAAAGGTATGTTACCTAAGAACAGATTATCTAGACAAATTTTAACTAAATTATTTGTTTACGAAGGTGCAGAACACAAACATCAAGCTCAACAACCAATCGCATTGGAATTAAAGAAATAATTAGGAAGAAGGAACTTATAAATTATGGACAAAAAAGCAGAATTTAAAGGTTTAGGAAGAAGAAAAAGCTCTGTAGCTAAAGTTAAATTACAACCAGGTACTGGTAAAATTTTAGTTAACAAGAAAAGCCCTACTGAATATTTCCCAAACGAATTAGTTATTCAAGACATGATGTTACCTTTAACAGTGACTGAAACTGAAAAAGCATACGATGTATTCGTAATGGTTGAAGGTGGCGGATTCACTGGTCAAGCTGGTGCTATTAGATTAGGTATTGCTCGTGCATTAATCGAAGTTAATGCTGAATACAAAAAAGTATTAAGATCACACGGTTTAGTTACTAGAGACGCTAGAGTTAAAGAACGTAAAAAATTCGGTTTATACGGTGCTCGTAGAGCTCCTCAATTTACAAAACGTTAATACAAGCAACAAAATATTACATATTGAGTCAAAAAATCCGCAATTCCACGCGGATTTTTTTTATTGGTTTTTTAGTTCTGAAATAATTTATACATTTAAGAGACTGATTAACGTTGTTTTATAAGGAATTCTTAGTATTTAAAGATTAATTGAATTAGCAAGTTACTAAAAAATAAAAGAAATTACTGTAAGTTAATAATCAAACAATAAATTTTTATGGGAATATGTTCTTACCAACAAGAAACAGAAGAAAAAAATAAGTGGAATTTTGTTATATTTGGCTATTTTGTAGAAAAAAATAAAAAAGTTTTAGAAAAAAAGAAAATCTTTTTTAGGTATAATAATCTTGTTTATTAGGAAAAAACGTATGTTTTTGGGCCAAAATAGCCCTTTTTTCTAGTAAAAATAGCCAATTTATAAAAAAAATTAAATATTTTATAAAAAAATTAAAAAAATACTTGCATTTTACTTAGCAAATGTACTATAATATTTAGGTGAGTTAGTTAAAGATTCACAAAATTAAAAAAAATTAAAAATAAGTGTTGACAAATTTAAAAAAATATTATATACTTATTAGGTAAGTTAAATTAAATGGAAGTATAGCTCAGTTGGTTAGAGCACACCCCTGATAAGGGTGAGGTCGGTGGTTCGAGCCCACTTACTTCCACCATCTTATGGGGACTTAGCTCAGTTGATAGAGCATCTGATTTGCACTCAGAAGGTCGTGGGTTTGACTCCCATAGTCTCCACCATTTTATAAATAAGTCCTACAATAGTAGGACTTTTTTCTTTACCTATGGACTTTTTTGAAGTTAATAGATAAAGAAAATTTTTAACAAGAGAAAGGTAATAATATGAACAGCAGACATTTTAAAGTTTGAATTGAAAAAACTTTGCAAGACCAAAATATTGTCAAAGCAACAGAAATCCAACAAAGAACTTTACCATTAACTTTAAAGCATCATAATGTTATCGGTGTAGCTCCAACAGGAACAGGAAAAACTTTAGCGTTTTTATTACCAATCCTTAACGAGTTAAACTTTGAAAAAGGAATTCAAAGCGTAATCGTTTGTCCAACTAGAGAATTAGCAAGACAAATTAAAAGCAAAATCGATGACTTTAAAAAACAAAACTCAAATTTAAAGGCCGTGTTATGAATCGGTGGGGAAGACATTGACAAATTAATTAGTCAAGCTTCAAAGAATAACAATTACCAAATCGTGGTAACAACACCAAGTAGATTCATTGAAATGGTTGAAAAAGTACCGACACTAAACTTTAAAGATTTAAGATCGATCGTGTTAGACGAAGCGGACATGTTGTTAGATCTTGGGTTCTTCCCTGAAATTGACCAAATGTTCCAAAGATTCAAAAGTATTGATGGCTTACAAAAAATGGCTTTCAGTGCCACTTTACACGAATTATTAAGAAACAATTTATCAAAGTATTTTGAAGGTGCTAAAATTATCGCAACGCAAGATTCAATCTACGCAAACGAAAAAATTAAACACTATTTAATTAAAAATACTGATAAATTTCACGCTTTATCTGTAATTGCGAACCAAATTGAACCATATTTATGTTTAGTTTTTACTAATACTAAAAAACAAGCTGACGAAATTTACAAGTACTTCTTAGAACAAAACCGTTCTGTAATTAACTTACACGGTGGTTTACAAACTAGAGAAAGAAAAAACAACTTAAAAGATATTCAAAACCTAAAATACCAATACGTAATTGCAACCGACTTGGCAAGTAGAGGTTTAGATATTGAAGGTGCCAGTCACGTTATTTCATGAAACTTAGCTGATGATCCAGAATGATACGTGCATAGAGCTGGTCGTGCTGGTAGAAGTAAATACGAAGGTATTTCATACGTATTGTACGATGAACAAGATAATGAAAAGTTGGTCACTTTAACTAAAAAAGGTATTAAGTTTGAAAACTTACAAATCAAAAATAATAAATTAGTTAAAGCTAAAATTAGACTTTACAAAAAACCAATCATCAACCAAGAACAAGAAGATGAAATTAAACAGTTAGTAAAAAATACGAAAAAAACAGTCAAACCTGGTTACAAGAAGAAACTAAAACAAGATATTGCGAAAATTAAACAAAAGCATAAGAGAAAACATATCGAAGCTTCTGTGAAACAACAAAGAATTAAGAAGTACAAACAAGAAAACGCTAAAAAGTAGAATTTTCTTGTAGAATTAAAACCGTTATTTGTTTGACATTGTTGCGATTGTTCCCACATCCAGCTTTGTTAAACGTATAAGAAATCAATTTATTACGGGAGAAAAAATCATGGCTATTTCAAAACAATTAAAATCTGAATTAGTTAACAAATTCGGTGGTTCAGCAACTAACACTGGTAAAACAGAAGTTCAAATTGCTATTTTAACTGCTGAAATCGACGCTTTAACTGCTCACTTAATCGCTAACAAGAAAGATAAAATTTCTAAATCAGGGCTATACTCAAAAGTAGCAAAACGTAGAAACTTATTAGCTTACTTAAAAGCAAGTGACATTGAACGTTACAGAGCTATCGTAAAAGAATTAAACTTACGTGGCTAATTATTATTTTCAAATCAATAATATATATAAATTAGAAAGTTAAATTAATGGGTAAAACAGTCATTATTTCCAATAAGACATACAACAATATGTCTGAAGTTGGTCTTAATTATTGTCATGACGATGGTAACGTCTATACAGCTGATAGACTTTACGGAACTATTAACGAAACATTAAACTATCAAATCAAAGCCAAGAATCGTATTCTTGGTTTTCTTGTATCGTTCTTATTCCAAACGACTGACTATAAAAAGAACAAAAAACTTTCAAATATTAAAATGAGCAAGGGAGATATCTTACTAACCTTATTCTTCTGAGCTTGTATTATCGCTTTAATCTGTTGTATTATCTGAGGAATTGCTATTCCAATTATCAACTCTTCAGTACAATCAATTAAATTAGCAGAAGGAACATTTACGGGTAGTGTTCTCGCTAACAATCATGTAGTAGGATTTGTATTTAACGGTAAATTAGCAGCCGCCACAATTAACCAATTGATGGAAGCTGTAAACAAAAATGGTGATTTAACTGCTAGTGGCGCTGCTGCTGGAGTAAAATCATTACCTTGAGCACAAGCTTACTTAGAACAATGATGAGTAAACCATGCTACTACAGGCTACAGTAAAGATGCTTTAGGTATGGTTGAATTCTTAAAGAACCAAGTTTTAGGTCAAATGGGTAAAGCAACAGCAACTGTTGTTTTATTGGACAAAAACTTACAAGTCTTCATGTACTTCAACATTGTTGCTAAAACGTTAGATCCAAAACAAGGTGTTCCTGTATTTGATACAGCGAAAATGATGTTTAACGGATTAAACCAAGGCAACCCTTACTATGGTTTAGAAGCTACAAGCTTTAGCTTAACTTCTAACCAAGCTACTCAAGCTTTATTAGTACCAAGAATTTGAATCGCATGATTCTCATCTGGTAAAGTAATCGTACCTTTAATTTTCACATTACTTTTAATCATTATCGTTGCAATGTACAGACACTTAATTAAAAAAGTACGTCCTCGTATGAACGCAATGGGTATTGCTGATTATGTAATGGCAAAAGTAGTCTTCTCTAAGAGATTAAGACTATTATTAAGAAAACCAGTTCCAATGGTTGAAGGTGTGAAAGAATTAAATCACAGATTCTTATTCGCTGCTCCTGAATTAGGAGTTGGTGGTATCTACTTCAACTTAAGATTACTAAACTACATGTATGCAACATTCAGAGAAATGAACGTTGTATTAGTGTTCCCATTCGGGGATAACGATGCTGGTATCGCTGAATTACAAAAAATCGTTGCACAAGACTTCCAAAACTTAGATTTAACAATCGTTGATGATGAATTAGCGGCTAAATTTAGTTCATTGGACAGCAGTGGTAACTTCTTCAGATTTGGTGGCAAAGCTATGAACCAAGATGTTACAGAAATTTCTGTGGTTGATGCTCAAACTCCAAAAGACATGGCAAGAACAATTTACTCAAGTGAATTGGCTGTTAGACTAAGAATCAAAGATGAATCAAGAGTTAACAGAATTAGAAGAGCCAGTCTAAAAGAAGGTTTAAAATTCGGTGGCGTAAACCACAATTTAAACGAAAACGAAAAAGCTGAAATTACTAAAAAAGTTCAAGAACAAGTGGCTCAATCAGACAGCGACTTTATTCAAAAACAATTAGCAATGATTCAACAAATGAAAAATGATTCAGTGTTAGGTCACATTACAAACACATTTAAAAACAATAAACCAAGCGAAAAATAATTTAATTTTGAAAGAATTATTAAATAAATAATTTTATAATAAAGCGAACTAGTTCTATTCAGGGACTAGTTCGTTTTTTTGTTATAAAAATTTATATAATTTAAATGAGTATTTATATTTTTAAAATGTGAAGTAAATTAATTAATTATTGTAAAAAGTATCAACAACAAGCAAAACATGAATTTGGTCTAAAAATGATGCGTAACAGTATGTCACGTCAGAATAACCAAAAAACCAAAAAACTATATCATAATCAGCATTTATTAGATGTGAAAGTGAAATGGTTACGTAGTGATCTAGAAATTCAAGAAAATTTAACTTGTTGTCTAGAACTAGATTACAAACAATGTTTTTTAATTACGAATAAGTGTCAATTTAATACTTTAAATTATTTGATTGATTTAGATGTTGTTATTGTGGATTTGTCGTGAAAGGTGACTCATACTTACAAGTCTATGGCGCCTAACACCCAACTACAACAATTAGATCGTGTCAGTCATATTTTTGTGTTAACGAAAAATTCGGTAAACGTTTTAAATATACAAATCGGTGACATTATGCAACCTATGTCTAGGGTTAACTAACGGATTTTTTATGTCTAATCATAGCTACACTAACTCATATTCATCAACAAGAATTATTATTTCTCAAGAATTACTAGTTTTGTACTTAGTGCAAAACAATGATATCAAAACTATTATTCAGAATGCATCAGCCATTGAACAAGAAGCAATGCATGATGTTTTAGTTTTGCTGTCAGATAGTCAATCTGAATTAATGTCAGAACTACAATCCCACAACATTAAATATCAAGCTTTTAGTACAACAGATTTAACACTGAAACTAAAAGCTGGGTTTGAATATGGTCTTAATAATGGCTATAAGTATATGGTGGAATTTGATGATGATGGTCAATATGACTGAACTGAAATTGTGAAGCTCTACCAAAAAAGTACCGAAACTAATTGCGACATTGTTATAGGTAATCGTACTAAAAACAGATTATTCAACATGAGTAAAGGTGATACCAAAATCACCAACGCATTACAAACTAAAGCGAATGCAATGATTGAAGACGCATTTTGTTTTTTACGTTTATTTAATGACAGCGCAGTTAATGTGTACTTATCAGAAGGTTTTACAAGTTATGATCCAGCTTCATATGTTTTTTTAAGTAAAAAAGCGAATTTGAAGTTTGGACACGTTAATGTAGTGTGCCAAACAGGCACTAACTCATGACAAAACGCAAGAATTAATAATCCAATTTATGTCACTAAGCAATATACTAAAATTTTATTTGGTAACGTTAAGTAAGCCAAACATCATTAAGGAGGAAATATTATGCCACGTAAACACCTAATTGCGTCAGGGATTAATAAAAAACAACAACAACAATCAAAAATCTGAATGAAATGTGCTAGAGAAATTAAAGCCGCTGTTAAAGTTGGTGGCCCAAACCCAGAAGCTAACCCAAGATTAAAAGCTGCTATTGTAAGAGCTTTACAAAACAACTTAAGTAGAGACTCAATCCAAAGAAACATTTCAGGTGCAGACAAAGATGCTGCAAGCTTAAAAGAAGTAACTTACGAAGGACGTGGTCCAAAAGGTTTAGCAATTATTGTTAAAGCTTTAACTGACAACGAACAAAGAACAATTAGTGCTGTAAGAGGATACTTCTCAAAACTTCATGGAGAAATTTCTAAACCTAACAGTGCAATGATTTTATTTGATGAACACGGTCAAATTATTATTGAAAAAACTGCTGATTTAACAGAAGATAAAATTTTAGAAACAGTGTTAGATTTTGATGTAGTAGATTTAAGACAAGATGAAACTGCTTTCGAATTATTAGTAACTCCAGAAACATTCTTTGATGCTAAACAAGCTTTAGAAGATGCTGGTATTGCTATCGCTGAAGCTGATGTAAAATTAATTCCTAACTCAACTGTAGACATCACAGAAGAAGAAAACGAAAAATTAGAAAGATTCATTGAACAATGTGAAGATGATGACGATGTTCAATGAGTTGTGACAAACTTAGGCGACATTTTAGACTAATAATATTAGTTAATTGAAAACTACGCTAAAATCCCCGTAAGAATGGTTCTTGCGGGGATTTTTTTAACATTCTTTAATTAGATTATGTTTAGATGGGCTGGTTTAATCAATAAAACATAAAAAAACTTGCAACCGTAAGGTTACAAGTCCTGATTCGTAGTATGTAGATCTTCAACTATAAAACAAAACCCATAGAAATATGGGTCCATTTAGATTAAATTATGCTAATTGGTTGTTTTTCTTTAAAGTTTTTAAAGTTCTAGCTGAAACTTTGACAGTAGCTACTTGTCCATCAGCTGTTTTTACAGTAACTTTTTGTAAGTTAACGTTTCAAACTCTACGAGAGTGGTTCATAGCGTGTGAACGTTTGTTTCCTACTAATGGACCTTTACCAGTTAATTGGTCTTTTCTTGACATAAAAACTCTCCTTTCTGGCAGTTGATACAAGATTATATGCATATAAATTTGTAACTAAAAAATTATATCATATAGATAATAAAAGTTCTAAAATATCGATATTTCTATAAAATTAGTATAATTAGATAGTTTATATCAATATCAAAAAATGGAGTTAGAAAGATGAAAGCAACTCGTTTTAACAATAGTATTATTATTAATTTAATTACAACAACCGCCAATACTGTACCTGGAGTTAGTAAGGTTGAAGTAAATGAAGAAGGTATTGATTTAGAAAGCAATGTGATAACAGTCGAGGCTTGATTATCTGATAACGTCTTAAACGTCAAATCAGCCGCACAAGACTTACAAAAAACAATCTATTATAATTTGTCACAACAATTAGATAACTTAGATTTGTCAATCAATATTCAAATTCACATTTAATGATGATAGAAAGGGTAATTTAATCATGATTACTTTGCAACAATTTATCGATATGATCAACGGTGGAGCAAAAGTCTTAGACATTGAATATGACTACATTAACGACTTAAACGTATTCCCTGTGCCTGATGGAGACACTGGTTCAAATATGAAAACCACTGTAAATGGTGCAATCGAAGCGGTTAGCAATGCAAAGATTACTGACTTTAAACATTTAGCAGATGTATTTGCAAGAGGGTTATTAATGAATGCGAGAGGTAACTCAGGTGTTATCTTTAGCCAAATTATTCGTGGATTTGTAAGCAATTTCACTCCAAGTATGAAAGAAATCACACCAGCGATTTTAAAAGAATCTTTACAATTAGCTAAAGATAAAGCTTACAACGCGGTAGCCAACCCAATTGAAGGGACTATCTTAACAGTTATTAGATGTATGGCAGAAAACGCCAACAGTGAAGAAAATGAAACAGTAGAAGACAACATTACTTTAATGCAACGTGTAGTTGAAGCGGGTAACATTGCTTTAGATAACACACCCAACATGTTAAAAGAATTAAAAGAAGTTGGTGTAGTGGACTCTGGTGGTTATGGTTTAATGTGCTTCTTCAAAGGGATGTTAGCAGTATTAGAAAACAACTTAAATGAAGTCGTGAAAAAATGCCAAGAACACGTAAAAGATAAATCTGTGAACTTGGATGACGACTCATTTAAATTCTTTGATAATACAAGAGAAGAAGAAGGTTTCGGTTACTGTAGTGAAATTATTATGACAATTGGTTCTAACATTAACCCTAACTTAGAAACTAAAAAAGCACCATTTGTCTTAGAAGCGTTCCGTAAAGAATTATCAAGAATCGGTAACTCATTAGTATGTGTGCAAGATGGCGATTTAGTAAAAGTTCATGTTCACACCATGAAACCATACCGTTTATTACAAATTGGACAAAAATATGGTGAATTCGAAAAAGTAAAATTCGAAAACATGACTAACCAATACTACGCAAAACAAGAAAAATTTGCGAGTCAAACTGACACTGCTAAAAAAGTTAAACCGGTCGTAAGTGCAGCTAAAGTGAAAAAATTAAAAGAAGGCATTTCTTTAATTGCTACTGTACCAACGAAAAAAATTGCAAGATTATATAAAAATAACTACGGGTTATCAACAACTATTACAACTGAAGAAAATGCGCCATCAATTCAAGACTTTATTGATGCATTGTACAAAGCTGAATGTAAATCAGCCTTCATTGTTACTGATGACTCTAACTTAGTTATGGCAGCCACTGAAGCAGCCAACCAAGTGGCTAAAGATATTATGGTAAAAGTTTTACCAGCTAAGAACACATTTGAATCATTAGTGATTGTGACTACTTTTGATAAAGATGCAAGTTACAAAACTAACTACAAAGATATGACCAAGATTTTAAAGAAAACTATTTCTGGTGTAGTTTCAACATCAATTAGAGATGTAAACTACAGTCATATCCAAGTTAAAACTGGCGAAAAGATTGGTATTGTAGACAAGAAGATTATGGTCTCAGACACTAATGAATTAAAGGTGTTAAAAGATACATTAGATATCTTAATTAAGAAAGCTAAAGGTTCAGACAACCTTGATATTTGTTACTTAATTTATGGGGCTAATGCTTCCTTGTCAACAATTAGACAATTTGAAAAATACGCTAGTGAAAACTACGGTCTATATTGTGAAGTCCAAAATGGTGGTCAAAAAGTTTATGACTACTACTTGGGAGTACAATAATAGAATTTAGAAACTAGGAGATGCTATGAGATTAGGTGTTGATGTAATGGGTTTTGAGAATGATATTTCTCAAGCCATTAAAGCGTGTCGAACTTTTCAAAAAAAATATAAAGATGTACAAATCTGCTTAGTGGGTGACGAAAACCAAATCCAACCACATTTATTAGCTAATGACGAGTTTGAAATTGTTCATACTGACCAATTTGTGACTCAAGAAGATACAATTTTATCTGCTAGAAGAAAACCAAAATCTTCAATGCAAGTGTTAGCGAATTTGTTAAAAGAAGATAAAGTAGACGGCTTATTAAGCGCGGGTTCTACCCCTATCTTTGTGTTTACGATGTATTCTACGATTGGAATGCTACCTGGTGTGGATAAACCTGGTTTTATGCCAACAATTCCAACTAGTGACGGTCAAGCATTTAACTTATTGGACGTTGGTGCATCCATTAACGTGGAACCTTTAGATTTGGTAAGATTTGCGATCATGGGGAATGCCTTTGCTAAACAAAGAGTGAAGGAACCAGTTATTGGTTTATTAAATATTGGAACCGAAGAACATAAAGGTCACAAATATTTACAAGAAACCAGTCAATTATTAAGAAAGACTAATTTAAACTATAAAGGGTTTGTCGAATCTAAAGAACTTTTAAATAGAGTAGCTGATGTAGTGGTGACTGACGGTTTTACAGGCAACATCACTTTAAAAGCGTGTGAAGGGGCTGCAAAAGCCGTAAGTAATATTTTTAAAACAGAATATAAAAAACCAAAAAATATTTTGGCAACATTATTCTCTTTAGGAATTATCAAAAAAGCTACTCGTACTTTTGATTACAAAGATCATGCTGGTGCTTTTGTCTTAGGTCTTAATAAAATTTGTGTGAAAACGCACGGTTCAGCCGATGAACGGCAATTTTACAGTTCTTTAAGAATGTTATATGACTGTTTAAAAAATAATGTTTTAGAAAACATTAAAGCTGATTTAAACGCTTTTAACGAAACTTTAAATTTAGTTTCTGATGATGTTCATAATTAAGGAAGTATACGATTATGTCAAACAAAGAACACGAAGTTTTTAATAAAGAGAAGTTAAACACCATTTTTAAGAAATACAGCATTAATCCTAAAAAGTATTCTAGATACCAAACGGCGTTAACTCACAGTTCGTACAAAAACGAACATAATTTAAATAACGATTACGAAAGATACGAATTCTTAGGCGACTCAGCGGTGTCATGAGTCATCACTAACTATTTGTTTGATAAAGAAAATTTAGCTGAAGGGGAAATGTCTATCATTAAAGCTAAATTAGTGTCTACCAAATCGTTAGCAAAAGCGACTCGAATGTTAGGTTTAGACGAACTTATCTTATTAGGTAACGGGATGAAAAATAAAGCCTTGACTGATAAGGTTTTAGAAGACGTTTTCGAAGCTTTTATTGGAGCGGTAGCCAAAGATGTGGGTATTAAAAAAGCTCAACTAATCATTAAAGACACCGTGATTAAAATGTACAATCATGGTGAAATTAACACGTCAAAACCATACAAAACGTTAATTCAAGAATATTTAGGTCGTTCTGAAAATAAAGAAATTAGATACATTCCGTTAAACGAAAAGAACGAAACTCCAAGAAGAGTAAGACTAGAATTTAACGGTATTACTTATGCCGAAGGTTTCGGAAATACATTAAAAGAAGCTGAAGAAAACGCAGCATTCAACTGCTACAGCTTAGTTGCAAACAAACAACATCATTAACAAGAAAAAAATGTGGTTGTCTCTTAAGTGAGACGCCACATTTTTTGTTGTACTTATTTACTGTATGCAGGGACGTGTTGTCCTGAAGTAATGATGAAGTAAAGAGCGATTGGTAAAACAATAACTCCGACGATACCAATTCAAATTCTGACACCAGTCGCAAAGGCTTTGCTGTCTACATATCTTTGTCAGTTTCAGTTAAACTTATTGTCTAAAGTATCAATTCTAAAGTTGGTACCAAAGTATTCGTTGAATCTTCTGACAAAAATTTGTTTTTGTTGTCTGATCCGGTCTTTTTTGTGTACAGGGAAGAAATAAATCATTGCCACTTTTCTTTTGATGATTTTGAATCATTTAGTTCTTCTGGCTTTTTTGAATTTATCTTCTAAACTTAACTTGCTGTAGATTAATTTCTTATCTAAGATAGTTTGTTCTTCGTCAGAAGAGCTAGCAGAACCATCTACAGTAATGTTATTAGTAGCGCTAACTTCAGAGACTGTAGCATCAGCTTGTTTTGCTTCTTGAGTTGCTTCAACAGTGTGCGGAATGCTGTGTTCTGAATCTTCTGCTAATTCGTTAGCAGAGTAACTACTAATAGGTTTGTCGTTAGTGCCCTGTTTATTGTTTAAAATTTGATCTAAGAAATCAGTGTCAAATTCTTCGACAATTTCTGATTCGCTTTTCTTACTTTTAGATTTATCTTTCATACTTAACTCTTTCACGATTGTGTTTTTAAAATATTTGATTAATATCTGATAGTATGGAAAAACTACTATAATAGTTTATACTTTAATAAGTATAAGCGATAAATTATGAATAAACAACAAACAAAAAATATTATTTTGATAAATAAACCACTCCACTGAACCTCTAATGATGTGGTCAGAAAAGTGAAGAATACTTTAAACGCAAAGAAGGTGGGCCATGCGGGCACGTTAGATCCATTAGCTAGTGGTTTATTGATTTTAGGTATCGGATCTGGTACAAAACAGCTAAATGATTTAATCACAAACGATAAAGAATATGTAGCAACTGTGCATTTCAACTACTACACTGATACGTACGACAACGAAGGCCAAGTGTTAGCGTACCAAAATAAAGAAGTTACTATTTGTGATATTTTACCTGTTTTAGAAAACATGAAAAACATGGAATACTGACAAGTACCACCTAAATACAGTGCAATTAAAATTAATGGCCAAAAAGCTTATGACTTAGCACGTAGCAATAAAGAAGTGGTTATCGAACCCCGTCTAGTACACCTGTATGATTATGAAATTTTAAGCTTTATTGATAAAGAATTAGTCATTCGTTTACATGTGTCTAAAGGCTTTTATGTCAGAAGCTTTGCTCATGATTTGGGTGAAAGAATTAACAACTACGCGAATTTAGCGGGTTTAGTTAGAACGAAAATTGGCGAATTCGACTTACAAAACGCCTGAAGTCTTGAAGAATTAAAAACAAAATATGATTCTGAATTGGAATAAAGACAATCTTTCAAACTTACAAAATTGCACAATCGATAATTTAGTAATTGGATTTTTTGATGGCATCCACAAGGGTCACCAAAAAATCTTTCAAAATTTAACGGGCAAGACCTGCGTATTAACCTTTACAGACATGGTTTGAAAAGCCCCCTTTTTATATCCGTTAGAAGAACGAATTCAGCAGTTAGAGCAATTGTTTTATCCGGAACACATCTTAATTTTTGATGTCATGCAACACAACTTAACTGCTCAAGAATTTATTGAACAGTACTTACAACCATTAAAGATTAACCAAATTGTGGTAGGAGCTGATTTTAAGTTTGGCAAAGACCAAAAAGGTGTAGAGTTTTTACAACAATTTTATTGTGTCAAAGTGGTGAGTCGTGATGACGAATACGCTTCATCAACAATTAAGAAATATTTAATGCAAGCCGAATTACAAAAAGCTAATGAGATGTTAGTAATCCCTTATTACCGTGTAGGACAAGTTATTCATAACTTCCAAATTAGCCGAGCTTTAAATTATCCCACTGCTAATTTGCGAATCAATGATAAATTAGTAACTTTACCTGATGGGGTTTACATTACTCAAACTCGTTTGCAAGAAAGTCAATATAATTCCACGACTTTTATTGGCATCCCTAAAACGTTTGAAAATATTACTACAAAGCACTTTGAATCCTTCCTTATTGATTATGTTGGACCTGAATTTTATGATGAAACCATTCGTGTAACTTTTTTTGAATGGATTGATCCAGTGAAAAAATATCCTTCTGTAGCAGAACTAAAATCCGGGATCCAAAAGCAAGTGCAACAAACCAACGAATACTTTAAATCAAGACACTAAAATTACTTTCTCGTTTTTAAGAAAGTAATTTTTTTATTGACCTCATTACTTAACGGTGAAACAGAAAGTGAGGTTTTGCGTATGGTGAGAGGCTTTCACGGAACAGTTATTTATTCAACAGAAGATTCTGTATATTTTGTAAACAGCCATGATTGTTTAGAAATTTATAACAACCACCAACAAGAATGAAAACTGAACCAAAATTATTTTTTATACGTTTATGAACAAAAAGTCTTAAGTGGAAAAAGTGTAGAACATATTGTGAATTTTGGTTTTACGAAAATCACAGACTGCATTACTTTTAAGAACTTATTAGGATTGAGTGGCATCGGAGTTAAGACGGCGTATAAGCTACTTCAATACGGAATTGAGGATATCCAGCAATATGTTCAGATGCATGATGTATTCGATGTGATGGAACACTATAAGATATCAGAAAAAGTTGCTAACACCTTGGTTGATCATTTTATTAAAAATGACTGTTCAACTATAAAAAATCCTAATGATATGAAAAAGATTAATGACGCAATTTATTATTTACAAGAGTTAGGATATTCGAAACAATTATCAACAAAAGTGGTTTGAAACAGAAGAAACGAAGTTTTACAAAAAAATTTCAGTCAAATTTTTTCAACCTTAATTGGAGATATTAAAAATGAACGTTGCAAATTTAAGACCGAATAGTTTTGAAGAATTTGTAGGTAAAGATGAAATTAAAGAATCTTTAAAGATTTACATTAATGCCGCCCTTCAGCAAAAGAAAACGTTAGACCATTTATTGTTTTATGGCTATGCTGGTAACGGGAAAACGTCGTTAGCAGGAATCGTTGCTAAAGAATTAAATAAGAAAATTCATTACATTCAAGGCCCAACTATCAAACACCCTAGTGATGTCTTAGACATTATTTCGATGTTGGAAGAAGGCGACATTATTTTTGTTGATGAAATTCATAATGTAGAACACAAGTGTTTAGAATTGTTTTATTCGATTTTGGAAGACTTTGTCGTGGACATTAAAATCGGTAAAGATTTAAACAGTATGTACAATAGGTTACAAGTGCCTAAATTTACTTTTATTGCGTCCACAACTAATTTAGGAAAACTGCCAGAAGCATTTATTGAGCGGTTCCCAATTAAGTTTTATTTTGATACTTATAAAAACGAGGAAATTTTTTTAATCCTCAAGCGTTTAAATTTATTCAATAAAGAGTTATTAGAAGACTCGGAATTACAAACGTTGGCACATTCTTCTAAAGGTAATCCTAGAATCGCTATTAATTTGTATCGTAGATTTTTTGATTATCGCTTTTTATATCCAGACTGGTTAGCTGAAAAAATTTTAAATAGTATCGGTATTTTTAACGATGGTTTAGAAAAACTAGATTTAAATTATTTAAGAGTTATTTACAACAATTTTGGTAAACCTATAGGCATCAAAACAATTTCTCAATCTTTATCGGTGGACCAAAAAACTATTGAATCAAAAATTGAGCCGTTCTTATTAAAACGTGGTTATATTATGAAAAAAACCAATGGAAGAATTTTAACTTCCAAAGGTTTTGAAATTGTTTCGCCGCTATTGAACGAGATTTAATTTAGATAATGATAAACCAACTAATCTTAAAGGATCATCATTTCATAATTCAAATAACAAATCTTTAGCAACTTGGTAAATTGTTGATGAATCATTAAACTGGTGTTTTAAAGATTTAGATTTACTTTTAGTATCAAAGTTATCATATCTGATTTGAATTGTGACGGTTTGACAAACTAGTTTTTGACTTTGTAATTCTTGACTTAAATTACGAGCAATATTTCGATATATTTTTAATAAAACATCTAGTTCAAATTCTGAAGTGTGTAAAGTCAAACTTTTGCTGACACTTTTTGGTAAAGTTTCTTCAATTTGTAAGGTTTCGTCTACATTTTTGCCAGTAGCTAAGTCATAATATTGGTAATATTTACGACCTAAAAGTTTGACTAATTCGCTTAGTTTAGACGAATGAACAAAATCTCCGATAGTAAAAATTTGGAGATTTTTTAATTTTGGTAGTGTTTTTTTACCGATACCAATAAATTTTTCAATTTTTAATGGGTAAAGTTTCGTTTTAATTTCTTTTAAATGCAAACTAGAAATTCCATGTGGTTTCTTTAAATCCGTAGCGATTTTAGCTAAGAATTTAGATTCAGATATACCGATAGAAACTGACAAGCCTAATTTTTTTTGAATTTCTTGTTGAATCGTGATGGCTAAAAGTTGAGCGTTATTGTGAAATTTTGGCAGAATATTGGTAACGTCTAAAAAGCATTCATCAACAGATACGATTTCTAACGAGTCAGTAAAACTGTATTTTAAAAAAGTGAAGAATTGTTGTGAATGTTGGTGGTAACGTTCATGGTGTGGTTTTACGATAGCAATATCCGGGCAAAGTTTTCTTGCATCGTTTACATTCATAGCTGATTTAATACCATATTTACGCGCTTCGTAATTACAAGTAGAAATAACCGCATGTTTACCTTCTCCAGCAATAACGAAAGGGAGGTTTTTTAACATCGGTTCATAAATTTCTTCTACGGATGCAAAAAAGGCATCTAAATCAATATGAAAAATTACTTTCATTTTTTAAATCAAGCAACGAATTCTGTGTTTTCTAATTTATTACCTTTGATTGGTGATTCAACGATATCAATAAGTTTAAAACCATTTTCTAAAGCGTAAGTTGTGACATTATTGATGGCGATATCGTGATATTTTTTATTTTTCACACTAGCTTTACATTTGGAAATGATTTCTGGTGAAAGTTCAAATTGAGGTTTGATTAAAAAGATTAAATTTGTGTTTTCATCTGTAACTGACTTAATGTTAGCAAAGACGTGTTTCAAACTAATAAAACTAACATCACACACAATAATATCAATATGGTGTTCAAAGTTGATTTCATTTAAGTTCTTAACGTTAGTTTTTTCTAAATTAATTACCTTAGGGTTATTTACTAGACTTGAATCTAATTGGTTATAACCTACATCTACGGCATATACTTGTTTTGCACCGTGTTGTAAAGAACAATCAGTAAAGCCGCCTGTAGAAGCTCCAATATCTAGAACCACTTTATCTGTAAAGTCGACTCCAAAACTTTCGATACCTTTTTCAAGTTTTAGTCCAGCTCTAGAAACATATTTCATTTTTTCTTTGATTACAATGTTGTCTGTTTCTGCAACTAAAAAATTTGGCTTAGTAATTACTTTTTCGTTTACTAAAACGTTTCCATTTTCAATTAAAGATTTTGCTTGGCTTCTACTTCTAGCCAATTCTAATTTTGTTAATAAAATATCAATTCTTTCTTTATTTTCCATACTCATTCTCTATAAAACTTATCAATTTAATAATATATAATAACAATATTTTAATAAGGTGTTTTTTTATGAGCAAAAAAGATAGTAAAAAAGCAAAAAAAGTTGAAGATAATGCTTCAACAAGTCCTAACACGGCTTCTAATGCTTTTTTGAGACAAATGAAACAAAACATCCAACAAAAAATGAAAACAGATCAACGTAAAGACGTTGATTTAGAAGCAATTAAACAACAAGAAATTAAACAACAAGAAGAAGAAAAGGCGAAAGAAGTAGAAAAGAAAGGTGTTAAAGTTTCTAAACCTTACAACAAACGGGTTAAAGAAGAAGCATCTAACTGAAAAGAAATCCTTAAGAGAACAGCTTTAGGTGGCGTAAGTGCTGCTTGTTCTGTTGTACCTGGATCATCTTCTACTGTTTTAACTGCAAGAACTCCTCAATTACATGACAAGATGACTGAAAGCTTTGCTGCTTTATTCAAACCAAGAAGTGCAATTGATTGATGATGAAATTTCTTGTGAATGTTACCATTTTTAGTGGTGTTTATTTTAGTATTCGTATTAGCTTACTACATTTACTTTAAGATTCAACAATCTGGTTATGGCATCTCAATGGTGTTCTTATTTATTGGTATTTCAATATTTACTGCCCCATTGATTTACTTTATGACAAGTTCACGTCCTAAATTTGCTATTAATCGTCAAGAATTTTATGACCAAAGAGATGAAAACAAAAAACCTGGTATCGTGTGATTATTATTCGTATTAGGTTTCTTCTTAATTATTGGTATTGCGTTTGTAGCTAGATTTGCATGAGTACCAAACTCATTCCCAATTTCTGCGCCAGCATTAAATTCTGTAAGCAGTATTCAAGGTGTTGAAGGTATTGATTTGAAAACATATTCAGATTTATACAGTCACCAAATTAATACAGCATACGCATTCCAAATTTTATTTGCTTCATTCTTATGCGGTATTTGCATGTTAATTCCTGGATTATCTGGTAGCTTTATGCTTGGAGTTTTAGGAAGTAACGGTGATATTAATGCGGCAATTTGATACGGTTTCCATGGATACACAACACCGGGTGTTGAAGTATCAGCTAACTGAGCATGATCTACAATTATTATTTCATTTATCGGTTGCTTCTTGGGAATTGTAGCTTCATTATTCTTTATTAGATATATGAAGAGAACGTTTGAAAACGGTTACAAAGCCTTAGTATTAGGTATGTACTTCGCTTCAATGATTGCAATCTTTATTGCAATTTCAAACTCAAACTACTACATTTTAGGTCACAACAAAAATGTTTTAGGATGTTCATTAGGTTTATTATTTGCTTCATCAGTACCTGCATTCTTATGAATGGTCGTATGACAAAGATTAGGATTTGTAGACATGAAGTGATTAAGATTCGTTGGAACAAGTAAATTTAGAGTTAATTTAAAAAAATAATCTAAAATAGAGATATTAAGAAAAAGTAATTTCAAAATTACTTTTTCTTTTTTATCTAACCATAAAAACACAAGAGGAATTTATGAGAACTTTATTAGGTAATATTATTCAAGCTAACAAAATCTTCAAGATGATTGAAGATGGCGACAAAATTGCTGTCGGAGTATCTGGCGGCAAAGACTCAATGGGGCTATTATTTGCTTTAGCCTTATACAAGAGACGTTTAAAAGAACAATTAGGATGAAATATCGATGTAATTGGTATTCACTTAAAAATGAACTTATGCGCAATTGACTATGATCCAATTATTGCGTACTGAGAAAAAATGGGTATTAAATTTGTCATCCAACCAACACAAATGGGTGAAATTTTAAGAGACCATATGAAAAAAGGTAAGATTCAATGTTCATTATGTTCAAAAATGAAAAAAGCTATTTTAATTGAATCTGCAAAATCTTATGGCTGCAATAAAGTAGCTATGGGTCACCATGCAGATGATGCGATTGAAACTCTATTCATGAACATGATTAATGAAGGTAGAATTGCAACCTTCAAACCAAAAATGTACTTAAACAAAACTGAAATTACATTTATTAGACCGTTAATTTTAGCAAGAGAAAAAGACATTAAAAGAGCGACAAAAAAATTAGAAATGCCAATCGTACCTTGTGGCTGTCCAATGGAAGGTTTCACACAAAGAGATAGCATGAAAGAATTGTTGCAATCACAATTCTACGACAAACTAAAAACTAAGTCTTCATACGAAAACTTCTTTATTTCTTTAATGAATGGTAAGGAATGCAGCTTATGATTCATGGATGAAGACAAGAAAATCATTAATGAAGATTTAAGAGAAATGTGCAAAAACGATGGTAAAGTGGCTTAGTTTTGCCCCTTGTGCTAATCTATGTACTGAGAAATAAAAAACAAAATATAATATAAAGATATGAAAACTAAGATTTCATAATCAATAATTTTCGTAACTAAAAATTTAAAATCGGTAGGAAAAATATGCAATACAATAAAATTTTAGTAAACCAACTATACGTAGAAAACAAAGTTGTATTCTTACGTTTAGACTTAAACGTTCCTGTAATGAACGGAAAAATCACATCATTCAAAAGAATTGATGCAACTATCCCAACAATCGAATACTTACTTGAAAAAAACGCAAAAGTAGTTATTCTTTCACACATGGGTAGAGTGAAAAAATTAGAAGACGTTACTTCTGGAAAATTATCATTAGAAATCGTAGCTAGAGAATTAGCTAAGAAATTATATGGTAAAGCAAACCAAGTTTCATTCATTGGTGCTAACAAAGGTAAAGTTGTTGAAGAATCAATTTCTGAAATGAAATCACGTGATGTTATCGTTTTAGAAAACACTCGTTTCAACGACATTGACTTAGAAGGTAACAAAATTAACTTAGAATCAGGCAACGATGAAGAATTAGCAAAATACTGAGCTGGTTTATGTGATGCATTCGTAAACGATGCATTCGGTGCTGCTCACAGACAACATGCTTCAACTTTTGGTATTGGTAAATTCCAAAAGAACAACGCTATTGGTTTCTTAATGCAAAAAGAATTAGAAACTTTAAGTGAAGTTACTGACGAACCTAAAAAACCATTCGTAGTATTATTCGGTGGTGCTAAAGTTAGTGATAAATTAAAAGCTGTTAGATCAGTAATTGAAAAAGCTGACAAAGTTATTATCTCTGGTGGTATGGCTTACACATTCGCAGCTGCTAAAGGCTTCGATGTTGGTTTATCATTAGTTGAAAAAGACATGATTCCAACAGCTCAAGAATTAATGGCTGAATACGCTGATAAATTATCAATTTCATGCGACTTTGAATGTTCTCCACAATTCGAAAACATCGAACCAACTTACAGAACACAAGAAGAAGGTATGAAGGGATTAATGGGTCTTGATATCGGTCCTAAATCTATCGAATTATTCAAAAACGACATTGCAACAGCTCAAACTGTTTTATGAAATGGTCCTATGGGTGTTACTGAATTTAGTTACTACGAAAAAGGTACTAACGAAATTTGTAACGCAATCGCTGAAAGAACAGAACAAGGTGCGTTTACTGTAATCGGTGGTGGTGACTCAGCTGCTGCTGCAGAAAAATTAGGTAAACAAGATTCATTCAGCTTTATCTCTACAGGTGGTGGGGCTTCATTAACTCTAATCGAAGGATCAGATTTAATGGGTATCGCTTCAATCAACGATAGATAATAATTTTCAAAGTTTATAAATGTTAGGAATAGAAAGAGGTTGTTAAAATGACTCCACACAATAGAGCGAATTACGGAGAAATCGCAAAAGTAGTATTAATGCCTGGAGACCCCTTACGGGCAAAATGAATCGCTGAACATTTCTTAGAAGATGTTAAGTTAGTAAACGACGTGAGAGGTATGTACTGTTTCACAGGAACATACAAAGGAAAAGAAATTTCTGTTATGGCTCACGGAATGGGGATTCCTTCAATTGGTATTTACACTTACGAATTGTTCAAATTCTATGATGTAGATACAATCATCAGAATTGGATCTGCTGGTTCTTACGTTCCAGAAGTTCAAGTAAATGATGTAATTTTAGTAAGTGAAGCCTACAGTGATTCAACTTTCGCTGAAGGATTAGGAATTAAAGCTGATAAAGTTTTAAAAGCTAACCAAGAATTAAACGCTTTAATTGAAAAAACAGCAAATGAAGAAAACATTGCTTTAAAAGTTGGACGTTGCAATAGTGCTGATGTGTTCTATTCAGACGAAAAACTAGAAACTCTTGTCTCAAAAACTCAAGCTGTTTGTGTGGAAATGGAATCATTTGGCTTATTTGCAAACGCACAATTGCTAAACAAAAAAGCCGCTACATTATTAACATGTAGTGATTCATTAGTAACTGGTGAATCATTAGACGCAACTTCAAGACAAACAACATTTAAAAACATGGTAACTTTAGCTCTAGATTCAGCAATTAAGTTACTATAAAACACACATAAAAAAATTACTATATAATACAACTATATAGTTCTAAGAAAACATGAGGTACTACTCTAATGAGTAATATTGAAACAATCAAACCGATGACACGTGAAGAAATGGCTGAAAAAATTTCTTTAAAAACTGGCTACTCTAAAAAAGAAGTTAAAGAAATTATGACAGAATACGAAAACGTAATGTTATTAGACTTAGCTACAAACCACGAAACAAAAGTTGGTCCTATTGGAAAAATTAAAATTTCAGAACGTTCAGAACGTAAGGGTATTAACCCAGTTACAAAAGAACGTGTAATTCTTCCAGCTAAATTAGCACCAAAGTTTGTATTCAGTAAAGGTGTCAAAGAATTTGTTGCAAACAAAATTAAAAAATAGAAGTACACTTCTTTAACAAGAAAATAGAAACAGGTTAAACTGTTTCTATTTTTTTAATGAAATCTAGTCAACCTGGGAAATAGAGTTCTAATGGCTGACTGATTTGTTTTAATTCTGTTTCATAAATTCTTTTACTATGCGAATTATCTTGAAAGACAGCTCACAACCTTAAAAAACTTACTAAATAAAAATGCTCTGTTTTTTGGAAGAAAATAATTAAATAACTAAGACCTTGCATATGTTGTACCAATTGTAAATACTCTATCTGATGTGGTAATAATTGGTGATAACTAAAAAAATCTTGACTGGTCTGTTTAGCTTCTAAAGCGATAAATCGTCCTTGATACACACCGTAGTAATCAACATCACATTTACTTTCTAAATAACCAGTGACTTCAAGGTTATGAACTGACCGAATTCTAATAGGCACTGGTTGTTTTCGAAATAACGCAATCTTGTGATTTTCGTAATGTTTAATGCTGTTATTAATTATGGTTTCGAGATACATTCCTCGATTTTTACTAATCTTCATTTCATAGTAAAATAATGATGGTAATTTTTAATTTACTTCTATAAGTAATAAAATTCCCCTTATAATAATAGAAATATTGACTTAAAAAACGTTTTTAAATAAAAGAGGTAATTATGGCAACAATTTTTCAAGCAAAAGAATTACGTCCTGGACATACTTTTATCTACAAAGATAACTTATTCCAAGTAATCGAAAATTCATTCAACAAAACAGCAATGCGTGAAGGTATTGTTAAATGTAAAGTTAAAAACTTAAGAACAGGTGCAATCACTGTTGAAGTTTTAACTGGTGAAAAAGTAGAACAAGCTCCAATCGAAACTAGCAAAATGACTTTCAGCTACGACGATGGTAACAACTTTGTATTCATGAACAATGACACATTTGAACAAGTAGAAATCCCTAAAGCAAAATTAGAATGAGAAAAGAACTTCATCACTGATGGAACTGAAGTTTCAATCATGAGATATGAAGGTGAATTATTAGGTGCTTCATTACCTGATCAAGTTTCAATTCAAATTCAAGAAGCTGAAGAAGCAGTACAAGGTAACACAGTTCAAAACGTTACTAAAAAAGCTTGATTAGTAACTGGATGAGAAATTTTAGTACCACAATTCATTAAGAGTGGTGAAATGGTATTAATTAACACATCTGACGGTCGTTACGTTGGTAGAGCAAAATAATTATGGGTTCTAACGGACAACAAGTAATCTGCTCTAATAAATATGGTGAAATATTTATTAGTAGCGAAGATGTCAAGAATTATATGGTTAAATATTTGGATTTCATGATTGATGATGAAAGAATCCAAATTGATGTAATTGACATTATTTCACTATCTAACCAAAAATTTGTGTTTCAAATGATCATCAATTTATTGGATGATGAAACCATTGAATTAGCTAAAATCGATCATATTCGTGATTCATTGGATATTATTTTTAGAAACCACTTAGGCATCTCATTCGAAAGTATTAATATAGGAGTTAAACATTTACATGATTAAAGACAAAAACAACGAAGGCCAAACTTCAAATAAAAAAAGTGACTTAACTCCACAGTGAGAACGTAGAGTTAAGACTTTCAAATTTATTTATAGTTGTCTAATTAAAGATGATGATGCTCAAGTAGCGAAAGCTGAAGCATTCAACAAGTATGAATTTGACAGTGAGCAACTTTCTTTAATTGAATATTTTTTAGATAATAAACAAGAAATTATCAATAAATTAGAACATGAAATGCCTAGTAAATGAACTTTTGATCGTTTAAACTATGTAGATCAAGCCATTTTACTAGACGCATGTGCAGAAACTAAAACCTGATTAACTGACAAAGCAATTATTATTGACCAATCAGTAATTACTGCAAAAAAATACTCTGATAAAGATTCTTACAAATTTATCAACGCTATTTTAGAAAAGGTTTTATAGTGCAAAAAGTTTTTGCTAAAAGATTGAAAAACGATACTTTTAGCCTTTTTGAAGATGATGAAAATCACTTAATAAATGTTTTAAGAGTCAAATTAAATGATCAAGTTATTTGTATCTTTGAAGAAAAGAAATACTTAACTGAAATCATTCAATTTGACCCTTTATTAACTAGAATTGTTGAAGTTATTCCTAACGACGCTGAATTCAATAACTTAAGTTTAGATTTATTCCAAGCGGTCATTAAGCCTAAACATATGGAGTGAATTTTAGCCAAAGCCACAGAACTACAAGTGGATAATATTATTCCAGTAATGTTTAACCGTAGTCAAAAAACTAATTCAATTAAATTAGACAGAATGCAAACCATTGTTTATACAGCGGCTAAACAATCTAATCGTAATATTGTACCCACTGTCAGCGAAACGATAAGCTCTGCCGAAATGATCGCTGCAGCCCAACAATATGATTTGGTTGTAATTCCGTACGAAAACGAAAGTGGAATTCATATTGGTGAAGCTTTAAGACAAGAAGTGCAAAAGCTACAGAATGTTGCTGAGCCTAAAATTGCAGTTATTGTTGGTCCTGAAGGTGGCTTTAGTAACACCGAAATTGAGAGTTTAAAAACTCAACCCAATGTTGTTTTAGTTGGTTTATCCAAAACAATTTTAAGAAGTGATACAGCATCATTTTACGCTTTATCAGTTATTCTAGATTTCTTATTAGAACAAGGTTATTAATATGAAAGCCTTTCAAAACAAAAACCATACTTTGTTTGGTTTTGTCAATCTTATTGTTGCCTTCTTATCTTGTCTAATCGTGTATGTCCCAATGGGGTTGTACATTAGTAAATATCACGAAATCAGTGCAAGTAGTAATTTAAACACAGTCAAAGACTGGTTAAATTTAGCACAACCGGGCTACTTTAAAGGTGGCTCACTAGCATCAGCATTAATTATTACTTTTATCCTTTCTTTCCTCACAATTGGCGCTTGTTACTTATGATTTAAAAGTTTACAAAACCGTAGTAGTGAAGTAGACATTCCACAGCAAGCCTTTTCTGCTGCTAAATGAGTAGGTATCTTAACAGTAATCATGATTATTTGCTTACTGATTTCATTCTTTATTGGTTGATTAATGCCTGTTCAAACTGAACGCGACTCAATAGATATGGCTAAAACAATCGCTTTTAGAAGAATTGTTTTATACGCAGTGTTAGGTACTCTTTTTAGTGTTTCTAACATCTTGGTGTCTGTCGTGGGTATTAGTTACATCCAATTAAGAATCTCTCACGCCAATTTAATTTCAGGAGAATCTCATAGTCATGAAAATCACTAATTTTTCTTGCTTGAAAACCTTTTCAATTATCACTTTAGGTTGTAAAGTAAACACTTATGAATCTAACATTATCCAAAACGATTTGTTAGCGAACGGTTTAATCCAAGTACCGTTTGAAGAAAAAGCGGATTTATACGTAATTAACACATGTAGTGTTACAAACGCGGCAGACTCTAAATCAAGAAACATGATTAGAAGAGCAAGTAAAATGAATCCTGATGCAATCATCGTCGTTTGTGGTTGCTACTCACAAGTAGCAAGTAACGACTTGAAAAAAGATTTCGGTATTGACATTTTATTAGGTAACAAATACAAAAATAACATTGTTGACGTAATTAACGAATACGTTAAGAGTGAAGAACAAATCTTGGTTAAAGTTGACAACTTGTTATTAGAAAAAGACTACGAATCAAGTACGATTGACATTTACAAAGACAACACCAGAGCCTTTGTAAAAATTCAAGACGGTTGTAACTTCATGTGTAGTTACTGCATTATTCCCTTTACACGTGGTAGACAACGTTCAAAATCATTTGAAATTATCTTAAAAGAAATTCAAATTTTAGTGGAAAACGGTTACAAGGAAATTGTGTTAACAGGGGTTAACACAGCTGGTTACCAATTTGAAGATAAAGTCTTCTATGATTTACTAAAAGCTATTTATGAATTACCAGGTAATTTTAGAGTAAGAGTCTCATCTGTGGAACCGTTCCAAATTTCTGACGAAATTGTGAAATTAATCGCGGGTAACCCACACAGATTTGCACAACACTGACACATCTGTTTACAATCAGGTTCTGATGCTGTTTTAGAAAAAATGAACAGAAAGTACAAAACAGCGCAATTTAGAGAATTAATCCAAAAAATTAAAGCTATCAACCCAAGAACAGCTTTCTCAACTGACTACATTTGTGGTTTCCCAACTGAAACTGATGCAGACCACGAAACCTCATTAAATTTCTTAAGAGAAATCGGTTTCTTCAAAATTCACGTATTCCCTTACTCACAAAGATCTTACACTCCAGCCGCAAAGATGAAACAAGTCTTAGCAATTACTAAAACTAACAGAGTGCAAGATGTGATTAAATTATCAGAAGAATTATTAAACCAATATTTAAAAACGTTCATAGGTCAAGAAGTGGAAGTCTTATTTGAATCAGACCACTTCGGTGATGTTTACAAAGGTCACTGTAGCGAATATTTCTTAGTTGCTGCTAAATCTGACCACGACATCGTAAACCAAATTAAAAAAGTCAGAATTACAAAAGTCATCATGGGCGAAGCTCTTGGTGAAATCATCGAATAATTTATATAACTCAAAAATCTATCTCTTTAAAGGGGTAGATTTTTTCTTCTACTAAATTTAGCAGTTGGAGCACCAAAAAATCTACAATTTAAAGCGGTTAGTATTTTTTTAAAAGCAATACTAACCGCAAACATCAATACATAAAATAACCACATATCTCTCTAAAACACTAAATTTTAGAGTAGCCTCACATCAATTACAAATCGCTTATTTTTAGCGATTTTTTTCTATCTCAAAAAATGTTATACCATTTACACAAATTTTCAAGCGACAAGTATTAGTATTTAAGAGTTGATATTTATATTTGTAAAAAAATATCAACTTTAAAAAATTTTTTAAAAGTCTCACAAAAGTCAAGAATTAGATATTTATTATGAAAAAATCTTTATCGAATTTTATTAAAATCGGCTTACCTATTTTAGCCGTCGCTGGTATTGCTACAGCGTTACCAGTAGCATTAACTTCTTGTAGTAACCCAGATGCAAGTAGTTCATCTGCAACTTTCAATTTCCAAAATAATTTAAAAATTAATGGATCAAAAGATACTTCAAATATTTTCTCAGCTAATAAGCATAACAATGTAAATCTTGCTGACATGGCAGCTGTCGTTAATGCTAACGAATTAAATTACATGTACAATACATTAAACAGTTCTGCTATGAAACCATTCATGCAATGATTACATACTAAGAAAATTTTAGTCGTAGACGGCCAAATTCCTAACCCAAAATGAGTTAGAGTACCAACGGACGCTCCAAATAGTGATACAGCTAAAATTCAAGCTATCCAAAACGACTTCGTTTTAGATACACCAACAATTTACTCAACTTTATATTCAGCTCCAACTAACAGAGAATTACCTGGTTTCGGTATGCAAATGGCTTTACCTTCAAATCCAGATAATTTAAAAACTTTAGAACAATACTGAAAAGGTCAAATTGTTGCCACAACTCCTGGTAAAACTAGTGCACCGATTTTCCAAGCTATGGAAGCAAGTGCTGATATCGTGTTATATGTTTATCCTGGTACATCAACATGAATCACTCCAACATTGGCTGAACAAGCTTTAAAACCTTTATTAACAACTAACTCACAAAAGAACTACACTAAAGCTATTATTCCTGTAACTTTAGCTCAAGGTTTTGACTCATTAAACTCTCCTATCGGTATGCTTTACCTATTCTCTTCTTTAATTAATGGTCAAGCTTACAAACAAAGTGCTGACGGTGTTTGAACTGCAAACAGTTCAGAAAACTGAGCAAACTCATTATCAAGTTTATACATTGCTGAAAATGCTTCAAGCAAAGACCCAACAGTAAAAGCTGCAATTGATGCCATTAACGCTGTTAAACCATACTTCACAATTGAAGAAACATTTGGTTTAGACATGGCTAAATACGGTTACTGTGAAGAAGGCAAAAAAGCTGTCTTCCCATTTGCTGAAAAATACATTCACACATTAATGGATGAAACAAAAGGAAGTTCTAACCATAGAACATTATCTGCATACTTTAATGATACAAGTATGTTATTAGCTTTAGGTTTCACACCATACTACTCAACATACATTATTGACCCAGGTACAGCTCACGGTAATGCAAGATTAGAAGCTGGTATTATCATGCCAGGATATATTCAAAATATTTATCCAAATTTAATTTCTAAAAATAAAAATAATGTTGGTGATGGTCAAACTTTCCCATTATTACAATCAAGAACTGGTATTTGACAACACCACGTTGAACCAAATGTTGCTCAATTAAGAGCTGATAAAGTTGGTACTGTTTTAGCTGATGACTGATTAATGCCAAAAACAGCTACAATTTACAACAATGGTACTCCACAAGTTAACCACATTATTTACAACACTCAAGGTGACTATACAACAAACGGTCAAATCTTCTATACAAAGAACGATAAATCTGCACAACACAATACTGGTACAGCTATTACAAACCAATCTGTATCAAACTCTGGTTTTATGCCTAAGAATTTAATGAACTTACAATCATTTATCAGCGGTAAGAGTTACTGACAATGATGTTATGACAACTCAACAACTGGTATTTCAACAGACCGTGGTAATATTGCTGATGATGACTTCCAAGGTTTCCAATGATTCGCTAACCAATTAGAAGCTATTCAAGGTAACGAATTCCAAGTTCCTAAGACTTCATTCATGTTCCAAGATAAATTAAACGGTATCACTACTTCATTAGATGCAGCAACAATCGCTAAATATGCAGCTTATTCTTGAAACGTGGCATCAGTTCAAGCTCAAACTGTTGCAGCTTCTGCTCAACAACCGGTAACTGACTCACCAAAACAAAGTGATTCAAAATCACCAGTAACAGGTAACAAGGATAAAACAAAAGATCAAAACCCTGTTGTAAAAAAAGAAACTGTAAATAAACCAGGTTCTGAAACAAGCGGTAAAGGATCACACACTGATTCAACAGGAACAAAAGGACCAAAAGTAACAGGCGACCAAAGCAAAGGAAAACCTGTAAACGTTGATCAAGGTAAAAAAGATCCAAAGCCAAGCCAAGCAAAAGATGCACATGGCAAAACAGATTCTGGCGTATCTGGTTCAGCTGCAGGTGCAGCTAACAAAAATCAATCTCAAGCAAATGCAAGAGCTTAGTAGATAATTTAAATATCATCTAATTAGTAAATTGAATGAATTGTACTAATGGATAAAACACTAAATTCTAATAATTCTGACAAAAATTTAAATCATCACTTCTCTTCGCTTGAGTCAACCAGTAAAGAAAATAATTCTCTTGACCAATTAGAGTCATTAGAATTAGCTTCTGATGGTTCTCAGTCAGGGGCTAGTAAAACCCAAGTTTTACTAAACACAAAGCCAAAAGCTTTTAAAAATATCAATCGTAATGTAAAGCAAAATTGAATGATTACCATTTTCTATACTTTGTTTGCATTACTAACCATCTTATTTTTCTGCATAGCAGTTTATTACGATTTTGCTAACCACAAATGAAACTCAACTTATTTAGAATCTAACTTAATCATGCAATTTGAAATGACAATTGCTGGTGTTGGTATTGGAGTGGTTGGTGGTGCTTTACAAGCGACTACTAGAAATGACTTATCAGGTCCAACAACCTTAGGTTTCATGCCAGCTATTATTTTAGGTATTTATATTCCGATTTTGGCCAATGAAACTAGTCCTTCACCATTCTGAAGTTCAATTGGAGCTAAGTTCTTATTCTCAATTATTTTTGGTATGGTTTTATTACTAATTAACTTCTTGTTAACTAGACGTACTAAAAACTTAAAAAATAACTATGTTCCACTTTTAGTTGGTTTCGCTATTGGGGTTATTATTGCAGTTATTTGTACAATCGTCGATAACTATAACGTTGCTATTCAAACTAGTGGCTACACACCAAATGGTATTTGGGGTGGGGTTCAAAAAATTAGTTATCAAGTAGGATTTATCGAATACGGTGCACCATTAACTCTTATTCCCGCAATTATTATTGTTTGTTTGAGTAAATACTTAAACTTGGTGGAAAAAGACCCAACTTTAGCAAAATCTATGGGAGTTAATGTTGAATTAATTTACTGAGTAGTCGGAATCTTATCAGTGATCATTATTGCTGCAAACGTATTAATGGTCGGAAGTATTCTATTACTTGCCATCGTTGCTCCTCACGTTGCAAGAAAATTATTTAGAACAACTAACTATTTAGTTATCTTGCCTTTCTCAATCTTGGTTTGCATGATGTTACTAAACTTATCTAACCTTGTAACAGAAGCTGATACTACTATCGGTATCAACTTAGTGCCAATTTTATTCTGTGCTCCAGTATTCGTTGTTTTATTAAAGAAAAGATAATTTTATGACTGAAGAACAAAAAGAAACTTCAATCACAACAAACGATTGCACGAGCTTTAATGTTAGCAACCAAGATAACCAATTTTCCGAAAAACATTTTTCTGAAACTTATCAAAAACTCTTAACCGAAATTGAAGGTTTAGGTCTTGATTCTAAACCTGGTTCTCAAACTCAAGTCTCAAACTCAACTAACAATAATGAACTGACAACTAAATCAGTTTATGAATCATTATTAGAAGAAATCGATTCTATCGATGTCGCTTCAGAACAAGTTAAATTACAACAATTAGAAGATACTGAAACAACCGATCAAAAAATTGAGTTCACTCCTAGTGAATTATCAAAAAAAATTCTGACTGTTAATTTACAAAGAAAAAGATTTAATTTAAAAACGGCAATTATTTTTGCGTGTTTAATTGTTTTAACAATTGCTGTCTTCATGATTACTGTATGTATTTGACCTTCATTAGGTGAAGGTGAAACCGTTTCAAGTTTTAGTAACGGTTGATTATTACAAGAATCTAAACTACCAGGAATTATTGTAGCTGCCATTGGTTTATCATTAGGTGGTTACATCGTCCAACAAGTTACACAAAACAGATTAGCTGATACTAGTATTCTAGGTATCTCAACGGTCAATATCGTTTTATTAGTTATTGTCTACGTTGCAGGAGCCGGAACTACAATGGCTTTCCAAAACGCTCAACCTTGAGTGTTAATGTTGGTGTCAATTTGTACTGGTTTATTAATCTTTGCGTTGTCTTACAAAAAAAGACAAAACGTTTCTACTAAATTCGTTTTAGCCGGAATTATTATTAACTTCTTGTTTGTTGGTTTTGGTAACACTTTCATGAACCAAACTTACGCAAACAGTCCTATCTTCTTATTAGAACCTTACATGGATGGTCAATTACCATTACCATCATTAACACCATACGAATTCTATTCAGCTTTAGCAATGGTTTTATTTGCTTTCTGTTGAATGGTGATTGTGGCCAGAAGATTCTTTGTGTCTAACTCTAACTACATGATTGCTAAATCATTAGGGGTTAACCCAACTTCAATTTACTTCCAAGCTATTATTATTGCATCTATTTTTACTGCTTCAGCTTTCATCCTAGTTGGTAACATTACTTTCTTAGGAATTGCGACAGGTAACATTGCTTTCTTCTTGTTCAAGAAGAAACCGATTTCAGGTTTATTTGGCTCAGTTTTAGCTGGTGCATTATTCATGATGTTCTCTTACTTTGTTGGTAATAACTGTATTGGTACAACATTTGTTCCTCCATCTGAATTAATTCCACTAATTGTGGCACCGATCTTCATCTTATTAGCTTTAAAAAAAGGTAGATAATCTATGAAATTGAAATTCAATTTAAAAAAGAAACAAGAAGAAGTGGTTGCAGAAAACAATAGTAGCGATAAAAACTTTGTAGTTGAAGATATTGATATTTCTTATGGATTTAACAAAAGAATTATTAAAGATTTAACCTTCGAAGTGAATAAAGGAGATTTCTTATCAGTTCTTGGTCCAAACGGGGCTGGTAAATCAACTTTAATTAAAGCACTTTGTAGAATTCAACCTCCTTCAAAAGGATCAATCCTTTTTGAAGGCAAACTAGTTCGTAAAGAACATCCGATTAGTTTCTATCCACGTTTATTTGGAATGTATTTTAAAAAATACACTTCTTTCATGGAATCAGAACAAAAAATTCAAAAAAATATTAGTAAATGAACGCAAAAAATTGCTGCCATCGAAAGTAATGAACATTACAAACCAACTAATATTTTCCAAAAGTTTCAAGTGGCATTAACTTTTAATAAAGCCAAGAAACAAGAATGAATTGATTTTTATAAAGAAGAAAACATTGGTAAATTAAACAAGAAAATTTGTTATGCCGAATCAATGAAAAATATTACCGAAATCATTGATAAAGAAAAGAAGTATTTCAAAGAAAACCGTAATTTAAAAGCTTTTACGTCCACAGAATTAGCAAAACGTTTAGCTTATGTTCCCCAAATCTTAGATTTCCCAAGAGATATTAAAGTTTATGACTTCGTCAAATTAGGTAGATTCCCTCACCAAAAGTTAGGTATGAATCCGAAAAAAGAAAACGAAATTATCATGAACGCTTTAGACATTGTGGAAATGACTAATTTCTCTAACACTTATCTAGAAGACTTATCTGGTGGTCAACAACAAAGATGTCTAATCGCAATGGCGTTAGCCCAAGACACAGATACAATTGTCTTAGACGAACCTACAAACCACTTAGACATTAAATCACAATTAGAAATTGTCGATTTATTACACATGTTGAACCATAAGTATCACAAAACTATCATTTTAGTTATTCACGATTTAAACTACTCTATTAGATACGCTAACAAACTATTAGTCTTACAACATGGTGAAAAAGTAGCCTTTGGTAACGTTTACGATGTGATGACTGAAGACCTTGTTAAAAACTTCTTTGGGGTAAACTCAAAGATCAGTTTAAATGAAAGAGGCAAGAAGTATATCGAATACTCTTGGTTAGATAATGAATACGATAGTACTTTAGATTTAAAAGACCTAAAGAGCAAACTAGAAAGTACAGCATTATTAAGTAAACAAGCTAGAGAAAAATTGAGTGAAATTGATAGTTTATTATTAAAAGAACAATTAACTCAAGAAGAACATGATTTATTACGTAACAAGATTTTTAAAAAATTTAATTTATTAACCGAATAATTCATAAAGATAACAGAAAACTCTCAACCAAAATTGAGAGTTTTTTTGTACACTTTTTTACTATATATAAATAAGAAGAAAAAGAGTTTTTGCGAAAAGAAAAATATTTTAAAAAAAATTAAAAAAAATGTTGACTTTCTTTTTAAAAAGAGCTATACTTATACAGTTGTGTTAATCGCAACAGTTAGTTCTTTGAAAACTTAATAGAATCCGTCAATTTTTTGAGAGTTTGATCCTGGCTCAGGATTAACGCTGGCGGCATGCCTAATACATGCAAATCGAACGAAGCACTTGTGCTTAGTGGT